>NZ_JBIWMX010000077.1:0-11715 GCF_044766925.1 Nocardia sp. NPDC101769 | reverse complement strand
GTCGGAGTGTGGTGCTGGGGTGTACCCCAAAACGACAGTCCCACATGCATTCGGAGGGGTCGCGTTGGCCGGTTCGGTCAGCGCGGTATGCGGCAATGTAGTGCGTTCGAGCTAGCGAGTTAGGCGTTGCTTATTCACCCCAGAAAGCGACGATGTCCTTGCCCGCGGTCTTGGCCTCGCCAGCGTTCCCGACATACTGCTCAACGTTGTCGACCAGGTCTGGGTCATCCATGGCATCGACGGCGGCGTCAATGATCTCCCACTGAGCGACCGTGAAGACGCAGTCCTCCCACCGGACTGGTCAACGCTACACCGCGCCTACAGCGGCGGGGGCAGTCAAACGCTGTGCACGACGCGGATACCGGGCGGTGGCCTTTTTCAGCGCCACCGCCACGGGCGCCAAGTGCGACCGCTGCAGCAGGGCACGGAAGGCGTCATCGGACGGTAGCTGAGAGAGGATGCCGGCGACGAAGGCTCTGTCCTTCGAGGTGCGACAGGTATCGAGTAGCAGGGCCACCGTGGGCGCTGCGGCCGGACCGACCTGGCATACCACGTTGAATATCGGTGCCTTGTCGGGATACAGCGTGTGCGTGTCTATCGGCGCACGGCCCTTCAAGTGCCCGATGCGATCCAGCTGCGCGGCGGTCGTCGCTGACGTGACCAGCAGGTCCAGCGGCCATGAGTATTGGTCGGCGGCCTTCTCGTCGGCCAGGTCTGCCTCGAGCCAGTCCTGTCGTTCCGGCAGCAGGTACGACGACAGCATGCGGGCCGCCATTGAACCCGTGTTCCGTAGCGCCTCGACCCGCTGCACCGCCTCGGCGTACTCCTCGTGCGACGCCACAGCCAGACGAGCTCGTATCAGCCGAGCAGCCTCGGAATGCATGCCCCACCAGGGCTCGTCCTGCGGTCGACAGGACAGAGCGTCGTACCACCGGTAGTAGCTTTCCCGACGCCACGGCGTCCAACCGACAGGGTCCTGGTGACGCCGTTCCACCACCAATCGCCCGGCCTGCGTGAGAACATCGACGGCGAACCCGAGCCCACGTGCGGAAACCCAGCCGTCGACCATGGGAGCCGCGAGTTCCTCGCGGACGTGCCGGCCGTGTTCGACCATCGAGGAGCAACAGCTGTTCTGGTCGTCGGTAAGGATCCTGGCTACCGTTGCTGCGCCCAGCGCGGAAGGCTCTGCCCGACCGTGTGAATCGAGGTAATCCAGCCACAACAGCCCGGCATCGGCGAGTTCGTCGTTCCCCTCATGGCGCGTGTTGGCGAGCAATCCCTTGATCCGCTCCCGCTGTCGCTCGACTACCCGCGTCAACGGCGCGGTGGGCGCAGGCTCGATCGGGCGGTGACCGGTTACCCCGCGAAACGGCTCGGCCTTGGCCAGCCAGCGTTTCGGAACGACCCACTTGTCCTCATCGATCATGAGCGCAGGCTAGCGTCGCCGACCGACAGCTGACAGGTGTACACCCGAGCCCTATGGTGCGTTCAGCCAGCCGCGGCTCGGCCGGTCCGAAGCGCCCCGTAAGCGGCATCAGCGCGCACTGCCGGCGGCCGTACGGCGCTCTGCCCGTGTATCTTCCGGTCCGCGCTGGCCGGTTCCGTCAGCGCGCTATGCGGCATGACAGCGCGTTGGAGGCGCGGCCCGCGCCTACCGTCACGCCGCCCCACCCTCGAGATCAACCGTCCGATCCCAGTTCGGGAACCAGCACCGCGACATCATTGCCAAAGGCAGCGACCAAGCGACCGTCCGGCGACAAGCTCAGCGCGTTGACGGGTCCCTGAACGCGGTGGGTGCCGACCACGTCCCGGCCCGACGCGAGATCCCACATCCGGATCCGTCCGCCCTCGTCGCCGGCGACGACGAGGCCGCGCCCGCCGACGTCGCCGCAGGCCACGGCGGTGATCGGTTCCTGGCCGGTCAGCTCGGCGGCGCGCGCCGCCGTCGTCAGGTCCCAGACCTGCACGCTCCCGTCCTCGTACCCGGCGACCACATGCGGGCGACCGCCGACCATTGCGGACTCGACGGCTGCCACTTCGACGTCCTCGCAGCTGATCTCCGCACCCCGGAGGCCGCCCCCGCCGAGATCCCAGATCACGACCGCGCCCGTCGTCTCGCACTCATTGTCGGCCGTACCCGCGATCAGGTGGGTACGGCCGTGGAGCTGGATCGTCGTCAGCGCGACGATCGCACCGTAGCCGCCGGTGAGGGGGGCGCCGATCTGCTCACCGGTGCGCAGGTCCCACAGGCGGACGGTCTCGGCGCAGTCGTCGTGGTCGTAGTCATCGTCATCATCGTCGTCATCATCGTCAGGTTCGTCCTCGTGGGCACCGCTCGTCGCCACGCACAACCGGCCGTCGAGTTCCACCACCGTCAGGGCCAACCGCTGACCCGCCTGGTCACCGGTCGGGAACCGGCTGATCTCCGTCCCCTGAGCGAGGTCCCACACGCGGAGCGAGTGCTCGCGATCGTGGTGCAGGCTCACGGCGCAGGGACGCCCATCGAGCGTGACCGCCGCCAGCCCGTACACCGAAGCCCCGCCGGCCAGCGGCGTGCCGACCTGTGCACCGGACTCGAGATCCCACAGCCGGATCGTGCCGTCACCGCCCGCCGTCACCACGCAGTCGCGCCCGGCGACCACGGTGCGGTCGATCGACCCCACCCAGTCCTCGTGCCTTGACGGGAGCGGGGCTGCGGACCGGTTCTCCACTGCGTCGGCCAGGTCCCAGACCAGCAGTTCGCCGTCAACGCCCGAATAGCCGTACACGAAGGCCCCGCCGCTGATGACGCACGGCCGGCCGTCGAACTCGACCACGCTCAGCGCGCACACCCCGACGCGGTACCCGGTGAAAGCCGCGCCGACCTGCTCACCGGCCTCGAGGTCCCACAGGCGCACCGTCTGATCCCGGCTCCCGGTCACCGCGTAGGGGCGCCCGAGGATGGTGACCGCGGCCACCGCGTCGACGATCGCGCGATGCCCGACCAAGCCCTCGCCGACCGGTTCCCCGCCTATCAGGTCCCGCACCCGCACCCCGATCCCATCACCGGTCACCGCGCACACCCGCCCGTCGATCACGGTCGTCGCCAACTCGGAGATCCAGCCGCACCCGGTGAGCGGAGCGAAAGCCGGCGCGCCCGCGGCGACGTCCCACACGGTGATCATCCCGTCGGTCGCTCCGGAGACCACACACTCGCGGTCGCCGAAGCGCTGTACCACGAGCTGCCGCACCTGGCCCTCGTGGCCGAGCACCGGCCCGCCGACCGGCTGGCCGGTGCGGGGGTCCCACACGCGGACCGTCCGGTCCTCACTCGACGAGACAAGGCGCTCGTGCCCGTCCACGGTCACGGCGACCACCGCCCGCACCGCGCCCGAGTGCCCGGACAGCGGCCCGCCTACGCTCTTCCCGGTCGACGGATCCCAGATCTTCAGCAGCCCGTCCGCACCGCCGGTGACGATGCGGAGTTCCCCATCGAGCACCAGTGTCGCCACCGTATAGACGACGCCCCTGTGCGCCTTGACCGGCTTGCGTACCTCCCGGCCCCCGGCCAGGTCCCAGATCCGCAGGCGCCCGTCGACGTCGCCGACCACCGCGCATGACCGGCCGTCGAGCACCACCCCGGCGACCGCGGCGACCCCGCCGCCGCGGACCCGGATCGCGTCCCAGCGGGGGACCCGGTGCGGACCGGAGGCCCAGGCCGGCCGCCACGCGGAGAGGTCCGCGCGGGGAGCCGCCGTGGCTGCGGCGGGGCCGGATACGGCGTCGTATGGCGAGTGGGGTTCTATCACCGGTGGCACCTTCCAAGGTCAACGGGCGGTCAGAAGTTCGTCCGCGTGAGCCGCGCCGCGTCGGCGGCGGCCCGGATTCACCGCTGCCCGAGGGCAGCGTCGACGAGGGTGGTCGCCGCGGCCAGGGCGGCGCGAGCGACGAGTCTGCAGTCCCGCATTTGGGCTTGCGCGATGGCTCCGTCGAACAGGATGGCCAGTTGATCGGCAAGGCCGTTCGGGTCGGCGATTCCGGCGTCGTGGGCCAGGACACGAAATTGGTCGCTGGTGGCGGTTTTGTGCCTTTCCGCGACGGCGCGTGCGGGATGGCCGGGGTCGGCGAGTTCCAGGCTGGCGTTCATGAACGGACAACCGCGGAATCCTTTACTGGTGAACCAGGTTTCCAGCAGGGTGAAGCCGCCGAGGAGGCGGTCGCGGGCGGTGCCTGTCGCGGTCGCGGCGGCCAGCATGGCTTGTGCGGGCTCGTCGCGTGCTTCCAGGACCGCGACGACCAGGTCGTCTTTGGTGGGGAAATGACGGTAGAGGGTCATCTTGCTGACGTTGGCCTCGGCGGCGATGCGGTCGACGCCGACGGCGCGAATACCTTCGCGGTAGAAGAGTTTCGAGGCGGTTGCCAGGACCCGCTCGCGTGGGGTCATGGCGTGAACACCAACTTGGTGTAGTCGTGCGCGGTTTCGTGGCCGAGGACGAACGGTGGCTCGAACGGCGTGCGGCGGCGGATGATCTCGATGTCCAGGTCGCAGGTGGCTACGGCCAGGGGTCGGACCACGGCCTCGCCGCTGCCCGTGACCACCGGGTCTGCGATGTCGCGCCATTCGAGCTGGTCTCGGCCGGCAAAGGTGAGTGCTCGCATGGGTGTACTGTACTGTTCTGTATCGCAATCCGGCAAGGCTGAACCGGCCGGTGAACCACACTCGGACGAGAAATCCCCCACTTGTTCCAACATCCGATATTCGGCAGTAGCGGACGTTCCGCCGGCCTCGGATCGGCACGGCCAGTTGATCTTCCGATGCCCCACGTTGGCCGGTTCGGTCAGCGCGGTATGCGGCAGAATAGTGCGTTCGACGTAATGCGACTGCGCGATCAGGACTCGCCGCTGAGCCATGAGTAGATCTTCTGGGCACGCTCATGATCGTCGAACGTCCGAAGCGTGCCAGCATACTTGTACGGAAGGTTGTCGGCTTCGGGATCATCGAGGCAGTTGTAGATCCAGTTCAGCGTGAACGCAATCCGGCCGTCTTCGTGGACGGCCAGGACGTCGTCCATGCGCATCCCTTCCCCTTCTACGACAACTCGGACACCTGAACATCTCTGAGCCAGAAGATCTGCCAGATACACCGAATAGCCGAGCAACCTCACCGCTCGCTCCCTGGGAGGGTCCTCGATCTTCGCCATGGACGAGACCATGCCTTGGAGGAAAAACACGCTCTCGTCAGTGCCATCCTGCGTTTCCCCTCATATCGTGGAGGCCGGACCATAAAGGAAAGGCCAGATGGCGGAGAAGAGACGCAAGTTCGATGCGGAGTTCCGTGAGGGAGCGGTCCGGATCGTGCGCGAGACCGGGCGGCCGGTCGCGCAGGTCGCTCGTGAGTTGGGGGTGAACGAGGGCACGCTGACCACGTGGGTGGCCCGGGATCGGCAGCAGCGTGAAGGCGGTGCCGGTGACCGGCTCAGCGAGTCTGAGCGGGCCGAGCTGTTGCGGTTGCGGCGGGAGAACGCCGAGCTGGCGATGGAGCGTGATGTGCTCAAGCGAGTTGGCTTGTGCCGCACTGAAAATGGCTGCAACCACGCGGGGTGGATTCGAGGCGATCGACGGGGTGATCTTCCACTCCGACCGCGGCGGCGAATACACCGCCGCGGCCACGAACGTCTTGTGCCGGCATCTCGGGGTGGTGCAGTCGATGGGACGGGTCGCATCGGCCTTGGACAACTCACCGGCCGAATCGTTCAACTCCACCCTGAAGGTCGAATTCGTGCACCGGCACCGTTTCCGCACCCGCGCCGAGGCCGCGTTGCGGATCGTCACCTGGATCACCGGCTTCTACAACCCCATCCGCCGCCACAGCCTCTGCGGCGGAATGTCGCCGATCAACTACGAAACCGACATGGCCGCCGTCCGAGCGGCCTTCGCAGCAGCCCTGTCACGAGACGAGGCCGCATAAAGGAGCCTCCACACTTCGAGGGGATTGCCATCCAACTGCGCACCTTGTCTGCGCTCCCACTCCAAGAAACGATGGGCCTCGGCCAATAGCTGATCACTCACGGACGCATCCTATGCAGGCCGACCGACAGTCACGCTCCCCGTGATTGGCAATGCAGGACGTCGGGCGGGCAGAGATGATCTCGGCCCGTTGACCTTCCGAGTGGCGCGTAGGCCGGTTCGAACCGCCCGCTCCGCGGCGGATGAGTTCGTTCGGGGATCTTGAATGGGTGCGACCGGTTGATCTCGATGTAGGCGGTCTCGAACTTGCCCTGATCCCGGGTCGGACGTTGTCGTGCTGATACCGTCCTGCGGGTGGTGAGGGCTGGGTTGGCGCAAGTGGTTAATTCGTTGACCGATTCTGAGTTCGGTATCTGTTTCGACAATGCGGATTGGGTGACTCTCGCCAAGCCTGTCGTCGCGCTGGGCGGTGATTGGCCGGCCGCGCTCGCACTGGCCGGCATGCCGTCGGTCTGGAGTCCAGCCGTCGACGATGCTGTGCAGAATCTTCGGGTGCAATCGAGACGGGACATGCGTGATCTGCCGTCGCTGGGTTTCTGGAGTGCGGTCTGCGGGTTGGTCGGACGATCTTGGCGTCTCGGGCTTGTCGATGAGTTCACGGCAACGGTCCGCCTGGACGGCATCTGGCTGCACATCAGCGAGCACGACCCTCGAGATCGCGCAGAGGAGCTGATCTGGGAGGGCATGGCTTGTTTCGAGCTCGACCATTTCGTGGATACGGATGTGGCAGATCGGGCGGAGGCTCTGTTGACGGAGGCGGACAGATTGATCCCCGATGGCGCAGTCGATGTCGCGTTTTGCGAAAAGGCCCTTGAGGCCTTCCTCTGAAGGCACGTCCTCGAATCCAAGTACATTTGATGCGTCATGCCCGCGTGATGTAATGCCGACGATCGAATCGGTCACGGAGTACTCATAGTTCGACCGTATGGCGTTTATCGAGGTGGTTCATGGTGCGGAGGCAGGTTCCTGCGTCGACGGCGGACAGGCGTTCGGGCCTTCCCAAACCGGTCCGGAGCCCAGGGTGATGCTCGGTCCCGGGCGAGTCATCAAGCGGTCGTTGATCTACTCGGCGGCTGACCCTGCCCTGCTCGCCCAGGAGCGGGCAACGATTGTCGTGCACCGGGCGGCGGGTGGGTGGCAAACCCGCTACACCGCCTACGGTGTCGTGGTTGACGGCTATGAGGTCGCGAAACTGCGCCGAGGGAGAACCGTCGAGATCTCGGTGTTGCCTGGCACCCATCGGGTCGAGTTGACGATCAACCTGAGTCAGGCCAGCCCGATCCGGGAGGTCACGTTGACACCGGGGCAGCGACGTCGTCTGGTGAACACCTCGAAACCGTATCTGCAGGCCCTGGCCGCAGCACACAGCCACGAGTTCCTCAACCTGGAGTGGGCAGATTAGGAACGCCCTCAACTCGGCAGTAGCGGATGTTCTGCGCCGTACCAGGTTCCGGGCGCCGGCGCCTCGCGCTGGCCGGTTCGGTCAGCGCGGTATGCGGCTAGTTAGTGCCCGTGTACGAACTGATCGTTCAGCGGCTCGGTGGTTTTGAATCGTGGCGGTGGACGACGGCCTATCGTCGGATCGGGGGTCGGTGCGGCGGAGGCAGCGATGGGGTCCTGGCGTGAGGAGTTGGACCGGCGTGAGGCCGCGACCGCGGAGCAGGTCGAGGAGCTGCGTCGGCAGATCGCCGAGCTGAGCGAACAGCTCGAGGCGGCCGAGCAGCGATTGTCGAGGTTTCAGATCACACGCGAAACGATGGACGAGATCCTCGACGAGCGGGCCGAAGTCGATGATCAGGACGCGCGGACGGCTGGAGCTGATTCTGATGGCGATACGAAAACTGTTGTGTCGCAGTCAGGTCCTGGTGCGGGCAGGCTGATCGGGGCGTTGCTGGTGCCGCAGCGGGTGGCGGGGATGGACCCGGCCGCGGTGCTGCCGGAAGACTACGGCGAGATCCTGGAGGTGCTGGCCGAGGCCGCCGATGGGCTGCGGGCCGGGCAGATCGCCGCCGAGTTGGGGATAGCGACCACCGATCGAGCGAAGGTGGAAGGACTGCGGTCGAAGTTGAAGCGTCTGGTCGCGCGAGGTTGGGCCGATCAACAGCCCTCGGGGAAGTTCATGATCGCCAATGAGGCTGACGTAGTGGGTGATTGACACCTTTTCTGTGTGTCAATCAGGGCTTTTGCCGACAGTCGATGCGGCAATGGCCCTGCGGAGCGGGACCCGGTGGTAGCACTCGGAATTACCACACCCCGTTTTGCCATTCCACTAGGTCCCGCCATGTCGTTCTACTCCGCAAACATCATCGCTGGCAGCCCGATCACCGAAACCTGTTGTGCCTGTGTGGCATGCCGATTCGGGCACGGCACCGATCGCCCGCCCAGGCAACGCCGCTATACCTGTGATGCCACCGACGCCGAATGGGCGGTGCTCGCACCGCTGCTGCCGTGGCCAAGCTGGCTCGATGGCGGGGGCGGTCACCCGGAAAAGTACTGCCGTCGCTGCGTGATCGATGCCATCTGTTACGTCGTCGATAATGGAATCAAGTGGCGAAACCTGCCTACAGACTACGAAATCCCCTGGCGCACAGTCCATGCTATCTTCACCCGCTGGAACCGCGCCGGATTCACCCTCGCGGTCCACAACGATCTACGCGAACGAGTGCGCTTGGCCCAGGGGCGTGCCACCGAGCCCACCGTGGCGGTCATCGACTCGCAATCGGTGAGGGCCGCCGAAACCGTCGGTTCGGCCAGCCGTGGGTGGGACGCGGGCAAGAAAGTGGCAGGTCGCAAGCGCCACGTCCTGGTGGACTCGATCGGACTGCTGCTGGTCGTGGTCGTTACCGCCGCCAGCGTCCAAGACCGCGACGGTGCTCGCACCGCCCTGACCCTGCTGCGGGACTGGTTCGAGAAAATCGTCCTGATCTGGGCTGACGGCGCCTACGCCGGAAAACTCGTGACCTGGGCCAAACACACACTCGGCTACACCATCGAGATCGTCAAACGCAGTGACGCCGCCACTGGTTTCGAAGTCATCCCACGCAGGTGGGTGGTCGAGCGCACGCTGGCCTGGATCTTCCAGCACCGCCGCTGTGTTCGTGACTACGAACGCCTGCCCGAACACCACGAAGCCATGGTCCAGTGGGCCATGATCATCCTGATGCGGCGCCGCCTCGCCCGCGCTAAATGATCAGTTCGTACACGGGCACTTAGCTTGAAATTTAACCTCCGCGGCCGCTGGTGTGACCCCGGTTGATCATGCGAGCAGCCCTTGTCTGATGATTGCTGTTGCGACACAGGCAATTTCATACAAGGGCTGCGGTGATAAGTATGGCCGATGGCGGGCACGGGGGCTCGTTCGGGGAGTTGGTGGCGTTCCGGCAGGGGTTCTACGACTGCCTGACCCGGCGTGGGGATGTGTTGTTCGAATTGTGTGAGGCGGTGCTGTGCGCCGACGGGCCGGTCCGGTCGATGGTCGGGTTGTCGTTGGTGGGCGAGCATCGCCGCGGACATGGAGCGCTGTATGATGCGGTGAACCATGGACGGGTCGAGATCGCCTGTCTGCGAACAGCTTTAGCGGGTGTGCGGTTGCCGCGGGCGGCGGACGGGCGTCTGGTGCTGGCGGTCGATGTGTCACCGTGGTTGCGGCCGGATGGCGCGACCTGCCCGGACCGGTCGTTCTGCCACACCTACGGGCGTGGCCGCAATGAGCATCAGATGATTCCGGGGTGGCCGTACTCGATCATTGCCGCGCTCGAGACCGGCCGCAGTTCCTGGACCGCGCCGCTGGACGCGCAACGGCTGGGTCCCGGTGTGGACATTCTCGCCGTGACCGCCTCCCAGATCCGTGACCTCGTTGGCCGGCTCATCGACGCCGGGCAGTGGCGCGAGAACGACCCGGACATGCTATTCGTACTCGACGCCGGCTACGACGGCCCTCGCCTGGCCTACCTGCTGTCCGACCTGCCGATACAGATCCTGGTGCGGTTGCGCTCGGATCGGGTGTTCCGCCGCCCGGCTCCGGAATATCTCCACCCGCCCGAGGGCGGTCGACCCGCTCGTCATGGCGGTGAGTTCGTATTCAAAGACCCGGCCAGCTGGGGTACCGAAGATATCGCAACACATACGGACACAAGGCGTTACGGGGCAGCGACCGTCGTCGCGTGGAACCGGCTGCACCCGAGGTTGCAACGCCGGTCGGCGTGGGCGGACTGGGTCGGCCCGATGCCGATCCTTGAAGGCACGGTGATCCGGCTGACGGTCGAGCAACTACCCAGCGGCGGAGTGAACAAACCCGTGTGGCTGTGGTGGTCGGGCACCGACACAACCATCGGTGACGTCGATCGATGTTGGCGAATGTTTCTGCGGCGCTTCGATATCGAACATACCTTCCGAATGTGGAAGCAGACACTGGGCTGGACCCGACCGCAGGTGCGTGACCCCGACTCGGCCGACCGCTGGACCTGGCTGATCCTCACCGCATACACCCAGCTACGGCTGTCCCGGGCCCTGGCCGCCGATCTGCGGTTGCCGTGGGAGAAACCCGTTGCACCGCACCGCCTTACACCCGCCCGGGTGCGACGAGGGTTTCGTCACATCCGCGCGAAGACGGGATCTCCCGCCAGTGCACCAAAACCTTCCCGTCCTGGCCCAGGACGTCCGCCCGGGGTGAAGAACCGCCACCACGCCACTCGCTACGACGTCGGACTCGTCCTGGTCACCGGCCAGACATACACCCGCCCCGCACACCACCAGAAAGGCACCAAACCCCGCCGAACAGCGCAAACACCAGCCAGAGGTTAAATTTCAAGCTTAGAGACTGGTGTCAGGATCGGATCCCGGCCTGGATCTGATCCAGGTGCCCGGTGGGATGCTCCCTATATTTGGCTGCCCACCGTCTGGATTGGTGTGGCTCTCTATTGGCTTGCCTCCCACCGGGTGCCGTGCAGGGAGTGGCTGAAGAGGGGCCTGCCCCGGCTCGAACTAGCGGTGCCCTCCCGCACGGACACCACGATGCCGACCACGGGAGGAACCGGCGATGACCGTCATCATCGGGATGGATCCGCACAAACGCTCGGCCACCATCGAAATCATCGACAGCACCGGAAGGATCCTGGCCGGCGGCCGGTACGGCACCGACACCGCCGGATATAACGAAATGCTGTCTGCGGGCAAGCAGTTCACTGACCGGGTTTGGGCCATCGAGGGCTGCAACGGCATCGGCCGCCACCTGGCGCACCGGCTGGTCCACGACGGCGAGACCGTGATCGACGTGCCCGCGAAACTGTCGGCCCAGGTACGGGTGTTCGCCACCGGCAACGGCCGCAAAACCGACCCCGTCGATGCTCACTCGGTCGCCCTGGCCGCCTCGCACGCACCGAATCTGCGTCGGGTCGAAGCCGATCCGGAACTGATCGCCCTGGGCATGCTCGCCGACCGCCGTGACGAACTCGGTCGTGCCCGCACCGAAACCCTGTGCCGGCTGCACCGGCTGCTGCTGGAGTTGGTTCCCGGTGGCGCCAAGACGTTTCTGTCGGCTCGCCAAGCCCGTGACCTGATCGCCACGATCACGCCCGGCGATGCGGCTGCCCGGATCCGGCGGCGTTTGGTCGTGGAGCTGATCGAGGATCTGGAAACCATCGACCGCAAGACCAGGGCCGCGGACACCGAGTTGCGGCAGCTGGTCACCGAGCGTGGTTCCACGTTGAT
>NZ_JBIWMX010000076.1:0-11850 GCF_044766925.1 Nocardia sp. NPDC101769 | reverse complement strand
AACCACCCACCCCAGCAAAGGGGTGGGGACTCTTCCTGGCCACCAGTGGATACCTCACCCGGCCACCAGCGGCGACTTCCATATGGCCATTGACAGAAGTAACCGGCAGACGGACAGGGGCTGGATCAGGACAAGGCCAGAGCACATCGAAATCGGCAGTTGCCGGCGTTCTGCATCGCACCAGGTTCCGGCCACCGGCGCCCCCGCTCCGACCGGTTCGGTCCGCCCGGTATGCGGTGCGGGCTCAGATGCCGGAGTAGTGCCTGCAACGGTCTTCGTCGCACCCGCAGCATCGGATAGGCCTACGGACGGCAGCTAACGCGCGACATTCGGCTACTTGGACGATGGTGGTACTTCCACGAGCCGGAGCGGCCTCGGAGAGCAGGGGCAGGTTAGTTTCGGGTTGTGAATTTGTTGCTTCGGCGGGCCGAAGGCACCGATGCTGCCGATATCGCTGAGTTGTGGCTGCGATCCTTCGCTGCGGCGCTGCCGGGGGTTCAGCGGGGGCATAGCGATGAGGCTGTTCGGCGGTGGTTCGCCGATGTGGTTGTGCCACAACAGGAGACGTGGGTTGCGGTCGTCGACGAGGATATTCGTGGGTTTCTGGTGCTCGAAGCCGACGAGGTCGAGCAGCTCTACTTGGAGCCGACCTGGAGGGGTAGCGGGCTCGGGGATCAGCTGATCGGTCTCGCCAAGGAATTGAGGCCGAATGGATTGGGGTTGTGGACATTTCAAGTCAACGGATCGGCCCGAAGATTCTACCAGCGGCACGGATTCGTCGAGATCGATCGGACCGACGGCCGGCGCAACGAAGAGGGTGAGCCGGATGTCCGCTACGCGTGGCGCCCGTGAAGAGCGCCACGCACCCGGCAGGCTGCTGCTGCGGGCTCAGTCCAGCCAGGCTCCGACGCCGGTCACCTTGGTCAAGTGGACGCGGATCAGATTGCCCTCGCCCAGGGTGGGATCGGCGAGGAAGTCGGCGTCGGGGCCGATGTAGGCCTTGCCGAGATGGTTCAGCAGGGCGCGACCGTCACGGCCCTCGATCACCTCGGCCCGCCCTTCGGCGACGAGGTATTCGGCCAGCCCGTGGGGATTGATCGCACCCGACTGGTAGGAGATCGAGACGCGCGGATCGCGTTGCAGGTTGCGGATATAGCGCTTGTCCAGGCTCATCGAGCCGATGCTCAGCGAGCCGGCTTCGGCGTGGGTCCAGACGCAGCGGACATAGGGCGAACCGTCGGCATTGATGGTGACCAGGTGGGCGAGCAATCCGCCGTTGATCGCGTCGACAGCCTTTGCGGGCAACGTAGTTGGCATGAAACGACAGTAGCCTCGGGCGGTCGGCCGGCTCCGCGAGAGGGCGAATGGACATCATTTCCGCCTATCGAGAGGTCGGAACCTACCGTGGGGCCGCCGAGTTGTGCGGCACCACGCCCAAGACGGTGAAGCGCGTCATCGAGCGCGCCGAGGCCGGCGGGGCCCGGCCCGAACGATTACCGCGACCCTGGAATTTCGACCAGGTGGCCGAGCTGGTCGCCGAACGCGTGAAGAGGTCCCGAGGCCGGATCTCGGCGAAACGGTTGTTGCGATCGCCCGCGCCAGCGCGTGACCACCGCCGCTGGCAGCTATCCACCCCACGGCGACCAGTCCGGCACCGATCCAACCAGGCCCCGACACCCACAAGAACAAAACCGTCGCTGCCCGCCATGTCCCTGCTACAAGGCATCGCCCAGAAGCCCAACGGATCCACCGGAAGCCAAGTGCCAGTGGAGAACACCTCGAACGACTTCACCGGCGTCGCCCGACCCGAAGTCCAATACATCCAGGGCAACGACGTACGCGGCACGAACGTGAACACCACCGACCGGCTCAAACCCGGACAGCAACAGACAATTTGGATCCGATGCAGTCGCCAATAAGAACGTCGCCGGGCAGTGGGCTGACGCACAATTGATCGGTATTTGGTACAGCACCGACCAGCGCACGCCAGGCGCCAAACTCGAGCTTGCCTTCAAGGCCACGAAAAGCAGTGCTCGACAGCAGATCCAGGAGTAACGCCATGTTCCGCAAGATCGCAGCCACCACCATCATCGCCGCAGGCCTTGCCGGAGCCGGCACCGGCATCGCGTCCGCCGCAACCAGCCCCGACCCCGCACAGCCTGTCGCTACCCCCGTCGCCGCGGGGCAAACCCAGGCAATCCCGGGCGGCCAAATCGGTGCCACCGTCGGAACCGTCGCCGGCGCCGTCATCGGCGTTCTCGCTGGCGGCGCGATCGGATGCGTTGTCGTCGTACCCGTATGCCCCGTCAGCACCGTGATCGGCGCCGGAATCGGCGGTGTCGCTGGCGGTGTCATCGGCGGCTCGATCGGCGCTGGTGTGGGAAGCGCTATCGGCGCGCAGATCCCCGGCTGACCCCGGACACAACGAAAGCCGCCTCGGACCGAAATGGTCCGAGGCGGCTTCGTGTTTCGGCGGCGGACTACAGGGCGTTGATCGCGCCGGCGAGCCGATCGATGGAGTAGGTTCGCGGCGCAACCGAAGAGGCACCAGCCCGAGGGCCTACCTGTGGAACGTCCCTGAATGTCTATCCCCGGCTGCCGAATTCAGCTCCCCCTTAACCAGCTCCTCCCGGGGCTCCCGAGCGCCGGAGTGGCCCTGGGGTTCCTGCGCCAGCGCTTCGTCCAACTCGCATCGAGGGATTCGGGTGCGCCAGTGATGGCACTCGGCCGGATGGACGGTCTGGAGTTCCGCGAAAGCCGTTACGCGGCGGGGGTTTCCGCCCACGTGCGCCAGGCTGGGAATAGATCACCACTGCGCAGTCGATCCGCCGCAGAAGCCGGTACAGCATCCCCATCCGGTCCTGGTCTGTCTTGTCTACGACCAGCACCCGGGACACCCGCAGGCTCAGCTCTTGGGCGCGCTGCCGGGGTCAGCCGAATTGAGCGCGGCCGTCAGGCGCCATCCGAGGACGATCTCGCCGCGTGGTGCGATGCCTGCGGAATCCGGCCGTCCTCGACGATCTGGTTGCAAGCCTGCGCAATCTGCGCGCGGCCTACCTGGAATGGCAACGCACCCTCGCCGCCGGCCATGCCCACCGGCAACGCCAATCCATCACCCTCGAGAGACAGACCGAACTGATTCACTGGTGGGTTCCCGACGTCGTCCCCGGCCTACTGCAAACCGAGTCCTACGCGCGCGCCGTCCACACTGCCTGTATCGCCATTACTGGCGGGCGTGACGACCTCGAGGAGGCCGTCGCCGCCCGGCTCGCCGGAAAGCGAGTGCTACAGCTCGGCAAGCACCGATTTCACATCCTGATCGGCGAGGCCGCGCTCTGGCGCACTGTGGGCGACGCTGAGACCATGATCGGTCAACTGACCGACCTCGCCGAACTGATGTCCAACCCACGAGTGAGGCTCGGCATCCTGCCGCTGGACGCCGAATACCGCTGCCCTGCAACAAACTTTGTCATCTACGACCGAGAGCAAGTACTCACCGAGACCGTTTCGGCCGAGCTCACGATCACGCGTCCGTCTGAAATCCTGCTGCACGCGAAGACATTCGGCATTCTCATCGAGCAGGCCGTCTACGGCGACCGCGCCCGCGCTCTGCTCGATGCTCTGATCGACCGCCGACGAAACGCTCAGTAACGCTCGTCGAGCTCGTCGGTGTGGGCCTGGTACGCGAGCTCGGCGAGGCCGCGCAACCGTGCGAGGACAACCTCGGCCGCCGCGCCCGGCCGATAGGTACCACCACCGGCCGCCAGCACGCCGCCGAGTGGCGGTTGATCGCCATCACCGACAGCAACCCGCGCTGGCGAGTCCGGTGTCGGCGGGCCGCCGGTACCTGGTTGCGGCTTCGTCGGGGTCGCCGCGGCCCTGGCGGTTCACGCAGCGGTGATGCGGATCGGCAGACATATTTGGATCAATGCTCATAAACGTGAGCAGTGCTCTTGCATATGACGCCCGAATCAGTACACTGATCACAGTGGAGAGCAATGCTCACACAAGTTGACCGGACTGATCTCGAAAGAGGGAACGATGAATACGCACTTCCTGGAGCTGGCGGACGGCCGGATCGCCTACCAGTCGATCGGCCCGGATGATGGCCCGCTGGTCGTGTGCGTCAACGGGCTCGGCGACAACAGTTCGACCTTCCGGCTACTGGCGCCGGAACTGGCGGCGGCCGGTTACCGGGTAGCCGCGATGGATGTCCGTGGATACGGCCGGTCGAGCGCCCACTGGCCGACCTATGACTGCGCCGCAATAGGTGGCGACATCCTGGCATTGATCCGCCTGCTGGGCGGGCAGGCGACGGTGATCGGGCATTCGATCGGGTGCGCGGCGGCGGTATGGGCGGCGGCACAGGCCCCCGACGAGGTCACCGGGCTCGTCCTCATCGGCACGTTCGCCAGCGGCAGCAGGCCGAAAGCGTGGATGCGGGCCGCCGCCTGGTCGGTCACCCGCACCCCGGGGCTGTGGGCGATGTTCTACCGCACGCTGTTCCCGACCGACAAGCCCGCGGACTTCACCCCTGCGGTCGCTGCTTTGAAAGCCAACCTGGCTGAGCCGGGACGCATGCAGGCGCTCCGCGCTCAAACCGCCGAGTCGCTGGCCGGGCCCGCATTGCGCTACGACGAGGTTCGCTGCCCGGTCCTGATCGTCACCGGAACCAAGGACCCCGATATGGCCGACCCGGCCGCCGAGGCGCGCCGAACGGCCGAGCAGCTGTCGGGTGCGCCCACCACCGTCGCGATGATCGAGGACTCCGGCCACTACCCGCACCTCGACCGTGTCGAGCTGACCAAAGAAGGCGTGCTGAACTTCCTCGCCGAAAGCTTCCGGCCCGACGGCAGCCGAAACGAGGGCAGCCCCCGGTATTAGCCAGCACAGCGTCGCGATCATCGCCGATGCTCGTGCCCGCTACACCGCGGACCGGGCTGGGGTGGTCGGCGCGATCGGTCAGGGCCACCCACATGTCGTCACCAATCCGGGCCCGCCGGGGAGCCGAATACCTGCCAGCTCCATCACTAGTGGGGTCGATGCGTCTGCCCGCGCCCATCCTTCGGACACCGCAATCCGGACATGCGGGCAGGCGCATCGCAACACCACAAGGTGCGACACAAGCAAGCGGGTTGTCCGGATACCTTCATTATTGAGCCACAGTGCCGCGCGCCTCTCAGCAATAGCGGACGTTCTGCGCCACACCAGGTTCCAGCCGCCAGCGCCCCACGCTGGCCGGTTCGGTCAGCGCGGTATACGGCAGTTCAGTGCGCTCGGCTGGCCGAGATGATCTCGGCGCGTTGATCTTCGGGCTTGCCGCGTGGCCGCTTCGAACCGCGCGACATGCGGCAGGAGCGCGCACCATCGTCCGCTATAGCCAGCATGAGCATGTGGCCCGATGTGGGACCCTGGGCGTTGTGGGCGGCAGCTTGAACGGCCAGTCGAACACACAGGTTATTCGCCCTACCGCCGGTTTCCGTGCGTCTGTTCCCCCGACCCCCGACATCGCGGCTGGAGAAGAGGCGCCTGTCCGTCATCGGGCTCGCCATCCCCGGCATCGGCGAGCAGATGGAATTCGACGGCGCCGCCCCCGGACGGACCCGGCGACACGCCGTGCGGGCGCAGCAGTCGTCCGGATACGGCACTCGCGGAGCACACTGATCGGTGTCGAACCATACGGCTGCCGCTGTCCTGTGCGCACTTCTCGCCGCGCTGCTGTTCGCGGTCGCCGCGGTCGCGCAGCAGCGGGCGGCCGCCGCGGTGCCGGAAAAAGCGGCGCTGATCGAATCCCTGGTGCGCAACCCGCGCTGGTGGGCGGGCGTCATCGGGGACACCGGCGGATACGCCCTGCAGGTCGCCGCGCTGGCGCTGGGCGCCGTGCTGCTGGTGCAGCCGATCCTGGTGAGCTCACTGGTGTTCGCGCTGCCGCTGTCGGCGCGGCTCAATAACCGCCGAGTCCCGCCGGGCACCTGGGCGACTGCGCTCGCGCTGGCCGCCGCCCTGGCCTGCTTTCTGATCGTCGGCGACCCGACCAAGGGCAATACCGATGCGCCGCTGCGTGATTGGCTCGTGCCACTGGCGATGCTGCTCGGGCTGATCGCGGCGGCGACAGCGGGCGGGATCGTAGCGGCGGATCCGGCACGGCGCGCGCTGTTGCTCGGCGTGGCGAGCGGTTCGCTGTACGGCTTGGCCGCCGCGCTCACCTCCTACGTCACCGGCCTGTTCGAGCACGGACTCGGCCACGTGCTCGGCGCCTGGCAGACCTGGGCGCTGGTCGCGTCCGGTGTCACCGGTGTCTACCTACAGCAACGCGCGTACCAGGCCGGGCCGCTGGCCGCGTCGCTGCCGGCCGTCACGATCGGCGAGCCCCTGGCGGCCGCGTTCATCGGTCTCACCGTGCTGGACGAACGGCTCCGCACCGGCACCGCGGGCTTGGTCGTCGCCTCGCTCGCAGTCGTCGTCATGTGCGCCACCACGATCGCGCTGTCCCGCTCCCAGGCCGCCGCTTGACACGACGAGCGATTCCCCGCCCGGGCAGTCGAGCATCGAACCCGGCCGGGGTGGCGCTGTGACCAGGTATGTGTACGTCAACGGCGATGCCGCGCAACAGCCTTGGGCCGTATGCGCGGGATTTTTGTTACCTATGGTAAGGAATTACGCATGGGCACAGATCGCACCTCGGGGACGGCCGAAGGGCTCCCGGTCGGCCGCAGGAGGTTCTTCGGCTTGGCCGGAGCGGGTGTGGCGGCGCTGACCGCGACGGCCGCCTGCTCCAGCGGCGGCGGTTCGGCCGGTGGTGATCAGCCGCTGGTTGCGACGACCCGACAGGGCAAGGTGCGCGGCGTGCAGGTTGCCGATGGGGTACTGGTGTGGAAGGGCATTCCCTTCGCCGCCCCGCCGACCGGGAACCTGCGGTTCGCGCCGCCGCAACCGGCCCAGGCGTGGAGCGGGATCCGCGACGCGACGCAGTTCGGGCACGGAGGACTGCAGCCGCCGTCCAAGGCGGATCTGGCGGCACCGGTGGCCGATCAGAGCGAGGACTGCCTGTATCTGAATGTGTGGTCCCGCGCGACCAGCGGGAAACGGCCGGTGATCGTGTGGATCCATGGCGGCGGGTTCGTGTCCGGGCAGGGTGCGGACCCGCTCTACGACGGATCGCATTACGCGGCGCGCGACTGCGTTCTGGTCACCATCAACTACCGGCTCGGCGCCTTCGGCGGGCTGGTCCTGCCGGGCAAGCCCGGCTCGGGGAACCTGCGGCTGCTGGATCAGATGGCGGCGCTGCGCTGGGTGCGCGACAACATTGCCGGCTTCGGCGGCGATCCGGCGAACGTGACCGTGGCCGGTGAATCGGCGGGCGCCATGTCGATCGGGCCGATGCTGGGTATTGCCGACGCGCGCAAGCTGTTTCACCGCGCCATCCTGGCCAGCGGCGGACCACGGCCGATGCGGACCCCGGAATTCATGGCAGCGACCACCAATTCGGTTCTGCACACCCTCGGTATCAGCGATCCGGCCAAGCTGACCGATGTCCCGGCCGAGGACCTGCTCCACGCGTCGACGGCCGCCAATATCGACCCGCAGGTACTGGACCCCTACGCCAACGTCATCGACGGAGTGGTATTCACCGACCACCCGTTGAAGACGGTGAACGGCAGTGTGGACCTGATGATCGGCACCTGCGCCAGGGAAGCAGATTCGTTCGCCGCGATCAGCCCGCTGTTCGGCAGCAGAACCGAAACGCTGCTCCGCCAAGCCGTCGGTGATCAACTCTGGGACCACCTGCAGCAGGTGTACTCCGATACACCACTGCCGGGACACGACCCACGCACCGATGTGTTCAGCAGCTGGTTCGCTCAGATGCCGTCGGTATGGCTGGCCGAACACGCCCAAGCGGCCGGGGCGAAGGTATGGCAGTACACCTTCGACTATCCCGCCGCCATACCAATGGGACCCATCCACAGCTCCGACGTCCCCTATACCTTCGGCAACCTGGACCACGTCAAACTCTCGGATCCGGCCACCGCACAACGGCTCTCCGCAACAATGGTCGCCTCGTTCACCGCCTTCGCACACACCGGCAACCCCCAGACCCCCGACCTCCCGGACTGGCCGTCGTTCACCCCGGACAAGCGCACCTGCCTCTCCTTCGACGCCCAACCCCAGCTGATCGACGACCGGCTACCCGCCGCGCGGCGCGAAGCCTGGGCGGAAGCGGATCCCTACCGGGTCTGCTGACGCACGTTCGAAAGAGCCGCGGCACAGGCCACATCAGCTTCGTCGGCGCCACCCGAGGGTGCGACAACACCGCCAGCTACCGCTGCGAGTCACACTTTCGGCGCACGCCGGAGTGTGGTGCTGGGGTGGCGCATATCGGAGTAACCGCAGCTGAGGGTGCTATCGGTCGTGACGCCGGGTCCAAAGCGGCGCCACCACTGGATCACCCCTACCAGGGGATATGCCGAACTCGGATGCCGTGCGGAGTGTTGTCCATGACTCCCCTGGTTTCGCACAACGCTGAGGCGCACGAACCCTGATGTCGCCGTGGTTATCTCGGATTGCGAGCACCGGTCGTAGGCGGGCGTCGATAATCGCGAGAGCCGGCGCGAGGTTCCAGGTCCGGCACGCCGCGATGATCTCCGGTGTCGATTCCGGCGTGGGCCAGACCTTCGGCGTCCTTGGGTTCGCCGACGAGCAGCTGGGCGGGCTCCAATTCGGCACAGTCGGATCGGGCTACAGATCCAGCGACGCGCGTAGCGCCTCCTCGACCCGCTCCATGGTCTCGGCGTCGGTGCCGGCGATCCGCTCGCCCACCCATTGGCGATACAGCCGGTGTGTCGCGGCCGTGTTGACCCACCCGTGCTCGGGGATCGGCACGGTCAGCAGGTCACCGTCACCTTCGTCGAGTAGGTCCAGGCCCATGAACCAGGGCCGCTCGCTGTCGAGCACGGCCTGGTTGGAGGCCAGCAGCACGATCGTCGTCAGTGCCGCACCGGGTTGTCCGTAATAGTGGATGTCCCCGCGCCTCACGCAGCGCCCTTGCGGCGGCGCACACCCTCAGCAGCATCGGCTGCGGCCTGCTCTGCCTCGTACTCGGCGGCCGCGTCCGCCTCGGCGACCGGTTCCATCACCGGACGGAAGTCGCGAATCGCCTTGTCACGGCAGGCTTTCGAGATCCACGCCGACGGCGACATCCCGGCCAGACCGGCCTCACGTTCGGCGATCTCCCAGGCGCTGGACTCCAGCGACAGCGAAACCTTCGTAGTCCGACGAGTCATACCCACGATCCTACCCGTGATCCGACCCGATCGTCACGCAACCGGATACGGTTGCCGGATCGCCACCTCGGCAGCGTCACGATCGGCGCGCACCCCACGAAACGACGGATGCCGCAGCAGCCCCTCGGCGCTGACCTCCCGGGCCGATGGCCACGACGGCGGCCAGGATGTGCAGGGAGAGGAAGAGTTTCGTCATGGTCAGTGCGTCGTGTCCGTCTGGGAGGTGCGGCGCTCGCCGGTGACCTTCGAGGCCGGAAGGCGTCCGGTCTTGGAGGTTCCCGTCAGGGTGTCGCCGTCGATCGTCACGGCGAAGGTCAGGTTCAGCCGCATGGGCTTGGTGACGGCCTGCTTCCATGAGAGCCGGTCGCCGTCGAGGACGACGTCGCTGAGTGTTACTTCCTCCCCCGACCCGTGGGCGGTCCCTGTGAGGACATCGTCCTTGTGTCGGAACTCGGTTACGGCCTTGATCCTGCCGATGGGGGTGGCGATGGACAGGTCCCAGGTGCCTTCGACGGACATGCTGATGTGCTTCCTAACGGTGTGGTGCGAGCAGGCGGTGCAAGGTGAAGGGCGTCAGGTCAAAGCCGGGCGGGCTGCGGGCCCCAGTTGCGCCAGACAGTGCCGCGGCGCTCATGGGCGAACAGTGCCTCGACGGCATGAGCGATCCGGGGGCCCACCTCGCGCTCCAGCAGATACAGGCCCAGGTCGAGTCCGGAGGTGACACCGGCGCCGGTGACGAGGTCGCCGTCGTCGACGACGCGGGCGCTCACCGCATGGACGCCGGTGGCGTCGAGCATGTCCAGGCCCATGTGATGGGTGGTGGCATGGCGTCCCTCCAGCAGGCCGGCCATGGCCAGAACGAGTGAGCCGCCGCACACGGCGCTGACTGTCACTTCGGGATTTTCCATCGCGGCCTTCAACAGCGCGGGCAACTCGGTGCTCAGGGTGCGGCCCAACAGTACGGGGATGAATTCGTCCTGCTGCCTTTCCCCGGCCCCCGCGTCATGGTCGGGGACCTCGCCGGGTTCTCCGACGCGGCCCGAAGCGCCGGGGACCAGGATCAGGCCGGCACGCCCGGGGTCGAGGGCGGCAGTGGCGCGCAGCGCCAGCCCGCAGGTGCCGCTGGCCACCTCGCGGGGCCCCTCGGCGGAAACCAGTTCCACGGTCACGGCGCCTGCGGAGGCAGTGCCGCCGGCGTAGAGCACCTCGTAGGGGGCGATGACATCGAGCGGATCGAAGCCATCGAACAAGACGATCTGGGCGTGCATGGAGGTCCTCCGAATGGGGGAAGCGGCGGCCTGTGCCGGGGACGCCCCGAACGTACCGGGCTGCCACCTCGTCTCCCAGTGGCATTACCGACACCATTCGACGGGATAGTGCCAATGCTGCCGAGGAGCCGTTGAGCTGTGGTGAATCGGAGATCTCGGGAGCCGAGATCGGGACTGTCATCCGGCGGGGAGGTATTTTCTGGCCATGCACACCGTCGCCGTTCTCGCGCTGGACCAGGTGATCCCGTTCGACCTTTCCACTCCGATCGAGGTCTTCACCCGCACCCGGCTCCCGGACGGGCGCCCCGGCTACCAGGTCCGCGTGTGCGCCGAACAACCGGAGATCGACGCCGGCACCTTCACACTGCGGGCGCCCTGGGGTCTCGACGGGCTCAGGGGCGCGGACACGATCATCGTGCCCGGTACCGCCACACCGGCGGCCCCGCTCGCGCCCGACGTCGGCGCCGCGCTGCGCGCAGCCGCCGCCAACGGCACGCGCATCGCTTCCATCTGCTCGGGCACCTTCCCGCTGGCCGCCACCGGCCTGCTCGCCGGCCTGCGGGCCACCACCCACTGGACTGCCACCGACCTCCTGGCCGCCACCCACCCGGACATCGAGGTCGACCCGGACGTTCTGTACGTCGACAATGGCCAGATCCTCACCTCGGCGGGCGCCGCCGCAGGCCTGGACCTGTGCCTGCACATGATCCGCCGCGACTATGGCTCAGCCGTCGCTGCCGACGCTGCCCGCCTGTCCGTCATGCCCCTCGAACGGGAAGGCGGACAAGCACAGTTCGTCGTCCACGACCATGCACCCACCCCCCAGGGCTCCACCCTCGAACCCCTGCTCACCTGGCTGCGGGACAACCTCGGCCGCGACCTCACCCTCGCCGACATCGCCACCCAGGCCGGAACCAGCACCCGGACCCTGATACGCCGCTTCCGCGAACAAACCGGCACAACCCCGCTCCAGTGGCTGCACCGGGCCCGCGTCCGCCAAGCCCAACACCTCCTGGAGACCACACACCACTCCGTAGAGCGCATCGCCACCCAGGTCGGCTTCGGCTCGCCCACCGCCTTCCGCGACCGCTTCAAACGCACCACCGGCGTCAGTCCCCACACCTACCGCCGCACCTTCAGCTGACACCCAGGCATATCACCCCACCCTGAAAACGCAGCCCGCGCCAGCACGAACCCGGCCATCATGGGTTGCGTCCAATAGCGTGGTGTAGCAGCAGCATTGGATGCTGAGCTTGTCGCAATCCCCGGACAGCAGGGTGGCCACCGCGTGATCCTTCAGA
>NZ_JBIWMX010000075.1:4470-12054 GCF_044766925.1 Nocardia sp. NPDC101769 | reverse complement strand
ATAGATCCGCCGCGCCAGATCATGGCGGCCTTCCCCGAGATTGGCCTGGACCTTGCCTTCTCGGCGATACGGCTCGTCGTCGGCCAGGCGCAGGATGTGCAAGGTCTTGAAGATCCGCCCGTAGTGCGCGATGGCCTGCCCCAACGGGGTGGGGTTCCCATCACGGGAAATCATGCGCGTGACGTCGTGTGCGGAGACCTCGCACGCATGGATCGACACCGCGACCCGGCACATGTCCTTCCAGTGGGCGCAGATCTTCTCGGTATCGATGCGCCCCCTCGCGGCCTGGTCGAGGGCTGCCAGGCGATTCCGTCGCGCAAAGGCCTCGCCCACGCTGACGACTCCGGAATTCATCTTCGGCAGCACGCTGGATTGACAGCCAACCGATTGGAGTGACTTTTCACGAATCTGTCCCTCGACCCCGGCACGCCGGAGTTCGGGATGCGGGGAAGGTACCGCCTGGGCGGTTTGGTCAGCGTCGGTAATCCCCTGTGCTACAGAATATTTCGCGCCGGATTGCCCACTGACGAAGTGGGGTCATGCGACCATGGACAACGGTGGCCGATGATGGTCCACCATTATCCGCAGCCCCTGCCGGGCGATGAGATGAGGCCTGGCGCCGGTGATGAGCGCTCTCGGTCAATGGTGTCCGCGAAGGGGTTTCGGGCGCGGCGAGCAAGGAGAACTGACATGGCGCTGCCGACATCCGGAGAAATCGGTCCCGTTGTCGCATGGATGGGAGCACACCAGGGGCACACCGTTGATAGCTCCCACAGCTATGCCACGGCCCAGTGCGACGACTCGAAAACCCTCTTCGTGAGTGGCCACCTGTACCAGACCAACCTCCCCAACCAGCAGTTTCACGTCTATTTCAAGCTGGATGGGAACGCACCGGTCTCGACGCCGAGCACCTTCACGACCGGCGGGGACGGGACGGGGGACTTCGCCTTCTCCGTCGAGGGAATGGCATCGGGCACCCACGCGGTCGCCGTCGAAATCAACCATGTGACAGACAATTTGACCTACTACATGGACGCCAGCACCGCCAGCGGCGGCAAGGGCATTCCCTTCACCTGCCCCTAGCCCGGAGATTTCATCGGGCTGGTGAAGCGGGTGCGTGCTGAGGATGGCGAAAGGTTCTCTGAGCGGCCATAATTCGGATTGCTGAAGTCTGAATTACCAGTTCGCGAGGAGCACCTTTCCCCAGCACCACACGCCGACGTGCGCCGAAAAGTATGACTCGCAGCGGTAGATTGCGGCGTTGTCGCACCCTCAGGTGGCGCCGACAAGGCTGATGTGGTGTGCGGCTTGAAGATTTCTGCGAGGCACTCACACCGAGTACCGTGATCACCGAACCCGCCCCATCCCCCTTCGGGGCGGGCTCCCACATCTGCTGCGGTCATGGACCCGCCCGGCCTCCGAGGGATCGACCGGGCGAGGCCAGCTGGTCACCGAAGCAGGGAGGCGACCGCAGACCATCGTAGGTATCTCCACCTCGACCAGGACTGCCACCACGCCGATTTACCCGGACCTCCCTGTTCGGAAAACGATGGTGGCCGAACGCGAATCCTCCGTCGACGGGCCGGATGTTCTCGCAGGACAGGGTGTTCGGCAACCTGTTCGTTTGAGGTATGGCCGACCTCCGACGAGAAGGCGGGCGCGCGAGGGTATTCACCGGCGGGCGACCTCGGAGTCCAGCGCCCAGGCGACCGCCTCGGCGACGGCGTCGGCCCGCACGACCGTCAACACAAAGAATCAATTTGAAGTAACCGCGCAGGTTTTCTGCCTTCGGTGGGGATTTGGTCATCAGCTCGAAAAGCGGTCCCGGCAACCCACGTTGCCGGGACCGCTTTCACCTGCCACTTGACAGAACATGCCGACATATCAAGCGTTGGCGTCACCCGCCGGCTGGGAGACTTGCTGTGACCTCGGTTCCAGTGACGGTGTCACTTCCCTTCACGTCAACGTGCGTCAGGTTGCTGTCGCTCACTGGAATCCTGTCGATGAACGACCGGTCTCCCGCCACGGTGACGTCGTCCTCACTTATTGTGTGCGTTGTTGGCCCTCCGTCGGAGAACTCCAGGTCGTAGTTGATGCGAGCGGTGCTACCGGAGGTGAACTCAGCGCCACTAACCTCAACGAACTGTCCCTCTCCCTCGATCGAGACCGTTTGCAGCGAGAGCGATGGCCACTGCAAGAACTCCGGTAAGTGCGGAAGAACGAAGTTGTCCCCGAACATCTGATGACCGCCACCGGCCGGGCACAGACCTTTGTTCCCGCCCTGATCGCCGTTGTAGAACATTACGAAGCAGTTCTGACAGAACCGCCACTCCTGCTGCGTGCCAGGTCCTTCCGGCACGTCGTGCGAAAGAACGAAGTTGAACCCGAACATCTGATGACCGCCACCGGCCGGGCACAGACCTTTGTTCCCGCCCTGATCGCCGTTGTAGAACATTACGAAGCAGTTCTGACAGAACCGCCACTCCTGCTGCGTGCCAGGTCCTTCCGGCACGTCGTGCGAAAGAACGAAGTTGAACCCGAACGCCTGATGACCGCCACCGGCCGGGCACAAACCCCGGTGCGCTTGCTGGTCACCAAAGTAGAACATCCCGAAACACTTCCCACAGAAGTGCCATTGATCCTGATCCGCCATCGCAACCTCCACTTTCATGGACCGTACGGACAGTTCGGACTGATTCTTCCCGCAGACAGCGAACACGAGTACGGCACCATTTACACCCGACGGAGGGACACGACAGTCGCCCGTGTCGCGGTTCCGGACGATGGCGGAGGGTTTCCCTCCCACCCGGGGTGCCGGCACTCTGGACCAATCGTCTCATCATTGGGCCGCGCTGGGGCCAATCCCATGGAAAGGCGCTTTTACCTGCGGCCATTCTTCGAGTTCTTTCGTCACAAATCGATACGGCCCCCAGTGAGCCGGGCCTGCGCTTCGGAGACCTCGGCCGCAGCCATCTCGGCGGCGGCCATCTCGACCGGCGTAGGTGCCCGCGGTCGGCGCGATGTGCCGCGCCCCAATCGGCCATCACCAGGTTGTCGAACTCGTCGGAAAGCATGCTGTCGGGCTCCGGTCGACTGCGGTCCGCGACCGACTGGTGTCTCCGAATCCGGCGGAGTCGATCGCGCGGCCGACGCCGGCACCTTCGGGGCGTCTCAGCCTTGCTCGCGGCACCAGGGCAGCCACTTCGCGACCGCGGCGCGGCGCGCGTTCCAGGTGTTGACCGCCGCTTGGCCCCAGAGGGATTCGAGAGCCGTGCCGATCTCGTCGTCGGAGACCGAGTCCAGGGCCCGGCTGGGGTCGGGCAGTCCGTCCGGATCGCGGCCGTCGAGCTGGTCGACAGTCTTGACGACCGCGATGCCGTAGGCGCGACGGGTGTTGCCGGGCCCGATGGTGTCCAGGAACGCCTCGGCGGATCCGCGAAGGGTGCGGGGCGCGTCGGTGTGGATCCGGGTCACGGTCGCCGCCATAAGCCCACCTCCTGGATTGCCCCGGATACCCGGCCGCGCACCCCGAACACGAAAACCCTGCTCTACCAGCCCACTACGCCATATCCGCCCGAAATTCGGCCGATACTACGGTGACCCCCAGTCGGTTGGCGACTACGCGCAGGGTGGCGCAGGCGGATCGATGGCGCCTGATCGCGATTCAGTGCGGTACTTTGGCGGCCACAGCGTCAGCGACTTGGTTACCACGGTTGGTGGTGGTGTCATATGCGCAGGAGTTGACGTCGATTACGACATTGGACGCGGATCTTAGTGCGCGCTGGCAGGTCCAACCGCCAGTGTTCCTTTCGGTTAGTCGCATGGCGATTGCTGGTGGGGCGCCTTCGACCGGACCGGAATCCCATCCCTCCTGCTTCCCGTTGGACCCGGTGTAGGTGAGGGTTTTGTTCGCGCAGGACTGCCATTGCTGGCTTTGAGCCTGCACGAACGACGCTGCCTGAGCTGCCGTAGAAAAGTTGAAGACTGCTTGCTGTACGTTATGTCTGGATTCAGCTATATGCGTGGCGTCTGCAAGTGTTTCGCTCGTGACAACCAGGTATCCGGTGCCTTCGATGGTGCTGGCTGGTTCGTACGCTCCGAGGCAGGCCGGTGGAGCGATGGGTACTTCACCAGCGGCGTTGTGGTTGAGCGGAACGGTCACTTGCAGGTCGGTAGCGCCGAGCACGGTGGACGCCTCGGCGGGTGTGAGTAGCAGTGAATCCAGCTGGCTCGCTGCCACCGTCGGTGCCGCTGCCGGCGGCTTTGAACAGCCGGTTGCAGTCAAAGTGCATACGCCGGTGATGGCGACTGCTCCGGCAAGCCGGACGCATCGTCGTGACCTGAGACTCCTGAGCCTGCCATGAAGTGCAGGTTTCCCGATATGCATGACGTGAACCACCGTTCGATTCGTTCTGGGCGCTGAAACCGTCGAGCGTGCAGCTGTGACTCGCAGCGTTAGATGGCGGCGTTTTCGCACTGTCAGGTGGCGCCGATGAGGGGGCGCGGGGCCGTCCGAGCGACGCCGCGTCAGTCACCGGCTACCACTGCGCGGCGCCTGCTTGCTCGACCGGAAGTCCGCCAACTCGAATGAGAAGGTGTGGATGATGACGGCAAGGCTGCAAGTGGCGAACTGCAGGTCATGCATGCCTTTACATCTGCTCACATGAGAACCTACAAGTGCCAGCAGTGTGCCTTGAGGTGCGGTCGCCTTCTTGTCTTCCGGGACCGTCTCGCTGGGGGTCGTGAATCCACCATCCAGGTCCCAAACCTTGCCGTACAAGGTCGGAATGAGTTCCGTCCTCGAGGCGCTGGCGGGCCTCCGGGTCAGACGCTACCCGGCCGACGCGGCTTACTTTCTGTGTAAATTTCCAAAGAAGGCGGTGTCTGGGTCAGAAGTACACGCGCCGATGCCGCTCATCGGCGCGCCCCGGACCTGCGACGACGAGCGTCGACACCATCTGGTCGAACTTGGCGCGCACGGTCACCGCTTCGTCCGCGGCCACGGCCACCTCGGCTTTGCATTTACCCCTTTTGACGGGCAATGTCTTCGGCCGGAAATACGTCTCGATCATGTGCTGGCCCGGCGCGATCTCGACCTGTGTCGGTCCGTGCCAATCGCATTGGTGCTCGACGCCGTCGACCGCACAGCACGGGACGCCGAGCTTCTCCCGACCCTTTATCCCCGCCTTCATCCCTGCCGTCCTGTACGCGGGGTTTTCGAAAGTGATGTTCAGCGTTGATGTCATCACCTCATTGTTCAACAAACGCGGGCAGTGCGACAGCGCTAACTAAACCGGCACCGTGGCCAGTAGGCCAGGACCGGCCAGCATCCCGAAACTCGCACGAGATGAGCGCAGACAACTCGCAGCAGACCCGCATTTGGCCGTGCTCAGAGCGACGCTCACCCGAAGTCCCATATATGCGCGACGAGTGGAGGCGATGAGGCCGCGGGTCGACCGCCGCAGCTGGTGCTCGAGGTGATGTTGTAACAACTGGGGCTCGCGATCCCCCTCAGTCGCGCGGCATCTGTCACACTGGCTGGTAACCCGCAAGTAACCCTGCTCCATCTCCATGGAGGCCACGAATGAGGTTGCTACAGGTCAGACATGAAGGCCCGCTTTCAGAGTTCGTACCGCTGAACTGCTGGCGGTTCCTGCTTCTGGTGGTGACTTTGGCTGGGGGGACCGGACTTGTAATGCCTATTTTGGCCAGGGTTTCTCTGTCGGCTGCAATGGCGGTTTTCTTGTCCGGCGGTGCAATTGTGTGGCCGTTGTTGCTGCATCGGTCGCTCTCGCCTGGGGCCAGTATTCTGCGACCTGTGTGGTCGGGGCTGAGGGGAAGGCTGCCTGGTGGATCGGGTCGTCCTGCGCCCCGGTGAGGTGTTTGCCGGGTACACCGTCGAAATGGTTCTCGGGGTTGGCGGTATGGGTACCGTGTACCGGGCCCGTGACCCCGAGCTGCCGCGTAGTGTCGCGTTGAAGTTGTTGCATCGGGATCTGACCGGCGACGAGTACGTGCGCTCGCATTTCGAATTGGAGGCTGCGCACGCTGCCCGGCTGGAGCATCCGAACATTGTGCCGGTACACCGGCGTGGCCGGGTTGGTGACCAGTTGTGGATCTCGATGCAATTCATCGACACCACCGACGCTGCCGCTGCGGTCGCCAAGGGTCCGCTCGACCCGGCGCGAGCGGTGCACATCATCGGCGAAACCGCGAAGGCACTGGATTACGCGCACTCGCTCGGGGTGCTGCACCGCGACGTGAAACCGGCCAACATCCTGCTCGAACACCCGCGGCCCGGTCGGCCGGGCCGGGTGCTGCTGGCCGATTTCGGCATCGCCAAAGCGCTCGCCGATACCGCGCACATGACCCAGACCGGGACGGGCGCGCTGAGCCTGCAGTACGCCTCACCCGAACAGTTCGACGCGCAGATCGAGCTGGATGACCGTACCGACGTGTATTCGTTGGGCTGTACCCTGTTCCAACTGCTCACCGGTCGGCTGCCGTACCCGGGTACCACGCTCGCGCACCTGTATGCCGGGCACGTGATGGCGCCCATCCCGAAACCCTGCACCGTGCGCCCCGACCTCCCCGCCGGTTTCGATGCGGTGATCGAGCGGGCCCTGGCCAAGAACCGCGACCACCGGTACCGCAGCTGCGGGGACCTCGCCGCAGCCGCCCTGCACGCGGTCAGCGCCCCGGACCGCCCGATTCCGGCGGAAACCGTGATCAATCCCGCCGTCCGCGAGCCGAAGCCAGCCCCCGGTCCCGCCGCGGAAAACACAGCAATCGACACACCGTCACCGACCGACTCCGACGCCGCGGACACAACGACCCATGATGCCGCCCACACCGCAGGACAGGGCATCGGGACCTCTCCGAGTGCGGACCAGCGTGTGCCGCGTCCACCGTCGATCCCGCTACTTTCGCGTCCACCGAGCAGCACCGATGCAACCGAACTCGGAAACCCGCCCGCCGAATCGCTACCGGATGAGCCACCGGCGGTCGCGCCGTCGAGGGAACCGATCGCGTCGACGGACGCGGAGACGTCGGCCGAACCGGCGCCGACCATGATCAACCCGAACGCGGTGCATAGAACCGGCACCAGCGATCACACCCACGGCGCTACAGCAGCCGAGCCGCGAGCCGGTGACCTCGCCGATCAGGAAACCATCCGCGTCCACCGCGCCACCGGCAGCCGAGCGAAACGTCGGTGGTGGGTCCTGGTCGCTGCCGTCACAGCTGTCGCCGCCCTGATCGGCATCGCATCCTGGAAGCTGGTGGGGACCGACCACACCGGAAAACCGAACGCCACCACCACCTACGCCGTCACCGCCACCATCCCCGTCGGCAAGGGCCCGGTTGGGGTGGCGGTGGACCCCGCCGGCCACTCCGCCTACGTCACCGACAACGGCGCCAATTCGGTGTCGGTGATCGACACCATTACTCGTACTGTCACCGCCACCATCCCCGTCGGCAACAACCCGATTGGGGTGGCGGTGGACCCCGCCGGCCACTCCGCCTACGTCACCGACAACGGCGCCAATTCGGTGTCGGTGATCGACACCATTACTCGTACTGTCA
>NZ_JBIWMX010000075.1:0-4379 GCF_044766925.1 Nocardia sp. NPDC101769 | reverse complement strand
CGTACGTCACCGCCACCATCCCCGTCGGCAGGGGCCCGTGGGGGGTGGCGGTGGACACCACCGGCCACACCGCCTACGTCACCACCGGTGACGAATCGGTGTCGGTGATCGACACCGATACTCGTACAGTCACCGCCACCATCCACGTCGGCAGTTACCCGCAGGGGGTGGCGGTGGACACCACCGGCCACACCGCCTACGTCACCTACTACGGCGCCGATTCGGTGTCGGTGATCGACACCACCGCCCGCACCGTCAGTGCCACGATCCATGTCGATACCTTGGGCGAGAACCCGGTTGGGGTGGCGGTGGACCCCGCCGGCCACTCCGCCTACGTCACCGCTTACGTTGGTGACAATCTGGTGTCGGTGATCGACACCAGCGCTCGTACCGTCACTGCCACCATCCCAGTCGGCAACCAGCCGCAGGGGGTGGCGGTGGACCCCACCGGCCGCAGCGTCTACGTCACCAACAGCGGCGATAAATCGGTGTCGGTGATCGACACCAATACTCGTACAGTCACCGCCACCATCCCAGTCGGCAAGGGCCCGGTTGGGGTGGCGGTCGACCCCGCCGGCCACACCGTCTACGTCGCTAACAATGACGACAACACGGTGTCGGTGATTCAACATTGAGGATTCGGGAGAATCCGACGCGGACGAAGCCCCCGGCCAGCATCTGATCTTGGGCCAGAGCAGGAGAAAGCCGACCCATGCGACGGCCTACATCGGGGCAGCCCTGACCATCCTGCCGACTATGCCGCCTACGCTAGCGGCCCTGACTAACGAACTGATCAAGCCCCGGCCGGGGCAGCGGAAGCCCGGTGCATCCGCTACCGGGGCAGGGCTGAGGTGCGTTCGGGATGGGCGGCGGTGACGTATCGCATGGCGGTGGAGTCGCTGATGCCGAACAGCCGCATCAGATGCAGGGGGTCGGCGCTGTGGTGGGCCTCATCGAGAATCCGATCCTGACGCACCTGCCCGACGGCCAGGCCGTGGGTGGCGAAGACCCTCTGGGGCATCGATACGCCGATCGGCGGGTGCTGGGTGTGGAAGGCGGTCTGCTGGTTGATCAGCAGGTGTGGGTTCGTGCTGGCCGGCCAGCGCCGGTGGCGTTCGGCCAGCCACTGTCCGGCGAGCTGGTGGGTCAGGGTGTCGAGCCACACCGTATGCACGCGGCCGGGTCGGCGCACGATCAACCTGCCGCGCGCGAGGTCCAAGTCGTCGAGCAGCAGACGCCGTAGGTCGCAGGTGGGTAGGGCGTGGACTGCGACCAGGGCGATGACCAGGCGGGCGAACGCGCCGTCGGTGTGATCGATCAGTCCGCGTAGGCGGTCGGAGCCAACTACGGCGGGCACGGTGCTGATTGCGGGGAACGTCAAGCCTCGGGTCGGATCTCGGAAGATCACTCGCTCGTGGCGCAGTGCGCGGAACACGTTGCGCAATTCGATGTGAATCGAGCGGGCAGCGTTGCCTTTTCGGGCCGCGATGGCGGCTTTTACGTCGTCGGTGGTGATCTGTTTGAGGCTCTCGACCCGCTCGGCCCACTCTCGCAGGACGGGCATGATCTCGCTCAGGTAGCGGCGGATGCTGCAGAAGCTGCGTTTCCGGCGTCTGCTGCGGTGCCCGTGTCCGCGTTCGACCTCGACCCAGACCGCTAACTCGGTGGCGAATCCCTGCGGTAGCCGTTCGAGCATCGCGGTGATGGCCTGCTCGTGGACATCGCGGCGCAGTTCGGGGTCGGGGACCAGCAGACCGCGTGATTCGAGGAACTGACACGCTCTGCGTGCGCTGTACCGCGCGGAGTCCGCGGTCATGAGAGCGACGATGTCGGACTCGTGCACCGGCACGTCTGCACCCGTCCAGCCCAGCACCGTGCTCAGGGTATGGATCGCCTTGCGAGCGGGATAGGTGCTCCAACTCTGCTCGCGAGCCCGCGCAGCGAGTTCGTCGGCCAGCAGTTGAGCCGCGGGTGTGAGACCCGGCATTTGCTCGACGGGCCAGTGCGCGACCGCCGACCAGTCGCGGCGAACGGGAAACAGCTCCACTTGATCGGGGTCGACCAGATGCTCGGAGATGGACCGCGTATCGTGTGGCGCGCTGCTGATCTCTTCGGGGGCTTGGTGATTCGGTTGTGCCGCACCCCGGGGCAATACCCCGAGCCACAGCTGTATCGTCGCCTCACCGTCGTGCCGTTCGCCGAAGGCGGCCACGTGAGCGGTGCAGGCACGGCAGCGAGAATGCCCATCGTCGCTGAGTGGAAGCGGCCCGCGTCCACACCGGCCGCAGGCTCCGACGATGTGGATTTTCGTGCGTCTCCACTTCAGACAGCCTCGGCAGTACACAGCGGTGGCCGCAGGAAACCAGGTCAGGCAGTCGGCACAGGAACGGCCCACCGGTGTGAGTCGCCGTGCCGGAGCCGATCCCGCCAGCGGCCGTGCATGCGCCGGCGAGACATCGAGCAGCCCGGCGTGTTGCAGGATCTCACGAACTTGGCGGCTGTAGTACTGCAGATCCTCGAGCGACTCGACGGCGACCAGATCGCGGCCATCGGCATCACGTACCGCCAGGGCGAGCTGAATCATCATCTGGCATTGGGACTTCCATGGCCTGCTGTAGCGACGCTCGGCGGCATAGGCGTGCACCAGCGGTAGCGCCTTGTCGTAGCCCTCCGGCAGCCGGTGCAGGATTCGCCGGGCCATGGCCAGCCGTAAGTCCCTGCGTGGGGAGAACAACGTCAGCTGCCCGGGTGGGGCCGGTGGACAGATCCGCGGGTCGTCACGCTCGGTCGGCTCGCGCCGCGGCTGACACCACTTCGCGCGGTCGCGTGTCTGGGAAGCTTTGCGCAGCGAGGGCTTTCGCAGTCTCTGCGCGGCGGCGAGGCGTTGGGGCATTCCCGGCCCGGACACGATCAGGCTCAGCTGACGGGACCGGGCCAGGGACGGGTTGGCGAGCCATTCCCCGTCGGCCTCGGCCCGTAGCGCCAACAGGCAACCACGGCACACCCTTTCCGGATTGAGGTGGCCTTGGTGGCGACAGCGAGCACATGGTGCCCGTTGCGGGTAACGGACCCGCCAACTGTCACAGGAGCTGCAGTACCGGCCTTGCCTCAACACGCCCCATCCGCAGCATTCCGGGCACTGGCCGATGCGGACCGTGAGCATCGGTGCGCGCCTGGCTAATTCGGCGGCAATGACCGGCGCTGCCCCGCTTTGGGGCGGGCCGTCGGTCGCGTCGGCGTCGCCGCGGCCGGTGTCTCACCGACCGCTCGAGTCTCCGGCACCGACGCCGCAAGCGGTTCGGCGACGAGCAGATCAGCGACGGTGCAATCCAGTGCCGCGCAGATCTTGTCCAGATCCTCGAGCCGCACCGTGACCGGCGTACCCGACCACATGGCGGCAACCTTGCTCAGCGAGGGCCGAAATCCCACCTGTTCGAACGCGGCCAGCACCTGTACCGGCCGCCACAGATCCCGCTGGGCGGCGATCATGCGCAGATTCCATTTCATCGAAGATTCCCCATGTCCATGATCAGCCGCTGCGCGGCGCGGTCGCTGGCGGTGAGATTGGCGTATTCCGGATCGGCGCGGGCGGTGGCCATGTACCGAAGCGTTGTGGTGGCCCAGTCGTGGCCGAGGAGCTTCTGGATCTCCCACAACGACATCCCGCGCTCGTAGTTGTGGGTGGCGCATGCGTGCCGCAGCAGATGCGGGAACAGATCGGTTACCGGGCCGGTGAGATACCGGGCCGCCGCGTCGTGAATCTTCCGATCGCCCCGGCGATCGTGCCCGCCACCGGGCTCTGCACCACAAGCGATCTCAGGAAACCGAACCGCATGTCGGACCCGATGCTGCGGTCCTACACACGCGCACTGCTCGAATCCGTCGAGACCACCAGCCCACCAACAGTCCTCACACGAGTCCGTGAACTCATCGAACTACTCCTCCCCACGGGACGATGCTCGCTCGACCAGGTCTCACGCCGCCTCGGCGTCGACCGAAAGACCGTGCACCGACACCCCGCTCAATCCGGCCAGACATTCACCTCCGTGCTCAACTCGACCAGAATCGAACTCGCACAACGCCTGGTCGCCGACGACCGCTACTCACTGACCGAGATCGCCCAGATGCTCGCCTTCTCCACCCCCAACAGCTTCTCCCGCTGGTTCCGCCAACACTTCGGCGTCACCGCCCGCACCTGGAGGGCGCAAGCAAAACAACGAGCAGAACACCGGAGCGAACCCGCGGCTGCGATACCTATTGGGCCTTGAATTCTGTTGCAGCCCTGCCTGATGGCAGTCGTCGATGGCGGTGTACTGATCGAACCCCGGCCGCGCGGCGGACCGGGGTTCGATGCATGGGTTCGTCGAGCTGTCTTGCGG
>NZ_JBIWMX010000074.1:0-12477 GCF_044766925.1 Nocardia sp. NPDC101769 | reverse complement strand
GGCGGCGGGATGCATGATCGCGTGCCACCACGATTCGAGCCGACTCGGCTCCGGCCAGCGCACCACTGGCACATCGTCATCGGAACCGCTGGTGACGGTGGGTGGCGTCGGATGCCGCTTTCCCGGCCGGTGAGCAGGCTTGCCACCGCGTGGTTCGCGTGGGGTTGCTGTCATGGCGCACCTCCGAAATTCCTGCCCGACGCCCGGTCTCACCGGGCGGGCTGGATTCGCAACTCGCGGCGGCGGTGTACGCCGAGGTCGACCGCGCGCGAGCAATGTCACGAAGGCCCAAGAACAATGCCGAGGGGCCTGCGCCACCACAGAGGGGGCCGACCTGCGCCAGAGTAGGCATTCAAGGTCAACGGCAGGCTACGGTCGAGCCGATTCCCGGGGTCTACACCCCGAAATCGAACCCAGTCGGGCGCACCCGACTGGACGGGGAGGGATCGGATGCCATGTGGCGCACTCACACCCGGTACCGTGATCAACGTTCCCGCCCCATCCCCCTTCGGGGCGGGTTCCCACATCTGCCGGGTACCGGTTAGGCCAGAACCGGCACAGGTCTGGCAGATGCTCGAGACGGCTACCTGGAGCTCGCCGAGCCATGGCGAAGGCCGCATGAGCCTGCGCAGCACAGCCCCCGACCCGTACCGGTCATGGACCCGCCCGGCCTCCGGGACGGATGGAAGCGGAGACCAGGCGGGGTTGTAGACACCACAGCGGCCACCGCAAGACCGGGAGGTGACCACAGACCATCGTAGGTATCTCCACCTCAACCGGGACTGCCACCACGCCGATACAGCCGGACCTCCCCGTTCGGAAAACGATGGTCTGACGAACCCGAATACCCACCCGGATCCGGTGACGTTTCCACAGGTGAAGTGTTCGGAAACCCCTTTCTTTTCATCGCCGTCTCGCTTGTGCCCGCTGTCGCTGGTTCCGATTGCACCGCATCATCTCGATCGGATGAATTCCCTTCGGCCGCAGCGGATCTTGCTACGGTTTGCATCCAGAACGCTGGCGGCTGAGGAGGAAACGAGTGGAGAACAGCAGTGAGTGGGACGAGCTTGTCGAGCGCATCTCTGAAGACAGTTACGGCGTAGAAGTGGGGCCCGACTCGATCAGCCTCAAAGTCATCGACGCTGAGGACGATTGGGCCGCCCCGGACGTCGTGATCAGACGGGCAGACGAGGAATGGATCCAGATCGAAAGGCCGTTCGCCAAGGCCGACGAGGCCGATCTCGCCGCCTTACTCGCCAAGGTCGGCAGCACGGTGACCGTCGGCGGGCTTGTCGTGGTAGGTGAGCAGCTCATGCTGCGGCATGCACTTCTGCTGCCCGAGGCCGTCAAGCCCGACGACCGCTTTGAAAACGTCTTCAAGTACGAGGCCCCGTGCGTGCCACCATCACGGTATTCGGTCCGCGCCGGCACAGGATCTCGGTACCATGCGGTGCGGGTGGGCTGATCGTGGGGGCGTGGCGGGGATCCGGGTGCGGTTATCGCGCCGCACTCTCGTGTCGGGTCATCCGTCCGGGGCCAATAGTGGACGACCCCGGAATCGGTGCTCCGCTTCACCAGCTCGGGTGGTGCATCGTGCTCGACGGCCGGGTGGATCGGCCCGCAGACTCCTTCTGATCCACCTGGCCTGAGCAGCAATTGGATACTCACGGGTAGTCATGGCCGTTCGAGACCCTTGCAGGCGGACAGGCACGTGAGGTCCACCGGTGCGAAATCCGGCGGTAAGGCCGGTACCGCAGATAGTTTGCGGAGTCGCCGCGCCTCGGCAGTGCTGTTTCCCCAAAGGTCGGCACCGGAGTTATCGCACATAGTCGGAACCTATGCGCGATAACTCGTTAGCGCCGGATTTCCGGAATTTGGGCTGATCGCTTGGAAAGGCGCTGGTCATAGCTTTGCTGATCGCGCTAGCGCCGGGTCTGGCGAATCTGGACCTCACGGGCCGACTACTACCGGAACCCCGGCGGGTGCCGGCGGGGACGGCGGCGACCGCGTGGTCGCGGAGGGCCAGCTCCTCGCGCAGTTCATCACGCCGGGCGGCCAGTGCGCCCCAGTCGATTCGCTTCATCTGGGCGATGGAGTCAGCGAATTCCTCTTCCAGGCTTCGCATTTCGCGCGCCCCTCCCTGGTCGAACACGACTCGTCCAGGCTAGGTGTACGCGCTGTCGCCCGGAATTCAATCGGCGTCGCGAACGGCGCGCAACGGCCCGGGTGTCGCCACTGGAATGAGTGGGTCCCGGGCCGATGGGACGCCGAGCGGTCAACCCTGCTCGGTGAACGAGTCAGTTCCCGTAGTTGTCGTAGACGATCGTATTTCCCGAGGTGTCGATCAGCGCCGTGGAACCGTCACGACCCTTGCTCATGTATTTCGCCGGCGGAAACTTACATTGTGCCCACCAGTTCGGTGATCCTTGATACGCAAACATCTGGCCCGCCGAATCGAGGGCATAGATACTCATGGCGTCCGTCGTGTTCACCTCGACCATGGTCCCGCTGGTGTTGTTGTTCGGGCACTGGTACCAGTTGTTGTTGAAGTCGTATTGGCACACGTGCCCGGTGGTATCGATGCCCCACAGGTACCAATTTCCGCCACGGGGGTTGTAGCAGGCGCTGAGCTGTTTCATCGTCCCGGCGATCGGGCTCCACGAGTTCGCGGTCGCGTCGTAGCGAAAGACCTTGCCCGCGGCGTCGAGTCCCCAGACCCCGTTGTTGTCCGCCACCTCGACCTGGGCCAGCGTCCCGGGCATCCGAGTCCAGGACCAGGGACTGGTTGTGTCATAGCGGTACACGCCGCCCCATGAGTTGACTCCCCACACCACTCCGCTTTTGGAGATGCTGACCTGGGAGAGTCCGCCGGGGATCTTCGTCCAACTGCCTCCGGTGTAGCGGTAGATGCTCTCCGAGTCGTCGACTCCCCAGAGATTGGGCTGGCCTCCTCGGGGATAGGAAATCAGCGAAATCTGTTTCATGGTGGAGCTGAGTGTGACCGGCATGAGCCTGACTCCTTCGGAACGAAGTGCGGTAGCCCGGGCGATACCCGCGCCACCGGCGACGAAGCAGGTATGCGCCTTGCGAATCCGGGAGCGCAACGCCTCGCCCTTGTTGGGTTAGGGTCGAAACACGCAGCAGCACAGTGGATTTCATGACAGTTATCGAAACCGTGGGGTCGGTTCGCGTCGGGAGACGGCGCTGGCGGTCGCGCATGTGGTCGAGCAGCAGAGATACGCCGCTGGTCAAGCCATTGTCGTTGTCTTTCACGCGCAGTCCGGGACCCCCATCCGATCAAATCGGTCATCAGATCGGTCACTTCCACCCAAGGTTCACCGACCGGCCGGGCCGGGTTGCGTCCAATAGCGTGGTGTAGCAGCAGCATTCGATGCTGAGCTTGTCGCAATCCCCGGACAGCAGGGTGGCCACCGCGTGATCCTTCAGAACACCTACCAAGTCGCTCCGAAGGAAGAAGACCACGCGATGACCAATATTGAGCCTATCGACCCGGGCAAGCTCCTGTCCGAGCAACTGGGCGCGGCGAGCCCGGATCTACTGCGCACCATGATGTCGACGTTCATTCAGGCGCTGATGAGCGCGGAAGCCGACACGATGTGCGGGGCCGGCTACGGCGAACGCAGCGACGACCGCGTCAACTCCCGCAACGGCTACCGCCACCGCGACTTCGACACCCGCGTCGGCACCATCGACGTCGCGATCCCCAAACTACGGTCGGGCAGCTATTTCCCTGACTGGCTGCTCGAGCGCCGCAAACGCGCCGAACGCGCCCTGACCTCGGTGGTGGCGACCTGCTATCTGCTCGGCGTCTCGACCCGGCGGATGGAGAAGCTGGTCGAATCCCTCGGAATCACAGCACTTTCCAAGTCCCAGGTGTCGATGATGGCCCGCGACCTCGACGCCCAGGTCGAAGCCTTCCGCACCCGCCCACTCGACCAAGGTCCCTACACGTTCGTCGCCGCCGATGCCCTGGTGCTGAAAGTGCGCGAGAACGGGCGCGTGGTCAACGTCCACGCCTTGATCGCCACCGGCGTCAACGCCGACGGTTACCGCGAAATCCTCGGTCTCCAAGTGGTTTCCGGCGAGGACGGGGCCGGTTGGCTGGCGTTCTTCCGCGACCTGGTCGCCCGCGGCCTGTCCGGGGTCGCGCTCGTCACCTCCGACGCGCACGCCGGTTTGGTCGCCGCGATCGGCGCGACCCTGCCCGGCGCGTCCTGGCAGCGTTGCCGCACCCACTACACGGTGAATTTGATGTCGGTCTGCCCGAAATCCTCCTGGCCGTGGGTCCGCACCCTGTTGCATTCGGTGTTCGATCAAGCCGACACCGAATCGGTTGCCGCCCAATATGATCGGATGCTCGACGCACTCGCGGAGAAGCTGCCGAAAGTCGCCGACCACCTCGACGCCGCCCGGGCAGATCTGCTGGCATTCACCGCGTTCCCCAAGCAGATCTGGCGCCAGATCTGGAGCAACAATCCCCAGGAACGGTTGAACAAGGAGATCCGCCGCCGCACCGACGTGGTCGGCATCTTCCCCGACCGGAACTCGATCATCCGCCTCGTCGGCGCGGTCCTGGCCGAGCAACACGACGAATGGATCGAAGGCCGACGCTACCTCGGCCTCGACGTCCTGGCCCGCTCCCGCGGGCTGACACCCACCGACGAACAGGAGGAGACCGCACCAGCAGAACTCACCGCCTGACCGATATTTCGGATCACGCGGTGACCACCCCAGCTACACCACTCCCCGGGACTTGACCCCGGGCCGGTTGTGTCCGGCATTCTCACACAACCGATTCGGAGATATCTGCGACCTTGCGTGCCTGGGCGCTCTCGATTCGTGCCACCGCCGCGGTATCCGGGCCGCTGCGACACGGGAGCTCGCTACCGTGCGGTGCGGACGGGCTGATCGTGGGGCGTGGCGGGGACCGGGGTGCGGTGACCGCGCGGCGCTCTCACGTCGGATCATCCGGCCGGGGTCATCGTCTCGACGGCCCCGGAACCGGTGTGCCGCTGCGCCGACTCGGGCGGTGCATCGTGCTCGGCGGCTGGGTGGATCGGCCCGCAGACTCCTTCTGATCCATCCGGCCTGAGCAGCAATTGGACTGTCACGGTGGAAATGGTCATGTGCAATGAGCAGGTACGGATACCCGTCGGATGCGCGCGACCGGGCGTCCGCGCCGGGTTCCGGTGGTGGTGAGGGCATGGACCGCCTCGCGGACCTGCATGTGCTGTGCGCTCAGATCCACCGGTGGCAGTCCATGATCGCCATCGGTGACGAGCTCTACGACCGCTACCCCGAACTGTGGCCAGTGCTGAGCGGCCTCGACGGTGCCGCCGATCTGATCCAGGCCGACATAGGGATCCGCCGTCAACTCTGCGACGCCGAAATCGTCGGCCGCACCGCCGATTTCACCACCATCCCCGATCGGATCCGCGGGCGGTGGCGCGTCACCGCCGACGACCTGCTCGCGGGCGCTTACCTGCGCTATCAGTGTGCCGCGATCGCTGCGGCCTCCACGGGGCCGGCGACGTTGGCCGAGCTCTACGAGAGCTCGCGAGCTGTCGGCCCGTGAGGTCCACCTGAACGAAAAATCGGGGTAGGTCGGTCGAGTACTGAGCACAGGCTCGGAAAGGGCGGCGGGACAGGACGTTTCCGTCTGCAGGGGTGTCCCGCCGCCCCTTCGCGCACTGTACGTGCACGGCAACAGCCCTGGGCTCAACAGGACAGCACCGATTCAGGACCGCCAGGGCAAGGGCGGTCCGGACAGCCACCAGGACGGCGAGACGGCTACCGATACAGCACGTAAGACCATCCTTCCGGCTATCTGCCGGAGAACGTAGCCAGTGCCACGCGGCGGATTACAGCAGCCATGCCGTGACGGCACGAAAACGGCGGTTTCTGGCATGAAAGGTCACATGTCCGAAAGGGCTGCCCGCGCCAGGGAATTCGGCATCAGCGGCGAGACCTTCTACAACCAACTCAGCGCCGGGCCCGCGCTGCCCGCCGACCGGCGTGCGCTGCCAGCCGCGGCGCGGGGGCGGCCATGGTCAGTCGTCGGGTTGCGCGAGGCGCTCGGCGCGGTAGCGGGTGCGGGCGTGTTCGATAGCCGCGACACCCGTGTCCCCGATGCCGTGTACCTGCCGCAGTTGGTCGTGCGTGAGGCCGAGCAGGCCGTCCACAGTGCGGATCCCGCGCCGATGAAGCGCCCGCCGGTATCGCTCGGGCACCAGCTCCAGCTCCCGGGTGCTGTCGTAGGCGGTCTGGAACACCGCCGGCGGATCCTCGGACAACGCGGCCCGCACGAGCCGCTCGGTCGGGGGAAAGCCCTCGACGACCAGAGGCCCGCCGGTGGAACGGACAATGACCTCGGCCAGCATCCACCCCTGCGCGCCGCGTCCCCTCGACCGCGCCAGGGTCACGGTGTACTCGGCACCCGGGTAGTCCGGGAGATGGAAGCTGCGTTCCCGCGTCTCGATGCCTGAGGTGTTGCTGGTGGAGCTCATCTCGCGATGCTGCCACTCGCACGCGCGATCGACCCATTTCGGTCAGTTTGCTCAACTCCGGGAGCTGCCGGATTCCTGGACCCGCCCGGCCTCCGGGAGGGATGGACCGGGCGGGTTCGGGAACTCTACTACTGGTCACCGAAACCGGGGGTGACCACGGGCCATCGTAGGTATCTCGACCCCCGACCAGGGCTGCCACACGCCGATGCAACCAAAACCTTCGTGTTCGGAAAACGATCTGCCGCACAGCTGGACGTGACGAGCGTGGCGTAGCCACCTATAGGACGAGAGCCGGCCAGCGGGTATCTGGCCGGTTCTCGCATGTACAGCCTCGCATGGGCCAGGCCCGATCCGATGATCGGTCCGATATTCGGCCTGGTGTTCGACGCGGTAGCGCCGTCAGGAGCCCGCCGCTCCTGACGACGCTACCCAATGTCGCGGCCATGGGTTCCGAGCGGCCGGACATGGCAGGTCAGCAAAGCGGGAATGGTAGGTGTTTGCTGACCTGTCACCAATCGTAATTCCGGACGCACTGCGCGGATTGTAATCGGTCACCGATCGGGACCTTTGTCGGCATCGCGAGACGTTCGCTGCCGGTGAACCAGTCCTGGCGATCCAGCCGCAATACCAAGGCTCAGGGTTCGTCCAGATCGACGATCCCGGCCATGCGGACCGGGCCTGTGGTTGGGGTGGGCGTCGTGATGCGGGCGGGGTCGGTGGAAGCGCCGATCGCGAGGTCGCCGACGGTCCGTTCGGTGATGGACGCGGTGACCTCGCCGGGGTCTGCGCCGGTGTCGGTGTGCGCGCGCAGGATGTCGTCGAGGGTCAGGTCGGCGGTGTCGTAGTCCAGGTGCACCGAGACGTGCCGTCGGCCGCGGCGCGCTTCGCCGACACCGACCGGGATCCGTGGTGTGCCGCGGGCGTCGTCGACGACCAGCACCCACACCGCCGCGCCGGCGCGGTCCTCGGCCAGGCGCAGCCGCCCGGCCAGCGTCCCGGCCGGGTCGCAACCGAGTCTCTCGACGGTTTCGCGGCAGTTCTCGGCCAGGCCCAGGCGCATGAGCTGCCGGGCGACGTCGAGCTCGGAAGCCCCCAGTGTCTCGGTGATCTCCTGCAACGACCGCGCCTGTTCCCATCCTTGCCGCAGCAGCTCGTTCATCTGCTGATCCCAATAGACCTGGTTGGCGCGATCGGCGCGCGCACGCAGCGGCGCCCGCCAGTCGTAGGCCGGCGACGCCAGCAGCTGCCGCACCATCTCCTCGGTCCCGCCCTGACGCACCCGATAGCCCAGCGGGATCAGCTTGCGCAGCTGTCCCAGCACGGCGCTCGTGCTGCGCCCGGCCCGCTCGGCGATCTCGGCCAACTCCAGCCCGGCACGCAGCATTTCGACCAGCTCGACATTGCGCTCATCGGTCCACAGCTCGTAGGCGTGATGACTGTTGCTGTTCCCCATCGAAACCCCTCCTCGATGACGAATTCCCCTGCGGCACACCAAGACCGGTGCCGTGTACACCTCCATGGTGCACACACCCGCCGGCGGCCCGCGCCGGCTTCGCGGCAATTGGTCACGAATAGGTCTGCGGGAAAAGCGTTGTCTCCGGCAGGATTTGAGGCATGGGGTTGATTTCGGGGATTCGCGGGCGGCTCGACGAGAAGCAAGCTCCCAGACGCACACACGAACAGCGCATGCGCCGGGCCGCCGGCGTGAGCAGGAACAGCCTTCGTGGACGAATTCCGGCTCGATCCCGGACTGGTCGCGGTCGGTGAGTCTCCTCGTTATGCGGTCGCTCCACTTCCATGGAACCGGAACGGATAGCTGGCCGGAAAACACGCCCCGCCGAAACCGGCATGCCGCCGACCGGCCCTGTTTAGAGTCACCTGCTATGAGCCGGAATCGGAAGCGACGCCCGCGCACCCCAATGGATCCCGCCGCGGCCGACCGGGTGACCGCCACAGCGCGGCGCGCGCCCGACAGCTCGACCGCGAGCAGCGGTTTCGGCAAGCGGGCCGTGGCGGCACGGTATCCGGTGGTGCCGCCTTGGATCCAATGGCTGGCCGGCCGCAACACCATGACTGCTCGGCTGTGCTACCAGTTGTGCTGTCGCCGCGTCGGCGTGCCCGATCCCAGCTACAGGAATAGTTGCCCGGCAACCGGTTTCGGCCCGGTCAAGCGCTACGGCTGGGTTTGCAGCTCCCAACCCGGCGCGTCGATCGGGTCGCGGGAGTACCAGTGCCCGGTCCAGGGCTGGTTTGCCTCCCGTGCGGCGAAGAACGCCTCGTCGTCCTCGAGATCGGGGAAGTGAGCGAAAGCGACTCCGCCGCTGTGGAATCGGCGGGCTTGCACGACGGTGCGGGCCTCCTTCTCGGCCCAGTACATGCGGTCTCGGGTCCACCACGTTTCGGCGGTCCAGTCGCCGACGATCTCACCCTGAGCGTTGATCGGCGGGTAGCAATGGCGACCTTTCCTGCATCGGCGACCTCGCTACCGACACCGCCACTTTCGGCGGAATCCTGGCAGAGCATGCCGCCGTGACCGCGTCCGAGGCATTGGAAGCCAACCGGCGCCTGGTCGCACAGCTCACAGGCAACATGAGGCGGCGTCTTTCACCAAGCTAAGGCATACCTCACAGCCTTCCGGATGGCCTGTACCACAACTCATCTCACATCAGCATGCGCGAGCATTGCCGCCGGCCATACGAAGCTCTGCCCGTTGATCTTCCGATGCCCCGGGCTGGCCGGTTCGGTCAGCGCGGTATGCGGCAATAGCGTGCGTTGCGCGCCTCCTGAACGGGGACCCGATCTGGGTCACATGGCGTTGTTGTTGGCGGCGCAGCGGATGTCGGGGTGGCGGTCGGGGTCGAGGGTGTGCATGGTCAGGTCGATAGTGCGCGGATCGGTCGCCTCGGCCGCGTGGCCCGCGTGATCGATCGGGCAGCCGTCCTGGATCAGGATGTTGGTGACGTTCGGGCCGTCGATGAAAGCGACCGTGGGAGAGACCAACTCGTCGTAGCTGGAGCCGATCATGGTGTAGCGCACCCCGGCAGCGGTCAGTGGTCCGCTGTTGAGGGCGGTCAGGAACGGTGAGCCGGGTGTCATGTCGACCGCGGCCCGCGGGAGCACGGCGGCCGCGAGGTTGGGCGCGGCCTGAACCAGCGCACCTATCCCGCTCGTGCCGGAACCGAGTTGGGGTCCGCTGATGGCCACGACCTGATCGATCGGGTTGGCCGGGCGGTCGGTGAAGCGCAGGCTCACCGCCCGCACGATCAACCCGCCCTGGGACTTGCCGACCAGATCCAGCGACGTCGCGCCATTGACGGCGAGGATACGGTCGGCGACCGTGGTCACCAGGTCCACCGAGTCCGACACCGGCCCCCACGAGTCGTAGTCCACGCCGTAGACGCAACGCCCGTCATCGACGAGGGCCTGACGGGTCGGGCCCAGGCTCTGCTCCACCGTGCGCCCTGTGCCGTGCACCAGCAGCACCGGATGTTCGGCCGCCGTCCCAGCGGCGCAGGGCGTGATTTCCGAGATCTGCGAATCGGTCTGCGGCGCAGCAGAAGCGGGAGCGACCGCGAGGGCACCACACGCGGCGGCGACGGCTCCAACGGCGAGAACCCGGGTAGCGAACATGACCACTCCTGACACGGCACAACTCGGCACGATCCGGCACCGAGCGGAAACGAAACTAGTTACCTTCAGTAACTTGTTATAGTCCCGGCCTCTACTCCGGGCCCGTTCGGGGGTACCGGGGCGCGGGATCATCTCGCCGGACTTCCGACAATTCGGACCACTCGGCATTCGGCTAGCGGACGTTCTGCACCGCACCAGGTTCCGGGTGCCGACGCGTAGCGCTGGCCGGTTCGGTCAGCGCGGTATGCGGCTAGTAGCGGATGTGTCTGGACGCCGCTGACGCGAGCCACGTAATCCCTGGCTTCATTCCGGCGGTTCCACAACTACATGCCAGATCTGTTCTGCACCTGCGCGTTTGCTGGCGCGGTAGCCGCGGTGAGATGACCGAACGTCACTACCTGAATAGACGGGTCGCGTTCACCGTACCCACGCCGGCCCCGGTGCTGCGGACCATCGAGCGTCGAGTTTTCACCGAAACTCGAAACCGGCATTCCGAAGATTGTCGAACGATTCCTCTTCGAACTTCGCGATGGCCACCTGAGCGTCCCCTCGCCTGATCTCGTATTCCAGCACCCGAGCTTCGGCCAGCTGGACCTTCATCGTCACGGTCCGGATATCTTCGGCACCGAATTGCCGACGGCAATCGGACAACAGTTGCTCGTAGATCGTGATCGCTGCCTGTGTATCCCGTGACGAGATATGGGCATGTCCGACAATGAGCCGAGCAAGCGCGAAGTTCGTGAACGCGGTCTCCCGCTCGTCCTTGTAGCTCGAGTCGATATCAGCGGCGAACGCGTAGACCGCCAGAGCGGACTGTCCCAGGGCGTCCACCTCGGCTGCGCCGACCGTTCCGGAGTCTAAAGCCAGTAGTGTTGCCAGCCAAAGCTTTGCGCGGGCCGCGGCCAGTGCCAGAGTGAGCACGTCGGGCGCGGCGAGGTCGGTTGGAGAGCTCACGGTTCGTACCGCGATCGCGGACAGCCCGATTATGACCGGGTCGTCGAGGGCACCCAGGTCCGTCAGTATCGCCAGCGCGGAGCGCGCCGCGGCGATCGCCTCCGCGGTCCTTCCCAGCTTGTGCAAGAACGTGGAGCGATTGAGATAGATATCGACCTCAGCGCTGGCCACATCCCATTCCCCCGTTGCGCCGAGTGCCGCCAGCAACGCCAGCGCCCTGTCGTTATACCGCAATGCGCGAGAAGGATTTCCCGCCTCGAAAGCGGCGGTCGAGCGATCGTTGTACCGAGCTATCCGCCGCTCGAACTTGTTCATCCGCACGGCCCGGTCGTCCTTCGATCATGGTGCCCGGTTTGCGCCCAGTGCCTCAAAGATACTGCTGCGGTGTGGAGTACGCCATCCGGCGGCCGACTTGGATGACTATCTGAGATGGATGCGGGCGGCGTACGGGTGGGGCGTGTGCTCCGCTGATCGCGGGCCTGTGGCGGGTGACGTTGGTGCGTGCCATCTACTGCGCGTTCAACGGGCCGAGATGCTCTCGGCCCGTTGATCTTCAGAGGCCGCGGTCCAGCGCGTGTGGAACGCGCGGGTCGCGGCATTATGGTGCGTTCGTCGACCATCAACCCGGTGCGATTAGCAGGCTGGACCCATGCAACCGGCGGCGCATCGCGGCTTACCGGCCTGGGGCTCGTGCACCGCGGGCCCGATCGCGACGTGTGCGAGCAACCCCGGCAGGTCGATGTCCAGATGTCTGGTGACCTCACACAGCGCGTTGTCCAGTGCCACCCGCGTGGACCCCGGCTGCGGGTGCAGCCGCACGACCGTGTCCGCATGGCGGATTTCGACGTGACAGACCTTGTCACCACGGACACACCCTGCGACTGGCCGCGGTGCACCGATGACGACATGGGCCTCACCGCCACAGCGGCTGACCCAGCCGCTGATGAACATCCGCACTCCAGCACTCCCCCTCGACCGATTACAGGACCGCTCGATAGTTCGACGCCGCACGCGACGCGGATTGCTCGACCCCAATCATCGACGGAGCAGTCCGACCACACGGGCGATGGCGGCCATGCGCCCAATTCCCCCGCTACCGCAGGTCAGCACCGAACACGACTTCGAAAACCGACAAATCCACAGAGGCTCGACGTGTCTCGTGAACGATCGCTTCCGATCCACGAATGCCGAGCGCCTCGCGGATCCAGCCGCCGGCGCCTCGTGCTGGCCGGTTCGGTCAGCGCGGTATGCGGCAATACAGTGCATCTGATACGGTTCGAACCCAGGCCGTCCGGACTCTACAGTGCCCCAAGGGTTTTCACGCTTGGGGCTGCCCGGCTCAGGATCCTAAGCTGCCGGCGGGAAT
>NZ_JBIWMX010000073.1:0-12650 GCF_044766925.1 Nocardia sp. NPDC101769 | reverse complement strand
GGCCAGAAGTTCGACCCTTCCAAAGCGTTCGGGCCCACCCACGACACACCTCCGACACGCTCAGCGGCTTGACCACTAATCGCATCGGAGGTCTTGCATTCTGGCCGTTAACTTCCCGGATGGCCCGGAATGGCGACAGGCCCTTTGTCTTTCGCCGAGGCTTTGATCAGCCAGGACCCGAGTGCATGACATGTCCATGAGAGTTCCCATCAGAATGTCAGTGGGTGATTCCCGCTTCGGTGTCAGTGGCGCGGCTGTGTCGATCGGTGTGGATTCGGCGCTCCCGCAGCTCGGTTCGTGATCCAATGCCGGCGTTCTGACGGACGGGTGGCGGGAGGTCGGCGGGTGGCAGACGTGACCGCGCGGGCGCTGCGCCGGGCCGCTGCGGACCGGCTGATGGATCTGGATCAGCCCGCGTTGACCTTCGTCGCGTTCGTCGCGGAGTTGCCGGCGTGGGTGGACTGGTGGAACCGCGAGCACGTCATCGACGAAGCGGAAATACCGACCGAAAGGGTTTTTTGATTGTGAGAGAACCGAATTCGGAGCAAGATCTTTAAGCCGGTTTTGTCCGACTCGAGGTTTTCTGACTCACACTTGGTGTGCCCAAACTTGCAATTGCGCGGATATGAATGCAAGGAGCACGGTCGTGCAGAACAAGAACCTGCAGAAGATCTACAGCGACAAGACCTACGTATGGACCACGATGGTCCAGCATGCCGGGATGGTGGTCGCCTTCGCGGTGGGCTTCGACCTCAAGATCTACTACAGCGTGCTGAGCCTGGATCAGGCCGACCGGGCGAAGGGGGCGCTGGACGCCGCCGCCTGGAACGATGAACCCGGGGTGCTGCCGTTCCCGGGCGAGATCGTCGAGGTGGGCGCGGAATCGCGTGCCTCGCTGGCGATTCCGGCGGTGAAGAAGCGCGGCGGGGCCGAGGTGACGGTCGCGGAGACACTGGTCGCAGGGGAGGGTGACCCGTTTCTGTCGACGACGGCGCGCTTGACCTCGCCGTGGCCGATTCAGGTGCTGTCCGATGGGCGCTACATCCTGATGTTCCGGCAGTCGATACCCGCCGGCGACCCGAACTCGCTGTATGTGCGTGAGGGTGGCGGTCTTTCGGGGGATCCGGCGCGTACCGATTACCAGCTGGTCGGCGGGCAGAAGGTCGCGCAGGTGGACAATTCGCTGCTGTGCGATCGGTTCGTGCTGGTCGGTTCGGAGTTGAAACCGGTGGTGGAGGTGCGCTATCAGCGCAGCCGCAGCCGGATCACCCCTGCCTCCGGGGGCGATACGCTCGGCAGTCGCGATATGGAGGGGAAGCTGTTCTACGAACCGACCCTTCAGCTGTCGTTCGTCGGACGGCTCGAGAAGGGGATGTTCTCGGCATTGTTGCTGCCGACGGCGGTGAGCGGGCTGTCCCGCTGGCAGATCTTCACCTCCGCCGCCGATTACATCTACAGCTACAACCTCGAGCAGGGCACCGACGGCCTGTTCAATGTCAAAGGCACACAGCTGTATACGAGCCCGGACCCCAAATACGCCGGATCGGTGCTGGAACGCGCGCCGGGCATCGACTTCAATACCGGGCGGCCGCTGGTGCCGGTGGTGCCGGGACCGGGTGAACAGGGCGGTGCTGCACTGCGTTTCGAGGGGGCCGCGAGCGGACCGGTGATCGCGGGCAATGCCATGCTGGACGTACCGGCGGGGCCGTACACCATGGAGGCGTGGATCAAACCCGGCGGGCCCGACGGGCTCATCATGGGACGCACCGACAAGACGAACTTCGCCACGCCGGTGCTGCTGCGGATGGCCGGGGGCAATCTGATCTACGGCCACGGCACCGACTCCCTCGTCCACACCACACCGCTGCCGCTGGACACCTGGTCGCATGTGGCGGCGGTGTTCGACGGCACGTCGATGCGGTTGTTCCTCAACGGAATTCAGGTGCAGACGCGCGACACGACCGCGACCGTGGCGGTGACCGGGCAACTCATGGTGGGCAAACGGCTCGCGACCGGCACGGTGCAGCCACTCCCTTTCACCGGCGTGATCGACGAAGTACGGATCTGGACCCTGGCCCGCACCGACTTCTCCACGCGCGCACAGCGATTGCTCGGCAACGAGCCGGGCCTGTTCGCCTACCTCCCCTTCGACGAGGGTGCCGGTAACACGCTGCGCGACGCCGGCCCCCATCACTTCCCGGCCAGCCGCGGCCCGAGCCCGGTGTGGGTGGATTCGGATGCGCCGCTGTACGACGGTCCGGGAATGTCACTGCGGTTGTTCGCACTCGCCGGACGCACGGTGAAATCGGGCCTGGCGGCGACGATGTACCACCAGCAGCAGCCGATGGTGACGGGGTACGCGATCACACCGTCACTCGAAAAACGCAGGGCACGAGTGCTTTTGGCGTTCGCCACGGGCGGGCTGCCCCCGCAGGGTGAACCGGACGGACGCTCGTATCTGGCCGTCCTCGACTTCGGGGTGTCGCCGCAGGGACGGCTGGCCACGGCACCGGGCTTGATGGACCCGACCTGGATCGGTAAACCCGACCCCACCGCCGACCTGGAACGATTGCGCCAAGCCGAGGCCCTGGTCACCACCGCGCGCGGGCAATTGGCCATCGACCAGGGGAAGGCCGCTCTCCTCGGGACGTACACGCAGCTGCTGGAAGAGACCAACGGCAAGATGTACGGCGGGGTCTGGGGCTCGACCGTCAACGATCGCAGCAAGATCCTCGGCCCGGCCGGGGATTGGGCGCGCGGTGAGATGACGAGACTGCTGGCCGTGGCGGCCCGCTGGGAGGGCTTGAAGGCGGACTCGGCGGCAGCGGCCGACCGGGTCGGCGTCGACTCGGTGGTACTGACGTTGGCGCAGGCCAACCTGGCGGGGCTCAGCGGCGGGATGCAGGGGGCGGCGGAGGCGGTGCTCGCGATGCCGACCATCGGTATCGACCGGTCCGGGCTGAGCGTGCTGGGCGCGCTGCTCAGCTTCGCCTGGACCGACGAGAAACCATTCCTGCTGGACAGTTCCACCGGTGAGGTCGCGCTGTACTTCCGTGGCGGGAGTAACCAATTCTTCTCCGTCTACTACGACACCACCGTCGCCCCGGCGGTCAAACAGATCCCGGTCGCGGACGGGACACTGCGCCTGACCGGCCGTGACCCGTCGATCGCGATCGGCCTGTTCACCGCGACCGTCAGCGCGGTCAATGCCGGAACGTGCACGGTGACCCTGACCCGGGGCGAGGTGACCGAGACCTTCACCGCAGTGCCCACCCGGGCTGATCTGCTCGCGAAGGTGCTCAATGGCGCGCTGCCGGGCACCGAGGTGGGAACCGTGGTGTCGATCAAGGATACGACCGTCATGCTCGCCGCGCCGCTGGCCAATCGGCTGGTCGCCGGATCGGCCGTGACCGTCGGTGAGCAGAGCCGGACCGTGGCCGACGCGCCGGCCGGTTCCACCCAGCTCACCCTCACCACCGGTGGTCTCACCGCCCCCGCCGGTGCCAAAGTCCGTGCGGTGGCCTACGACTACTCGCTGGCCTCGAGCAGTGTGGCCGGGGCGCTGCTCACGCGTGGGTCGCAGCTCGTTCGCGCCGACGCCGGAACCGCCATCGCCGACGTTCCGGCGTGCGCGGCCGAGACGCTCAGCGATCCGCTGCCGCCGTGCTGGCGCGGCAACGCGCCGGGCCGCGCGTTCTCCTTCGACGGCACCCAGTATCTGCAACCCGCCGACCTGGGGAAACTGGCCGGACTCGCCGCGACCGGGGACCTGACCCTCGAGGCGTGGGCCTACCCGACCTTCGTCGGCAATTACGCGCGGATCCTGCACGCGGAACTGGCCGATACCCGCTATTCGCTCGGAGTGGCGGCGGCACCGCAGGCATCGGGCCAGCCCGGCTATGTGATTCTCGGTGAGGTCAACGACCAGCGGGTGTTCGGCACCGAAGTCTTCCCGCTCTCGGAATGGGCGCAACTGTCGATGTCGTTCCGGCAGGACTGGGCGATGGGCATGGACGGCAGCGGATATCTGGACGCGGGTGGACCCGCGGGCCTCGATATCGTGGACGACCTCACCCTCGAGGTGTCCGTGCGGCTGAACTCCGCGACCGGATCCGTGCAAGGGCTGATCGGCAAGGGGGCGATCGACGCCGGTGACCATCAGGCGGTGCCCTACAGCCTGTACATCGACACCAACGGGCAGCTCGCGTTCAGTTTCGAGGCCGGTTCCGGCGGTTCCGGGGAACAGAAGATCTTCCGTTCCGGGGTCGCCCTGGCCCCCGGCGCATTCCATTTAGTGGCTGTGACCAGGAGAAACCCCACCGCGCCCGGCGGCAAGGTGGAGATCCGCATGTACGTGGACTCCCAGACACCGGTCGCGGTGCACAGCTACAACGGATCCAAACCGATCGGCAACGACTCCCCGGTCGAACTCGGCCGGGTCCGCACCGGCAAACAGACCCAGGGCCTCAACGGCGTCCTGTCCGAGGTGCGGATCTGGAATATCGCCCGCAACGACAACCAGATCGGCGTGCCCGTCACCGAGAAGGTCTCGGGCCTGGCCGCGTGGTGGAACTTCCCCGAAGCCACCGGCAACCAGACCGCGGACCGGTGCGGTTCCTACCCGGCCACGCTCCATGCGGTCTCCCGCGTTCGGACCCCCAGTTTCTTCGCCAATCAATTCACCCTGTACCGCAACGGGATTCCCACCCCCGCCACGATGGGCAGGCGTACCGATTCCGCGCCGGGCCTGCCCTTCAGCATGATCGGCGGCCGATGGGCGGGCGCGAACGTCGTGGACATGTTCACCGGGGATCTCGACGAGGTCCGCGTGTGGCGAACCGCGCGCACCCAGGAACAGATCCTGGACAATATGTTCGCCCGCGTGCACGGGGACCGCGAGGACCTGATCGCCTACTACCCCTTCGATATCGACGACACCGCGGCCGGCGCGATGGTGCGTGATCGTGGGCTGGGCGGCAACGATCTGACCCAATCCTCGCCCGCCCCGGCCATCCGGCTGTCCACCGCGCCGATCTCCACCGATGCCGCGCAGGTCCGGTCCGCACTGACCGGCATCTCGACCCCGTTCCAGGTGAGCATCCACGGTTCCCCCGCCGCCACCGAATACGGCGATGTGCAGCAGACCATGTACGGCACCATCTTCGGCGTGATGAAACGCGCGTACAGCTACCTGCAGAACGGGCAGTGGGTGCTGACCACCGGATACAAGATCGGTGAACTGACCACGAACTGGGTCGGCCAGGTCCAATTCGATCCGCAGCTGATCGGCTACATCGAGGGTGCGCCGCCGGTCCCGTCGGAGAACCTCATCGCCGGCACCGCGGGTGATTACGCGAGCGCGTCCTCGGTCACGTTCGTGCAAGCCGACAATGTCGTGAACGCCTTGTCCTCCACCAAGACCCACAGCGTCGACGCCTCGGTGAAAGCCAAGTTCGACGTCTCGGTCAAGGACGAGACCTTCACCATCGCCGCTCCCCTGGGTGTGGGTATCGCCAAACCCGCGGGCTCGTTGAGCTTCGGCCATGGGGCCAGCGCCGAGTTCAAATATGCCAACGGCTGGGCCTGGGAAACGCGAGTGTCGCAGGGCACCAACACCACTCGCAGCAGCAAGGTGGAGCTCACCGGCGGCTGGGAGGATCCCGCGAACCTGGTCAACGCCAACGTCGGGCGGCGGTGGGTGCCCGCCAATACCGGTTTCGCCGTCGTCCAGTCCGACACCGCCGACCTCTATGCGCTGCGCCTGGCCCACAGTGGTGCGCTGGTCGCCTACCGGGTGCTGCCCAGCAGTGACATTCCCCGCGACTGGAACCTCATTCCGTTCCCGATCAACCCGCGCTACACCAAGCAGGGCACCTTGGACGGCATCATCGGCTATGCCCCCATCGGATCCGGAACCGATCTGGCTCCCTTCGCCGACCCCAATTTCCCCAATGCCGCCAACGGAATGCGCGGTGAATTCAGTTACTACCGGCCGGGGGAGGCGTACCGGATCAAGCGCCGGATCCAACGCGAGCAGCAACAGCTGCAGAGTTTCTACGATTCGGTCTCCACCGAGACCCACGTCCCCGATCCCACCCACGGCCAGGCCGCCAAGGTGCTCAACGGGATGATGGGCGGCACCGGCGCGGAGGTCAGTCCGAAGGACGATCCGGAGAAGGGCCGGGCGGCCACCCGCAGCGCGTCCCGCCGCAACATCATCAACACCTATGTGTGGACCGCGGCGGGCGGGTTCTTCGCCGAGACCACCGGCACCACCGACCAGGTCACCGAGACCACCACCGGCTCCTACTCCATCACCGCCAGTCTCGGCGGTAGCTTCTCGATGGGGTTCGAGATCTTCGGGGCCGGAGCCACATTCGCGCTGGAAGCCTCCGTCGGCACCGGCTACAGCATCACCCGCACCAAATCCAAGGACGCCACCCGCACCTTCAGCCTGGATGTGGCCTGCGCGCCCGGCCGCCAACTCCAGCAGTTCCAGGGTGATACCCCGCTCTTCGACGCGGCCGGCCGGCCGGCGCTGGTCCCGGGCCGGGTCGATGCCTACCGGTTCATGAGCTTCTATCTCGACACCACGACCGACAACTTCGAGGACTTCTACGGCAAGGTGATCGATCCCGAATGGCTCGATCGTGGCACCGATCCCAACGCCCTCGCGCTGCGGGCCGCCCGCCAATCCACCCGCAAACCCCCGTGCTGGCGCATCATGCACCGGGTCACCTTCGTCAGCCGGGTGCTGCCGACCACGCCCCCGGCCCGCGCCTCGCTGACCCAGGCCATGACCCTGCAACAGATCCCCAGCACGTTCGCGCTGATCAAACGCCTCGAGCCGTTCCTGGGCACCGCCACCGCCAATGGCGCCGAGTTGGCCACCAAGACAAGGGATGTCATCACTACCCGTTTTCCCGTGTTCATCCCCTACATCAACGAGATCACCGCACTGCTGACCGGCTACTACCAATCGACCATGACCGGAATCACCTTCGCACCGCCCATTCCCGTTCCCCCGTCACCGATTCCGGCACGAGCGCAGTTCGTGGCCGGGCACGTCGACAAGCTCCTCGACGTGGGCGGCGCGACTCTCGCCAACGGGGCGCAGGTGGACATCGCGGCCTCGGCGAATGCCGACCAGCAGAAGTTCACCCTGATCCCCCTGGACAACGGCTATTACGCCATCATCGCCAAACACAGCGGCAAGGCGATCACCGTCGCGGGCACGTTCGAGAGCGCCCCGGCGCAGCAATCGGACTGGATCGCCGCCGACAACCAGAAATTCCGCTTCGAACCGAAGGGCAACGGCTACGGAATCATCGACATGAACACCGGTAAGGCACTGACCGTCTACAGCGGAATATATGATGACGGCACCCCCGTCCAGGTCTGGGAGTGGGGCGGCGCGGCCCACCAGACCTGGCAGATCCGTCCCCTGACCGACACCACCTGGTAGCCCCCCGCACCGTGTCTTCGTCCATGCCGGGCAGGACGTGCTGGTAGGTCTTCACGGTGAAGGCGACGTCGGCCGCAGCGCCGACCTCAGCTTCGGCGCGTGGGCGGCCAGCAGCTCCACGGTCTCTTCGACGTAGCGCCATGCGGTCGTCGTCGAGATCGCGAAGCCCGCGGCGAGGTCGGCGTAGGTTTCGGCCTTGCGCAGGTAGGCCAGGACAAGCAGGGCTTGACGGCCGGGGTCGAGCTTGCGCCATACCGACCCGATCCCGGTTCGGTGGCGGCGGATCACGTCGGCGACCCAGGTGAGGGTCTGGCGTGACAACGGCAGTGCGGCACGGTAGAACAACAACAGAAGCCCTTGGTATGCAGTCGTTTTCGTCGACAACTGCCCTACCAGGGGCTTCGTCACATCCAGCGGCGACACACCGCAACCAACTCCGCTGCCCGACAAGGCCATTCACACTGGATGAAAAGGGCTCAGTGCGTCGCCACTCATATCGAACGAATTCCCAGGGCGAGCACGTCGAGGAACGCCTGCGGCTCGGAGTCAGGGTCGGCCAGGGGCGCTCAACCGCACCGCCGTGTCGTAGAGCGAATGGGCGTGCAGTTCGAACAGTGCGACGAGATCAACACTGTCGCCGCCGATCTCCTTGGCGATGAACAGCCCGTCCGCGGCGGCCATCGCATACGTGGTCAACAAGGCCACGGACTCATCCGGCAACTCGGGGACCACCTCACGAAGCGTGGCGGCGACCTGCCGGCACGCCTGTTCCCGGACCTGCAGGAACATTCGGCGGGCACTCGCTTCGACCGGCCTGCGCTCAAGGGTGAGCATCAGGCCCAGTCGCAGAAAGTCCGGCGAATCCAGCAGCGCCTTGCCGATCAGCGTGGCCAGGGCCGAGAAGCGCTCGCGCGGGCCGTCGCCCTCGGGCAGGACCCATAGCGCCAGCCAGGTGCCGAAGCTGCGCTCGATGACCGCGGCGATCAACTCGTCCTTGTCCTTGAAATGCCAGTAGATCGAGCTGGCGGGCAGGCCACTCTTCTTGCTCACCAACGCGATGCTCGTGCCGTCGTACCCGCGTTCGACGGCCACTTCCACGGCTGCATCGAGGATGCGGCGCCGGGATTCCTCGCCATTGGCACGCCGCTTGCGCGATGTCCTCTGCTCGTCCACAGACTTCCCCTCCGGTCGACAAAGTGTGGGTTGACTCACACGTGACATTCACCTTACCGTAGTGATCACTACAGGAACAGTCTTGGTTGCGGCGACACGTCCGCCGACTGATACCTATCCCCACTCGATGAGAGGTCCGAAGTGGCCGATATCCCGCATTACGACGTCGCCGTCATCGGTTACGGCCCCACCGGTGTGACCGCCGCTAACCTGCTCGGCCAGATGGGCCTGAAAGTTGTTGTCGTCGAACGCACTTCGGACATCTACCGCAGAGCGCGGGCGATCTCGACCGACGAGGAGGTGCTGCGGATCTGGCAGCAGACAGGCCTGGCCGAAGGCCTTCAGGCAGACATGCTCGCCGGTGGCACCGCAACCTTCGTCGACGCGCACAGTAAGCCCTTCTTCGAGCTAACGCCGGTCTCGCACGGCTCGGGTCACCCGCCGCAACAGTTCATCTACCAACCCGCGCTCAAGAAGGTCCTGCGCGCCGGAGTGGAGCGGTTCCCAAACGTGGATGTGCGGCTCGAGCACGAGTGCCTCCGCGTGCTGCAGGACGCCTACGGGGTCGAACTCATGCTCGCCGATCTGAGTGCGGACGCATTCGCGCGTGTTCGCGCGTCCTATGTGATCGCCGCAGACGGCGGCTCGAGCCCGACCCGGGCTCAGCTGGGGATCGGCTACCAGGGCAGGACCTACGCCGAGCGGTGGGTGGTCATCGACACCGAGGTCCTGCAGGAATGGCCCGGCCATGACCGGTTGCGATTCCACTGCAACCCGGCCCGACCCACCGTCGACTGCCCAACTCCGCTGGGCCATCACCGGTGGGAATTTCCGGTCCGTGACGACGAGGACGAGAGCGAACTGATCACCGATGGCGCGATCTGGCGGGTGCTGAACGACCAGGGCATCGACGACACGCAGGTGAAGATCCTGCGGGCGACCGTATACAGCCACCACGTGCGTTTCGCCGATCGCTGGCGGGTGGGCCGGGTCTTCCTCGCCGGCGACGCCGCCCACGCCATGCCACCGTGGATCGGCCAAGGCATGTCCGCCGGCGTGCGCGATGTGGCGAACCTGTGCTGGAAACTAGGCGCTGTGCTCGACGGCGGGCTTCCGGAGTCGATTCTCGAAACCTACCAGACCGAACGCCTGCCGCATGTGCGGGAAGTAACCGACCGCGCCGTCAAGGTCGGGCGCCTCATCACCCAGCACCACCCCGCACTGGCGGCACTGCGCGACCGGTTCTTCCGCATCGCGATGCGGGTACCAGGTGTCCCCGAATGGCTGCGCGATCACCGGTGGATTCCCGACGCCTTCCACCCGCACGGCTTGCTCGCCACACCGACGGCGATCAAATCCACAGCGGCGGGCTGGCTCATCCCGCAACCATGGGTGCTCGACGCCAAAGGCAACCGCGAACGCCTCGATGACGTACTCGGTGCCCGATGGACCATCCTGCACCTCGGCACGGCCGACTCCTGGCCCGGCTGGCGCAACGCTGGCGTGCCGGCAGTGCGCCTGGCCCCGCCCGGAAGTACCCCGGCCTCCGGCACCGTCGTCGACCTCGACGCGACGCTTCTGCGGTGGATGCGCGCCAAGGGCGCCACCGTGCTGGCCCTGCGCCCCGACAGCGTCGTCTACGCCACGGCAGGCCCCCACACCAACCTGGCCCCGCCCCCGCCCGGCCTGACTGCCCGCCCCGATCTTCTGTCACGAAACGGAGTACTCGCATGACCCGCACGGCACTGACCGAACGCACCGTGAGCGTCGGTGGCACCGACATCTTCGTCACCGAAACCGGTGCGGGACCAGCGGTAGTCTTGCTGCACGGCGGCGGTCCCGGCGCCTCGGGGATGTCGAACTACGCACGGAACATCGACGCCCTCGCCGCACACTTCCGCGTGATCGTGCCGGACCTGCCTGGCTACGGGCGCTCCAGCAAGGGCGTGGACCGGTCCGACCCGTTCGGCTATCTCGCCGACAACATCCGCGGACTGCTCGACCGCCTCGATCTCGACCACGCCCATCTGATCGGCAACTCCTACGGAGGGGCCTGCGCGCTGCGCCTGGCCCTGGACACCCCCGACCGGGTGGCGAAGATGATCCTCATGGGCCCCGGCGGCATCGGCACCACCCGGGCACCGCTCACCCCCGGGCTGCGATCGCTGATGTCGTACTACACCGGTGCCGGCCCCTCGCGTGACAAGCTCGAAACCTTCATCCGCACCTACCTCGTCTTCGACGGCACCGAGATCCCCGCCGACGTGATCGACGACCGTTACCGCTCGAGCATCGACCCGGCCGTGCTGGCCGATCCGCCGCTGCGCCGCCCCTCCGGACCGTCCGCGCTGCGCACCCTGTGGCGGATGGACTTCACCCGCGACCGGCGCCTGCGCACCCTGCCAACGCCGACCCTGGTGATCTGGGGTGCGGACGACAAGGTCAACCGCCCCAGCGGCGGACACCTGCTGGCAAAAACCATGCCCCACTGCGACCTGCTGCTCACCGCGAACACCGGGCACTGGGTGCAGTGGGAGCGCGCCGACTTCTTCAACGCCGTCACCACCGCCTTCGTCACCGGGAGCACACGATGAACCCTCCCGATTCCCTGTTCGGATCCGTGCATCTCGGTTATGTCGTCATCGAAACCAACCGGTTCGACGACTGGCACCGCTTCGGACGTGACGCCATCGGCCTGCACGCCGATCGACTTTCCCACCACGCCATGCGATTCCGGCTCGACGACCACGAAAGCCGGTTCCTGCTGCAGCGTGGTGACGCCGAGGACGTCACCGCCCTCGGCTGGCACATCGACGACCACCAATCCTTCGACCGGATCGTTGCTCGCGTGCGCGACCGCGGTGTCCCCGTCACCGAGGGCACCGACGAGGAAACCGCCCTGCGCGGCGTCGAACGCCTCCTGCGTTTCCCCGGCCCCAAAGGAATCGACCAGGAGATCTTCACCCGCGCCCGCACCACCAGCGCGCCCCTCGAGATGAGCAACACCGGATTCGTCACCGGCGCTTCAGGGATAGGGCACGTCGCGGTCACCACCACCCAGCCGCACAAGCTGCGCGGCTACTACGACACCGTCTTCGATGCCCGACTGTCGGACTACATCGACGAAACCATCAACGGCGCCAAGATCAAGATCCGCTTCCTGCGCGTCAACGAACGCCACCACTCGGTCGCCATCGCCGCCGTACGCGGAATGCCTGTCGACCCAGTCCGCACCCGCATCCAACACCTCAACATCCAAGTCGCCGAACTCGACGACATGACCCGCTCCTACCAGCGCGTCAAAGAACTCGGCTTCGATATGGCCCTGAGCGTCGGCCAGCACACCAACGACCGCGAACTGTCCTACTACGCGACCACACCGTCGGGCTTCGAATGGGAAGTCGGCTGGAACCCCATCGTCGTCGACGAATCCACCTGGGAACCGACCACCCACCGCGGCATCAGTATCTGGGGCCACACCCCCGAAGGCCAGACCATCATCGACAAACTCACCCAATTCAAAACAGCCGCATGGTCACTACGCCACCGCGAAGAAACCGTCCCCGCCCTCAGCGGAGCCGGCATCGCCGACGACTGACCTGATTCAACGGACCGGGAACAACGGAGTAACGCCGATCCCCGGAGCAACGTCATGTGTACATCACCGGTGCCTATTTGAGCTACATCCACGCGCGAATGATCCACCAGGCAAGAGGCCACTCAACTGCTCGGCGCGGTGGACCTGATTCCGGCAAGCAGACCTGATTCAGAATCTAAAACCAGCCCAAGCCTATTCATCACGTGACGCAGCTCCTGCGCCGAGATTTACACGGACAAAGTGGCTCCGGGTCGCTCGCGCAACACCAACCCTCGGCGGATCAGTCCATTGCTATCTAGCCCGAAGAATAGCCATCTTTGGTTGCGTCCAATAGCGTGGTGTAGCAGCAGCATTGGATGCTGAGCTTGTCGCAATCCCCGGACAGCAGGGTGGCCACCGCGTGATCCTTCAGAA
>NZ_JBIWMX010000072.1:0-13976 GCF_044766925.1 Nocardia sp. NPDC101769 | reverse complement strand
GGCGTTGGCGCGCCGAGTAGATCGAAACCTGTTGATTGTCAGATCATCCGGGAAGGTACGCCCTCCCGGTCATCCACAGGTTTTGATCATTGCTCACTGCCAGACGAGTGTCCGCACTGCGGCCTCCAGCTCGATCGAACCGAACACTGATAAGTTCGGCCCGGACTGGCCGCCGGACCGATTACCCCCACAAACAACTGTGCCCGCTCCGGTGGCCAGTCTTACCGTCGAAGGCGTAACGGAGTTACGCCGACCCTCGGTGACCTCCGGTCACCTCCGCATGTAACCCGCTGCCTGTCGCTTCTGTTCGACGCGGATCTGTTGAACCGCGCCCGAGACATCAGCAGTGGTGATGTTGTAGACCGGCCGTAGACGCATGTAGCGGTCCATATCCGCCTCGGTCATGAAGCCCTTGTTATCACCCTGCGCCGGTTGCAGCTGTCCACCGGCGAAGTCACGAAGTTGCTTCGGAGAGTTGAAAATCGGCTCAGGTGAACTCGACAAGTTCACGGCCATGCCGCCCGGAGGCAACCAGCCGCCCGTGTCGTACACGGCAGCGGACTTCAGGTTCTTAACCCAGTCCGGGATCTGGTTCTTCGGGTTGTACCCGAGCTGATCCGCGAAGGCCGAAGCCCCGAACGTTCCGATGTTCTGCAACGCTTGAGAGACCGACGTACCGGTCTCGGAGTCTTCGGTGTTCACAAGCGCTACAGCTTGATCCGCAACGCTCCACCAATGAGAGCCACTGATCTTGTCGGGAAGCTGAGACTTGAAGGCATCGAAGGCGACACCAGCAACCGAGGACGCCCACGTAGTGAAGATGTCCTTCACGGTCTTCGCCGGGTTCTTGCTCGTAGAGTTCGAATCCTGGTTCTCCAGCTTGTCAATCGCCTTCTGAAGCGTGATGTCAGCGACTTGCTTATCCGCCTCCGTAGACGTCGGATCGTCATACACCTGGTTGCGTTGCTTGTTCGCAGACTCAACCGCTTGCAAGTTCGAGGCATACGACTTCTCGGTGTCGGTGTACTTCTTGGACAGCGCGGGGGCTTGCGGAGCCACCCGCGAACCGCCTACGGACTGCCCGGCCTTGTCCTTCTCTTCTTGCTTCTTCACCACCCGGTCTTGAGCGTCGGCAACGTCAAGATCCGCCTTGTGCTTGTCCGTGTCGGAGCTGTCCGACTTCGCGTAGACCTCATCCCGCTTCGTCTTAGCGTCTGTGACCGCGATTTGAAGCCGTTCTAGCTCACGCTCGTTCTCATCGGTCCACGTGGCGATACTGCCCCCGGACACCAACTGACCGAACCCGGCAACAAGCTTGTTCGGGAGATGGAACTTGTACGGGAACTGGGAATCACTGGCACCGGCACGGCCACCACCGATGCCGGACGTGCCGTACTGGCCGCCAGATTCGACGTTGAGCCCCGCAATCGTCGCGGCCATGTGTTCACCCGACACGCCGACCTTGAACCAGGTATTCGAGTCACCTAGGCCGGACTCCAAACCGGCTGTGGCACCACCGATCAGAGTGTTGGTGGTGTAGAGCCGCTTAGCCACCTTCCCGAGACCCATAGCTACCTGTTGAAGGAACCCGACAAAGCCTGAGCAGTCAAAGTTGTTGAGCCCCACGCCTCCCCACTCGTAGGTGTGGCCCTCCGCTTCCTGAGCCGCCTTGATCGCATCCGAGATACCGGTAGGCATGACACCGCCACCGGTAGCGAACCGGAGCCCGCCAGCGAGAGCCCGGGAGCGAAGGTTGTACATCGCGCCCTGACCACCGACCGCGTCAACCTCACGCTTGGTCCAAACATGCTCACCATGCGAGAGAAGCGCCGGGATCGAATCCGACTCCCCGGTGCCAGCACCGGAGATAGGGCCACCCTTAGCACGAGGCTGCGGCGGAATGACGGGGTCTTTACCGGCAGCAACAGCCGCATTGTTGATCATCTGCAACGCAAGCGACACTTGGAGTTGCTTCGGCGGAATCTCTTGCTGCTGAAGCTTTTTGATCCCGTCCTGAGCCTCTTTGTCGTCCAAGGTGACCTTGACAGTCTTCTTGTCCGCTTCGAGTTCGGTCAGACCCAGGTGCAGGTCCGTGACCTTGTTCTTGAACGTCTCCGGGTCCATCCCGGCGGGTGCCGTGATCTCGACAACGTTGGATTGAGGTACAGCGGTGATCGCTGCACCCAACTCCGAGAACTTGGCCTTGAGTGAGTCCGTAGCTTCGAACTGGCCTTTGGTGTCTCGGATGTACTGCTGGGCAGCATCCGAAGCCTTGGTGTTCGCTTCGGCTTCGGTGTTCATTGCCTTGGACAAGTCCGCCGAGGCTTGAGCGACGTTGCCGAGCCGCTCACGGATCATGTCCAGCGCGCCTTGCCCGCCTTGGATCTTGGCCACGGCATCCGGGATGCCTTGCAGCGCTTGAGCCAAGGTGTCGGCGGAAACCTCCGAATGCCGCTCAGACCAGTACTTGAACCGGTCGTCTTTCAGGATGTTCGCCCGAAGGTCGGTATTCACGTTGTTCAGGTAATCCGAGTCCAGTCCCGAACCCGCCCGCACATACCGGTTACCGTCGATACCGAATCCGCGGGCTTGGTTGATCCGGTCCCCGTGGTCTTTCAACCACTTCGCGGTCGAGTCGATCGTCTGTTGAGTCTGCCGACCAGTCATCTGGTCCATGGTTTGAAGCTGCGACTTCAGCAGATCATCAAGGATCTTCGCTTCGCGGGAACCTTCTTTGAACATCTGGACAAGCGCCAGACCGGTACCCGCAGCCGCGCCAGCGACAGCACCCGCCGGGCCAAGCGTCGAACCCGCCATAGCACCAAGCAACGCATCAAAACCGATAGTGGCCGCTTTCGCGCTGTCGGTCTTCTGCCCGTACTCATCGGTCTTCTGGGAGAGCATCCCCAAACCGACGACCGCACCGCCAACGGCAAGCTTGCCTATCGCTTGGCCGAGTAGCGCGGCTTTACCGCCCGCCGCGTCCGCCTTGGTGCCGAGAATGCCCACCGACCCGGCAAGGTTGCCCAGGTACCCCTGAACGACGTTCACAGACTTGAACGCCATCCAAGCCGATAGAAGCCCGGTCGCAAGATCCTGGTTCTTCTCGACGAACTCAGCGAACGTCTTGAGGACCGGAGACGCAACCTTGAGCGTGTCCGAGAACGCTTCTACACCAATCTTCAAGGCAGAGAACCCGGTAGACCCGGCAGCCTTGGCCAGAGTCGAGACGATCGGGCCAAGCGTCGGCGCTATGTCCTTGACCGACTTACCGATCTGCCTAAACGAGTCTTCGAGAGACTTGATCTGTTTCTGAGCCTCCGGCGTCTGAAGCGCCGCCTTCAGCTTCGGCCCCCACTCGTTGAAGACCTTGTTATCCAGAGCCTTGGACAGCTCTTTGACCTTGGGTGTCAGCTTGTCTATCTCGTTGGTGCCATCAGCCGCACCGCCTTGTAGCCGCTTGAAAAAAGGCTCAAGCGCACCGGCACCTAGGCGGCCCAGGGAAGCGTTCAGGTTCTGGACTGAGCCCTTGAACGAGTCGCCCATCTTGAGGGCGGCTCCGCCGATGTTCTTCTCAATGACCTTTTGGAAGACATCGGACTTGACCTGTCCTTGTTCAACCATCTTCGAGAACTCTTCGGCAGACTTGCCGTACTCGTCCCTGAGCCACTGGAAGATAGGAATTCCACGGTCAGACAACATATTCAAGTCGTCTGTGTACGCTTTGCCCGAGGTCTGTACCTTGTTGAGGATGTGCCCCATATCGCCAAGCGAAGATCCGGCGATACTGGCGGCATCCGCTGTCAGCTTCAGATAGTTGGTCAGTTCCTCGCCGGGCTTGATACCGGCAGCAACCGCCGACGCCGCAATAGTCGCGGCATCACCTAGACCGTAGGCGGTGCCTTTCACGGCCGCTAGGGCGGAATCCATAATTGCCGAGACGGACTGAGCATCGTTACCCAAGCCTCGAAGCTTCGCTTGGGCATCATCGATCGCGGTGAGCCGCTCGAAGCCCTTGGTTAAAGCTGTACCGACAACACCCGCCGCCGCAGCGGCAGCGGTAGCAGCACCGCCTTTAACAATCGTCCCGAAGGCTGAAGAGAACTTCGAGCCGTACTCTTGCCCGGCGCGGGCTGCCTCCGGTGCTGCCTGCCCGAATCCTTGCCTTACTTGGCGCGGGATATTTCTTGTATCAACAACGAGGCTGACATACGCCTCTGCTAGTTCCACACTCAAACTGAGTCCTAAATACAGAGAAAGCCCGGGGGTCGAATCCCGGGCTTTGTTTCTTAATCGTCTTCTATGTCTTTATCGGTGAGCCATCCGCCGCTCATCCAAGCGTCGCAATCTGCTGCATGCCGTTCCGCCGGGCGGCTTCACGATCGAACAACCGGTCAAACCGAGTGTCTGCAAGCTCCCGAACCTGAGCCGTGGTCGGAATCCACATGGCCACGCCATTGCGGGCCGCCCACACCAAGAACTCATCCGTATCGGCTGGCCACGGCTGAGAATCGAATCCACGGTTCATGAAGTGGTCGGCGTCAACACCCGGAGTGGTCGTATACGTAGCCGGATCAACCGGTGTAGCCCACTCGGGCCAAACATCATCAAGGTTTCGGATATGAAGCTCGCTAGCGCGTTCATCCGAAGTCCGGGTGGACTTCGTAACGCGGATACTCCCTAGGACCTCCACTAGAACCTTGCTTTGGCTTCCACGCAGTAGGTTGTATTCGCCTCGTAGCTGGGTAAGGTTCCGCCACGCGTCAGCGGTACCGGCTTCGACAGCTTCAGTCATGTTCGAAGCGTCGCCGAGTGCTTCCACAGCTGACTTGATGCCAGAAACTACCGCCTGCATCTGCGAATCGAGATTAGACAGAATCTCGTCCCGACCGTTCGATGCGATCGACTCGATTCGGTATGCCGCCTTGGCTCGAAGCTCGCGCAAGATACGGATCTTTTGGGAAACAATCTCGGTTTTAAGATGGCTCTCACCGACAGACGCGAGCAACGAATCCGGAATCTTGCCATCAGAGATGATCGAATCTAGGTCGATAGTCTGGAGCGGCGGCGCTTGTTCCAGCTCCGCCAGCATTTCTTCCGCTTGATCCGCGACCTGGACAGCTTCGGAGAATCCGGCGACGGATTCAAGCGCGGTCATGATCCGAGGATCGGAGCGGAATCGGATCATGTTCCGGTGCTCCGCAGTAATGTACCGCATAGGGCTAGTCATAACGTTTATGCTTTCTGGTTGATAGGTGTCGAGGCTGGTGAATATGACCAACTCGGGGGTTATTTCGCGAAATTTCGAGGCCAATATTTTCCCCGGGGGGATACGGGCCGCTTCGCCAGCGGAGTGACATCCCGGCCGGGCCGGAGGTTGGTCCCCCTGGGTTAGTAGCCCAACCACCGATCTAGGATCACAACGGCCTCTTCAGTCAGAAGACCGGTGAAGTAGTGTGCCGATGCGATAGCTTCGGCGGAGCTGACGGTCGTCAGCGTGTATTCGTATTCAGTCATCGCACCGGCTTCCAACGCCGGGTGAACAACTCGAATGCTGCTTCTTTGTCGCGGACCGGTCCGCCACCCTCAACGACCGCATCGCGATACGGTTGCTTCGACGCCCACCAGACTTCAAAAAGTTCCCGTTGCTCCTCGGGTCTCGGTGTAGACCGGCGTCCGAATGCCAATTCATGATATGTTTCAGGCATAGGTTTCTCCTCGGTTGAATTGCGAATGATCGTATTGCCGTCTATATGGCTTGTAGACGCGTGTTTACGCATTGGTCCATGTAACTGGCACCCGTGACGTATTCAGCGCCGTACCGATCGAAGCCACTGACGTAGACCGACTTAACCCAGTCGTCGGGGATGCTCTGATCTTTGATCAGACATCAAGGAACACGATGTTCCGAAGCGCAGTACGCGCGGCGGCATCCAAGCCGCTTGCCGCAGGAAGATACGCGGGCTGTACAAACCCGCTCAACAGAATGCGGCTCTGCGCCTCGGTAGCCGCAGGGACGAGAATCGAAGGCGACAACAGAAACCCGGTCGCGGTCTGGCGTCCGTCGCTTGCGTTCGGATCGTACGGGCCGTACTTGCCGGTTGCGGTGATCTTTCCGAGCACGACACCTGGCACCATGACACGGTTATTCGGATAATGCGTTGCTTGCGTGAACTTGGTGACGTCCAGGACGACCGCCGGTGTCATTCTTTCATCGGAGACACCGTAAATACCGCCGATCAGCCACGGCGTGTTCAATAGTCGTTCAACCGTGTAGCCCTGTTGCATGTCATCGATAAAACTCATTGTGTACTTCTTTCTTCGACGCTAGGCGATGCCTAGCTCGCGAGTAAGCCGGAGAGCATCCCGGCATCTGGTCCGATACGCGGCCGTGTGCTTGGTTGCACACTTCTTGCAATGACCGGACTTGTATCTGTCCTGAGGTCCCCGAATCGGGTGACCATTGGTGCATGTGCCCATGGGGCACCCCTTTCCAATTGCTGGGTCTAGCAGACCTGACCAAAAAGAAAAGCGGCCGAAGCCGCGTGAAGTCTTGAGAACCGAAAGCGCCGGTATGTGGTCCCGGCGCTACAGCCCGCAAAAAGAGAAACCCGAAGAGCACTTGCCCTCGGTGTCTCAAACCGTTGGATCAACGGTCAACCGGCGTCACGCCGGAAGCTTTGGGCGCTGGCTCAACCAAACCAGCACCCCGAGGGATCTACTGACGAGTGAGACATAATGCCTCTGGAAAGATCCCCAGAAGAAGGGAGCCGCCCCGCCGGACGTCTCTACCTATCTCCAAGTCCCTCATATACTAGATCGGTGCACTTTTTTGAATCTACTGATCAATTGTGACCGATGTCACCGGCATTTCGCCAATGTCCTCAATTCCCGCTCACTTACTAGATAGGTGAGTATTTTGGGGATGAGTAATCGAATGTGATAGAAGTCACGAGATCGGAGTAAGGTTCTCGTTTCTCCCTCACTTACTAGATCAGTGTTACTTTTGGGGTAAATACCTAGATTGTGACAGACGTCACAGAGTTATCTGGGCATATCCGACAAACCAGACTGAATTCCGGCCGGACTTGATGAAGGCTTGGCCTGTGCGTACAGTTCTGCGTGGACACGAGCGCATTGCGGACTGCATAGAAAGAAAGGCTGTGCCCGTGCCACTTTCGCTTGCAGTCGCGGCAGCGTCGGCAGCTTGTGTTGGCTCCATCTCCCGGATGGTGATTGCGTTATACGCCTTGAGGGGCGTTCCTTCTGCGGAGCGACCAGCGGTGATCCGCTCTCTGACAGCGCTTCTCAATCCCCGGAAGCGCGGCTGACCCCGGACACGAGTAGACCCCCGGTGCGGTTACAACTACTGGTCAGCCTGCGGGCTGGATCAATGTTGTTCCGGGGGTCTCTCTGGGGGTCAAGCCGTTCGATCTGTGCTGGTTCCCTAGCCCACCCCATCCGAGCAGATACCCCCGACCGCCGGGCGAAATACCCCTCCGGTACGGCGGACTTCGCCCATGGAGCGCCCCGGCCCCGAATGATCCTGGGCCAGTGGCGGAGTCAGACGCAGTGAAATTCCATACAACCCACCGGTCGGTTCCATGACCGAATCAGGCGGTATTTCACTCGTCAGTAGTGAATAAGCTGGGCTTTTGGGTGCTGAAGCCGCAGGTAAGACGGCGTATCAGGCGCGATCTCCGCCGACTGAAGTGCATGGCTTGCTCACTCAAATCGGGTGAATTGTTGGCAAAAGTCGTAAACTGTTGAGAGAAGGTCGGTTTGGGCCTTCTTTTCGTCGTGCCCGCACCGCCATACGCTGTGCGCATGGTCATCGACGTGGCGGCGTACGCCGCTCATCGGGCGGAGGTCTCCGCGTGATGGAAACTGTGTTGTTTCTCGGAATCCCCGGTGCCGCTACGGCAACGGCTCGCTATGCATCCCGGGTGATCATGCTGAAGGTTGCTCTCAAGGATGTCCCGCCCGAGAAGCGCCCGGCGATCATCAAGGCGTTGTTCGATAGGCGCGAAAAGTGACCATTCCGAGTGACTGATCCACGCAGACAACAGCTTCCGGCTTGTTGGCGCGAACCGTTGCACCCGAGTACAATTCCTGAGGCCAGGGCTCACCACACCCTGACGCCTGTTCGACCGCCCCACACGAAGGATTAACCACTGGCCCGAGTGGGCTCGCCAGGTAATCGCCTGGTCGAGATAGGCTCGAATGAAGGTGGTTGTGTACCTTGACTCTTCCCGAACTTTTCACTGCGACTGCGGCAGTGACAGTACCCGCTGCGGTGGCCAGGGCGGCGGTCGCGATCTATGCGCTCAGGGGTACATCACCAAAAGATCGCGTAGCAATCCTTCGCACGCTCTGGAGGGGTAGGGACCAGTAGTTCGTTCCCAACGAAGAACCCCCGGCCCTCTCCTTCGACCGGGGCTCCCCAAGGGGGTTGAAGACCTCAGGCACGGTTGCAATCGGGGGCCCGGTCTTCTCGCGAAGTGGTTTCAGTCGTCTATTGCTTCACCCCCTCTCTCGGCTCCCGAGCGTCGGAGTGGTCTTCCGGTGCCAGTGCTTCATCCAACTCGCAGCGGGGCACCCTGGTCCGCCAGTGATGGCACGCGGCAGGGCTCACAGTCTGGAGATCAGCGAAAGCTGTTACCCGCCTAGGATTTCCGCCCACATGCGCCAGTGACGGAGTGATCACAACCGCGCAATCAATCCGGCGGAGAAGCCGGTACAGCAGTCCCATCCGATCAGAGTCCGAGTTGTCTGCGACCAGAAGCCCGGACACCCGCAAACCCAGCTGTTGTGCTCTCTGCCGGGCGTAGAACTCCGCCCAGTCCAGATCTGCTTTCGTGGTCAGCAACGGCCGGAAGATGTAGATCACGGCCTTGTCCGGCTCGGCCGTGGCACGCGCCATCTCGATTGCCTCCCGGAGTGATTCAGGCAAGGTGTCCGGTTCCATCTCCGCCCCTCTCGGTGGTGAGGCAGTCCAGGGCAGGGCCTCTCGCACCGGCCCTGGACGTCTAGACCGACGCTACGAACCACGCGGCCACGCGGTCTACAGACTTGCCAGTACTTGCCAGGTTGAACCGATTATTCGGCGAAACATGCCACGAACGAGGATCATCGAAGCGTGCCCAAATACCAAGGCACACACCAAGAGAGGAGCGCAGTCATGCGCCTACGATTCCTCGGCAAGAACGGATCAGACCGGAACGGGTGCCCGTCCTTGTACGACACCGATCAAAACACGTTCCTGGTGCAGGGATGGCAGACCGACCGGCCTGAAACGGTCGAGATCCCGCATGTACTTCTCGGCTACGCCGAACCTGCCATGTTCATCGGTGCCACCCTGACCGACTCCGGACGCGGTACCTTCACGCTTACCGGCGAACCGGTCACGGACGATGAAACGTTGAACCAACTCGATCTTGCCGACGATGAAACCGCGATCCTGGTTCCCAAGCGAGAGAGGACGTTTTACGGTGCTGCTGCGGCAAGGCGATCCCTGGCCTGATCTGTTCCGTGAGTGCCAGCGCGAAGCGTTCCACCTCGAACTGAAGGACTCATACGCCGAGCCTTACGAATCTGAGCCGCTGCGTCGGTTCCTGGCGGGTGAGCCTCCTGAAGAATCCGACCCATCTCCCGAGTGGCGGGCGCTGGTGCGGGAAACGGCCGGCCGTGGGGTGGCCATGAGTCGGGTTCGTGTAGTCACGGTTCCACTCAGTGACTACCAGCGATGGTTGTTGTCGATCACTCATTACAACGTCAACGCTGGCGACGACATTCGGTACGTCCCCCGGCATCTCGTTCCGCCGGAGGACATGCCCGAAGACGACTGGTGGCTGTTCGACGGTCGGCTAGTGGTGTTCAACGTGACTGGTGAAGATGGCAAGCCCGCGGATTCTGTGAGCACTACCGATCCCGGGATTGCGGCGTACTGTCGCGGCGTGAAGCAACAGCTTTGGGAGCTCGCAACACCGTACGCCCAGTTCAACCAGGTACACGCTGGACAGTGACCGATAATGTTCACGAGGCGCGGGAGGCGTTCGGGCTCAGGCTCCGGGAGCTCCGCCGCCACTCCGGATTGACTGCGCGCCAGCTCGCTTCCTTGGCGGGCTGGCACGAGTCGAAGGTCTCACGATTCGAGCGCGGCACCCGAAGCCCCTCAGAGACCGATCTACGGGTCATTTGCGAACACACCGGGGCCGTTGATCAACTCCCGGATCTGATTGCCACCCTGAACAACGTTGACGCCGCATACGTGGAGTGGCGTCGAATCCTGAGCACCGGAACCAAGCGGCGGCAATACGTCTCGGTCAAGCTCGCCGAGAAGGCCAGCCTCACGCGGATCTATCAGCCGACCATCGTTCCCGGCATCCTTCAGACCGCCGAGTACGCGGAAGAGATCTTGCGGGACGTCGTGAAGTTCGAGCGGATACCCAACGACGTAGACGAAGGCGTAGCCAAACGGCTTGAACGCCAACAGTTCCTCTACAAGGGCAAGCGCCGATTCCGGATCGTCCTCGCTGAGCAGGTCCTTTCGACCACAGTCGGTAACGATGATGTGATGGCCGGACAGCTAGACCGGCTACTCGCAGTCATGGGCCTGCCTCGGGTGGCGTTCGGCATCATCCCGTCCAGGGCTCTGCCTCCGCTTACAGCCCCGAACTTCATCATGTTCGATGACCACGTGGTCATGGTCGAAGGTATCTCGGCCGAACAGACCATCACTCGCCCGAGCGAGATCGCGGTCTACGCCCGGGCCTTCGATGTCTTGGCCGCTCAATCAGTGACCGGCGACGCTGCCCGCGCCCTGATTCGCAAGGCGCTGGAATTGCGGTCTGAATAGTTCGCTGACGGACTTTCAGGCTATCGGGGTATGTCGATATACCCTCAGATAGGCTAGAACCCCCGAAAAGTGGTCCATAATCCAACCCCAAAATCGTTTTGGGACCCTCCCTCCCCCCTTGCGCGCGTGTCTGACCCGAGTGCCGGAGGGGTGACACCGGGCCCAGGGGGCGGGTCGCTCCCCCAGGGTCACGGCTTCGGTAGCCGAGACAAGATCTCTTCTAGCATCCGAGAATGCTCGGATTGAGTCTGCTGGACCTCAGAAAGGTACTCCTGTACACGGGATGCTTGTTCGGTGACGCGGTCTATTCCGGACCGCAGCACCTTGAATTCCTGAGCCAGTGTCTTATCCATCCGGGCAGTCTACCCGCGTAGACCACCCTGATTAAGCCATAGACGAAAGAAAACCGCCTAGGGTATACATCGGTATGCCTAGACGGTTCCAGAGGCTTAGAGAGCCGCTATTCCTGGATCAGTTCCAGATGCTTGGCTAGGTCGCCGGATTCCAGCGACTCTCGGTAGCGATAGCTTGGACTACCGAAATGCCACCCCAGCCGCGCGGCTGTGTCGGAACTACTCAGTCCATCACACTCGTCAATAACGTACTTGACTTCATACGGGAGCCATTCGTCCACGAACGGGCTCCAGTCCTTATCCACTACCTCGGGCAAGGCCGGTGCACCGGCCTTCCTGATCCAACGGTAAACCGTTGGCTCTCCGGTGACGGGTTGATCCTCCGTCGCCGGTGCTCCGGTTTCTTCGGTCACTGTCGTTCCCTCTGCGGTGACGGTTGAGGATGCCGAAACATCCGATACCGTTGCCGGTACTTCTTCGGTACCGTCTCCGGACACGGCGTAGGCGGTCTCCGGACACGGCGTAGGCGATAGCCGTAGTCGGGTTCTTATTCAACCCGTCTCCGGAGTGGGGGACACTGGTGTCCCCCTTCTTCTTCTTGGTAGTTAAAGAACTACTCTTAGGAGTAGTTCTAAGAGTAGTAGGTGTGACATCTACGTCACCATTAGGGGGACATGCACGTCCCCCCTTTGGGGACATCCGTGTCACCTTTGAGGGGAAGGTGAGTTCATACGTGTTCGCGCGTCCACCGGAGTTCCCGCGCTCCGTCACCTTCAGCCAGCCTGCCTTGACGTTCTCCCGGATATGCCGCTTCACCGAGCGGACATCGAGGCCGGTGGCCTCGGCTAGCGTCTCTTGCTTGACCCAGCCCTTAAGGGTGCGGTTATCCATGTAGGTCCGGATTACGTTGACGACCGTTCGCGGAAGCTTGGCGTCTCCGTTGCGGTTGTAAGCCTGATCCCAAACGAGGATCGGCAGGGTTGTCTTATTGCTTGCTTCGGTCACTGCTGTTAATACCCTTCAGGGTGGAATCGATTTCTTGCTGTAGTTGGCGGAGCCCCGCCTCATCGGTGTAGAGCTTGTATTTAAGACCAGGCACGGAGAGCCAATAAAGTGTTTTACCGTGGGCCCGAGACCAACGTGTCTCTACCTGGATAGGGTTCATGGTGTATCCTCTTAGGTGCCCGGTCCGGGGATGCCTTTTACATCCCCGGCACGGGTTTCTTTATTTCAGTCGTGCAGCCAATACGCCCGCACGATCGCTTTGTATCCGATCATCGTCGTGTCGCGGATCTTTTCGTCCTGCGTCACGGTGTGCGGAGTCGCTTCGAGAAACCGCAGGATCGGGTCACGCCACGGATTGGTTTCCTTCACCCGGATAGACCGGTGTTCGATCAAGAACCGGCGGCCGGATTCTTCTACGATCCCCGCCCGTAGAAAACTTGGGTGGTTGGCAATGTCGGTGGTGGTCATCGCTTCTCCTCATCTCTGTGGCACTTGCCGCAAAGTCCGTTGTATGCATCCTCCGGAACCGCCGGGTACCCGCACCGGTCACAATTGATCAGTTCTCGAAGGCCGATCCGTTCCGCGTATTCCCAAATAAGCTTTCTGTGTTCTTCCCGAGACAGTTTCCGGATATGGCCCTCGTTCGCTACTCGGTACCGGATATCCAACGGAATATGGTGCCCGATCAAGTCCGGGCCACCAGCAACCACCTTGAACCCTGAGTCAAGCAACAACCCGCGACGCTCTTCGATAGACATGCGGTGCCAAGCTTGGGCGTAGGTTTCCCCGAGTCCCCGGTATTCGAACCGTGCAGGTTCGGCCGGTAACAGCTCAAGCTGTCGCTTACGCTCGACCAGACGCTGAACACGGTGCAGGTATTCATCCGGGGAGCCTTCGTAAAGCCCTAGCTCATTTTCGCGGCGAACCGTGGCAATAGCCACCTTGACCCGCTCTAGGGCCTCTGTGTGATCACTGGCGGGTACAAACACCTTGTCTTGCCGTTCGAGGTCGCCGACCTCGGACAAGAACACTTCGGACGTGTATTCGTAAAGCTTCTCGGCGCGTATGTTTTTGTACGAGCACTTGCGGTCTTTGTTCTGTGTATTCGGGCACCGGAAATACGTCACGTTCCGGCTTTGGTAGACCTGCCGGTACAACGGCCCGTGGCAGTAGAAGCACTCGGCGGCCCCGCCAGTGAGCAGATTCGTTGACTGGTCACGGGGTGACTGCCGGATAGCCCTGGACTTCAGTGCGGCTTGCACCTGATCGAACTCCTGGGACGTAAGGATCGGTTCCGCACGCTGCACCGGTACCCCGTCAGCATCGGTGATGATTTCACCTTTGTGTACTCCGTGGCCCATCAACGTGGGTGACGAGAGGATGCGGCGGACCACGGTGGAATCCCACTTACCGGAGTGGGCCTCACCTTGCTTGGTCCGGCCGGTGAACTTGGTTGGAACACCGGCCGTATTCAGTTCTGCGGCAACAAAGTTCGCGGACTTGTGCGCCAACAGCGGCGCAACCATCCGGGTACGGATCACTTCGGCCTGGTCTGGGTCTATGACCGCGTACCAACCCGAGGTTTCAGCGGTGGTGTTTCCCCAAATCACATCACCCGCAGACAGCTTCACTCTCTGGTAGCCGTAAGGCACTACCCCGGAGTGCAGAGCAATGATCAGGACCTGTGGATGACGGGAAGGACGCACCTTCCCGGATGATCTATCAGTCCGAAGTCTTGATCATGCCGGCGCGCCAACGCC
>NZ_JBIWMX010000071.1:0-14029 GCF_044766925.1 Nocardia sp. NPDC101769 | reverse complement strand
AACTGCGCCGGGCAGCGAGCCGAAGGCTGAATTCTGCTATTCACGCAGACGTCGAATCCGACAACCGCCGGATGTGTGTGGGCAGATTCGGCCCGGCCCCCAACAAGGTCGGATCGACACACTGGTAACCAGCAAGCCGTCCAACTCTGAGCACCGTCTGGGTCGCACCCAGGGAGTCCAGGGCAGCAACGCGGGATCCATGTTCGCTCGGCGCGTCTGGAAGCCATCTGGGCGTGTAGCTCTGTGGCTTCGTGCTGCAGCGACGGAGGGTGGAGGCAGGGGTTGTGTGCGTTCGAGTTCGGCGCACGCGCGCAGCGGCATGGCACGTTCGGGAGGTTCGCTCACCGGCGGCGGGCTGCCTGGGGCGGTAAGTGAAGTGCTACGTACTAGACAGTTCCACGGACTTCTGGGCCAGGCCAATACTTGGCGGGGTGCTGCGAACAGCACGTCGAACCCACGGACCGAGTTGGCCGTCGGCTCCGAGTTCCGGCTGCCGGATTACCTACCCGACGTTGCCCGACACGGCATCAGCCACGGAAGAAGAAGTCGAGCCGATTGGTCGGTTGCACATAAGGAGCGAGGTTCGGGGGACAATTCGTGGCATCGTCGATTCGGACGGAAGAGTCGCTGTCACGCCACACCAGGTGGAGCGCACCGGTGGCCACGTACTCGCCGGAATCCTCGTCGCGGAGACAGACCGCTAGGGTCACCCGCGAACCGTCGGCGGGCATAGAGCCGAGCAGTGCCTCCTCGCGGAAGCCAACGGTGACTCTGCTGCCGAGCTCCTGGGACTCGACGGTGAGGCTGCAACGTCTCGGCTGGCCAGTTTGGTCTACCAGGCCGACCCTGATTTCCCGGATGTCTCTGGCCGTCACCTTGAACGCTGTCACTCCACGGACGGCGGTGATGTCGGGTGTATCGACGGTCCACTGGTGTTGTGGCCCATCCTGGGAGGTGTACCGCCAGGCCACCACCGTCGCGGCCTCTCCCACGCGAACCGACTTGTATCGGTCGGTGATCTCACCACCGACCTGCACTGCCCCGCCGCGATCATAAGTGGACGATGTCCCGGTGTAGTCGACGTTGGTGTAGAAGGTGACCTCGGAAGCGCTCATGATCGTCCTCTCGGCGTTGGACTGTGACGCGAAACCACTTGTCCTGAAACCTTATTCGCTATCAATACACAGCAAGGCCGAATTGACCCCCACGTGCACCGCACAGGCGGTGAGTTTTCACCTTCCTGACCGGCTTCACTTCGATACCGGCTTCACTTCGATCACACTCCGCGCCATCGCTTCACCACCGAGGGCCTGTTCGTGTGGCAGGACTCGATCCGCGATCACGTGCACGACATCTGTCGTGATCGGCCCCAGCCACCGCGAACGGCACTGAACTGCGCAAACCTCTGGCTGGACCGCCTCGAAACCTCGGTGACCCCAAGAGAAACCGCGGCCGGAGGCTCGACCGGAATCCGCATCGGCGGCTTGAGCTGCTCCGGCCATTTATCGAACATATGAGCGATACTAGACGGATCATGTGATCCGTCCCCAAGGTAAGCCGGATCGCGCGGTGCGGTGTACCCGTGGGTGTAACTGAGTGGCCCGTAGTCGAATCGGGGGTACGGCTATCCCCTCCCTTTAATACTGCAACGACAGTTGTGTGAGTCGGTGCTGGTAGATCTGTTGTGTGGTGTTGGATCATGTTGTGGCCGAGTTGGATTCGTTGATGGGCAGGGTGGGTGCGCGGTTCGTGCGTTCGGAGCCGCGGGCTCGGTGCGGGAGTACGTGTCGGGGCTGGTGGCGGGTTTGGAACGCAAGAACGGGTGGACCGTGGCCGAGCATGCCGGGGAGGCGGGTCCGCAGGGGATGCAGCGGTTGTTGCGTCAGGCGGACTGGGATGTCGAGGGAGTCCGCGACGACGTGCGCGCCTATGTGGTCGAACACCTCGGCGACCCCGAGGCGGTGGTTGCCGCTGACGAGACCGGATTTTTGAAGAAGGGCACGAAATCTGCTGGGGTGCAACGACAGTACTCGGGGACGGCCGGACGGACCGAGAACTGCCAGATCGGGGTGTTCTTGGCGTACGCGTCCGCGCACGGGCACGCGCTGATCGATCGGGAACTGTATGTGCCCGAGTCGTGGACCGCCGACCGCGACCGCTGCCGGGACGCGGGCATTCCCGACGAGGTCGAGTTCGCCACCAAGCCCCGGGGAGGTGATCACCATGTTGGAACGGGTGCTGGCCGCCGGGGTGCCGTTTCGATGGTTCACCGCCGACGAGGCCTACGGTCAGGCCGGTTACCTGCGGGACTGGCTCGAAACCCGTGACGTGTTCTACGTGATGGCCACCCGCTGCGACCAGCAGATCACTACCCGTGCCGACCGCGTCGGCCGCGCCGATGCGATGGTCGCCGAGTTCACCGCGACGGCGTGGCAGCGGCTCTCGGTCGGCGCGGGCGCGCATGGGCCCCGCGAATTCGACTGGGCGCGACGTCAGATCGAGGGCACCTGGGCACGCGGGCGTGGACACTGGCTGCTGGCTCGACGCTCGATCAGCGACCCGACCCAGATCGCCTACTACCTGTGCTACGGGCCTGCCGACGCCCGCGTGGTCGATCTGGCCTTCACCGCCGGGTCCCGCTGGCACATCGAGGAAGCGTTCCAGCAGGCCAAGGGCGAGGTCGGACTCGACCATTACCAGGTCCGCACCTTCCGGGCCTGGTATGCCCACATCACCTTGTCCATGCTCGCCCTGGCCTGGCTGGCCGCATCCAAAGCCATTGCAGCAAAAGGGGACTCACCGACCATGCCGAAGACATGATCGCGCTGACACTACCGGAAATCCGGCGACTACTCATCGCCATCGTCCTGACCCGCTTCCACCCCGCTCAACACACCTGGGACTGGTCGAACTGGCGACGCCGCCGCCAATACCAAGCCCGCCTGTCCCACTACCGCCGCCGCGGACACCCACTCACCTGAGTGTCGTTGCAGTATTAAACGGCCCGTGGGGTCCAGATGGTCGAAAAGTCACTCTAAGCAGGAAGTGTGCACCAAATCCCTTGCAGGGAAATAGATTTCGCGATGGACCTGCCCATCTTCGAGAAAAGTCACTCTAAGAACTCCTAACAGAATGGGTCGTTTGGGGGGAATGATGCGAGATCGGTTGGTGTTCTTGTTGTGTCGGCTGTGACTGGAGGTACGAGACGGCGCAACGTAGACCGTGGGAGATCGATGATCGGTTGTGGGAGCGCATCGCGCCCTTGCTGCCGGTGATCCCCCGCAAGACGCACCATCCCGGCCGCAAACGCTTGGACGACCGAAAGGTTCTGTGCGGCATCCTGTTCGTGCTCTACACCGGCATCCCCTGGGAGTTCCTGCCCCAGGAGTTGGGCTACGGCTCAGGTATGACCTGTTGGCGACGGCTGCGGGACTGGCACGAGGCCTGTGTGTGGCAGCGGCTGCACGAGTCGCTGTTGGCCGAGTTGAACGCCGCCGAGGCGCTGGATTGGTCGCGGGCGGTGGTCGACGGCTCCCACGTGCGGGCGCTCAAAGGCGGCCCAAAACCGGACCGAGCCCGGTCGACCGTGCCCGAACCGGCTCGAAACACCATCTGATCACCGAAGCGCACGGCATTCCGTTGGCGGTGTCACTGACCGGCGGTAACCGCAACGACCTCACCCAACTCATGGCTTTGATCGAGGCGATCTCGGCGGTTCGGGGACGACGCGGGCGTCCCCGCCGACGCCCGGACGCCCTCTACGCCGACCGCGGCTATGACCACGACAAGTACCGCAAGCTGGTGCGGGGCAAGGGGATCACCTCGTTCATCGCCCGCCGTGGCATCGAACACGGCTCCGGGCTGGATGTGCACCGGTGGGTAGTCGAGCAGAGTTTCGCACTGCTGCACTGGTTCCGACGGCTGCGCATCCGTTGGGAAATCCGTGCGACATCCACGAAGCCTTCCTCAGCCTCGCCTGCGGCATCATCTGCTGGCGTCGACTGGTCAACCTCTCACTCTGTTAGGAGTTCTAACACTGTGATGCCCCGGACATAGACCCAGGGCATCGCGAAAAAGGTTGTGGCTGTAGTTATTCCCCGGGCCGGGTGAGGGTGATCAGCCGGTCAGGTATGTCATCTCATCCTTCCAGCCGGTGCAGGTGATTTGCCAAGAGGGCATGGACGGGTGCCTCGGGGGCGGCATGTCGTTGTTCGCGACGGGGGTGGTCAGGCTGATATTCGCGGGTTGGTTACCGCAGGACGACTGTCCGGCAGGAATGGTACTGCTGCTCTAGGGTCGAGCGCGGCAACCACGTGAATGTTGTTGCTGCTCATAATACTTTCGCAGATCGTTCCTCACGCTGCCGCCTCCTTCGTTCTTCGCGTCGACCGGCTTGTGGGTGGTGTTCAGTCCTCGATCGTGGCCAGCGACCAGCGCCATCGGGCCAGTTCGCGGGCGACCGTCACGTTGGCGACGACGGTCCGCTTCTTGCGTGCGGTGAACTGTTCCCATCGGTGATGTAACCGCTGGTTGCCGGCGCCCGCGGGCGCGTGCCGTGGGTGGGGTCGGGAGGCCGAATCGGGGCGACGTCCATGCGCGAGCACGATACCGGCCCGCCCCGCCATCACCCCGGATTGGTCACGCGCGCCAGCACGATGCCGCCGATGATCATGGACAGCGCCAGCACCCGGCCCACGCTCAGCGGATCCTTCTGCAACACAATGCCGAGCGCGATAGCGCCCACCGCGCCGATACCCGTGAAGATCGCGTAGGCGGTACCGACCGGCAACGATCGCATGGCGTAGGACAGCAGGTACACCGCGACGGCCGCCAGCACGAAGCAGAGCAGGGTGGGCGCCGGCCTGGTGAAATTCTGCGTCGGCTTGATCGATTGCGACCACGCGATCTCCACCATCCCGGCCAAACCCAGGACGAGCCAGTTCATTTCAGTACTCCTTTCCGAGCCGACGGGCCGCCGCCAGAGCGGCGGCGTAGGACGCCTCGTGCCGGTCGCGCAGGTGCGCCAGGGCCGGGTCCTGCCGCGAGTTGGCGAGCTCGGCATTGATGAAGACCGAGTCCTCGACGGCGAAATGCCCGACGAAGAAGTCGCGCAGGTAGCGCTCCTGGTAGTCGTAGCCTGCCTTGGGGGAACCCGGGCCGTAGCTTCCGCCGCGCGCGGTGGCGACCACGAACCGTTTGGGGGCCAGCGACATTCGGGGGAAGGTGATCTGGTCGAGCCAGGCCTTGAGGCTCGCCGGGATCGAGTAGTTGTACATCGGCGTGGCGATGAGGATGACGTTGGCGGCGCGCGCCTCGGCCAGCAGTGGGCCCGCGATCGCCCAGGCCTCCTGCTGCGCAGGCGAATCGGCCAGCTCGCCGAGACGGTCGAGGTCGGTGCTGCCGTGCGCGAGGACGCGGTCGCACAGTTCGGTCCAGCCCTCGCCGATGAACGGGATCGGGTCGCCGGCCAGGTCGCGGTGGACGTACGTACCGTCGGGATGCTCTGCGCGCCAAGCTTCGGTGAAGGCGGCGCCCAGCCCACGGCTGATCGAGTTCCGGCGGGCGCTGGCGTCAAGGTGCAGCAAGGCGGTCATCAGCGGATCTCCCATCAATTGGACATTGTGTCCGGTTACTGCCGTCACGATAGTTCCCAATCGGACATCTTGTCCAGTTATTGTCCGGAGGTTACAGTGAGCTGCATGAATGCTCCCCGGTTGCCGCTTCTGAACGACGAGTCCGCGGCAGCGCCGGTCGAGCGTGCGGACGCGGCCCGCAATCGGGCCAAGGTGCTCGCCGCCGCGGCGGGGCTGTTCGCCGACCGCGATCCGCGCACGGTCACCATGGACGACATCGCCAAGGCGGCCGGGGTCGGGCGTGGGACGCTGTATCGGCGATATCCGGACGTGGTGTCGATCGCGGTCGCGCTGCTCGACGAGCACGAACGGGCATTGCAGGAGCAGCTGCTGCGCGGGGCGCCGCCGCTCGGGCCGGGCGCACCGCCCGCGGAGCGGCTGGCCGCGTTCTACGCCGCCATGGTCGAATTGCTGGACGCGCACGCCAATCTGGTGCTCGGCACGGAGGTCGGGGGTGCGCGCTTCGGGACCGGGGCCTATCAATTCTGGGCAGTGCACGTGCGGACGTTATTGACGGAAGCCGGTGTGGCCGAGCCGGATTCGCTGGTAGATGCGCTCTTGGCCCCGCTCGCCGCCGAGGTATATCAGCAGCAGCGGAGACGCGGCCTCGGGTCCGAACAGATCGCAGCCGGGCTCGCCCGGGTCGCGCACGGCATCCTCGGCGGAGTGTGCGGCTGGACAGCCGACGACAGTTCACCCGGCGGATGAGCGGTCGTGGGTATTCACTTGTCGCTCAGACCATGTCTCGACGCCGGATCAGCCGGATCGCGTCTTTGGCGAACAGGCTAGAAGCGGGTCAATAGACCTCGTATGAAAAGTAGTTGCTCGGCCAGGGCGCGGAAGTTGGTGTCGGCTTCCTGGGATCGCCACATCAGCAGCTTCAACGGCTGCTCGTCATGGAAGGACCGCTGCGGGCGCCGGTCAGAAGTCGTCGTCGTGCCCGGCGAGCTGCCGCCCCAGCGTCCTGGCGTCGTCCACGAGTATTCCCAGCGGGGTCTCATACTTGCGCGCGTTGTCATAGTTGTCGTCGGGCTCGAGGGCCTCGGCCAGCAGAAGCGCATGCCGCAGCATGATGTGCTCACCTATCACGACAAGCCCGCCGACGGTGACCATGCTGCCGACCTTGGTGAGTACGGCGGGGAGATCGATCTCGGCGGCCTTGGCGAACGGCCTTTCGATCTGGATCCATTCCTCGTCTGCCCGTCTGATCACGACGTCCGGGGCGGCCCAATCCTCGTCAGCGTCCTCGACCTTGATGCTGATTTTGTCGGGCTCAACGTCCACGCCGTAACTGTCTTGAGAAATGAGCTCGACAAGCAAGTCCCACTCGCTGCTGTTTTCCACGCGTTTTCCTCCACAGTCGGCAGCATCCCGGATGTAAACCGTAGCAAAATCCGCTGCGGCCGAAGGGAATTCGTCCGATCGATACGATGCTGTGAGACCGGCCGAGCCGCCGGCTGTGCCGGGGCAAAGTCGGCGGAGGCCAACCGTTGGCACCGCTGCCCGCCACGATCGGTACCGACGCAGTGCATTTGACGCGTCCGATCCTTGACACGTCCGCGTGTCATGACCCCATCCCATCAGATCGGTCACCTTCACCCCATGAAGGTTCACCGACCGACCGGCCGGGCCGGTCGTGTCCGGCATTCTCACGCAACTGATTCGAAGACATCTGCGACCGTGCGTGCCTGGGCACTGTTGATTCGTGCCATCAGCGCGGTATCCGGGCCGCTGCGCCACCCGATCTCGCTACCGTGCGGTGCGGGTGAGCCGATCATGGGGCGGGGCGGGGAATCCGGGTGCGGTTACCGCGCCGCACTCTCACGTCGGATCATCCGGCCGGGGTCATAGTTGGACGGCTCCGGAATCGGTGCCCCGCTTCGCCGACTCGGGGCGGTGCATCGTGCTCGGCGGCCGGGTGGATCGGCCCGCAGACTCTTTCTGATCCGCCCGGCCTGAGCAGCAATTGGACCGTCTGGTCCGTGCGGAAGATCCAGGTCGGTTCCCCGGTTGTCGTGTTGCGCCGGACGACGAACGAGCCTCTGGGCTGTAACCCGTGGCCGTGGTAGACGGTGCCCGCGTAGACCAGGTCACCGTCTGCTGTTTCCACGCCCGGACCGGCAAAGTGTGTCTCGTCCGGTGTCCATGAGAAGGGGAACACCCGTGTGAAGTCCGTCGCCTTCGGCGCACGCGGATAGTCGGCCACGGTTGTCTCTTCCAGATCGGCTGTGGCCAGCCATACTTCGTACTCATCGATTCCCAGCGCGTCTTCGTTGGGCTCGATGTCGTAGAAGTAGATGCGGGTCCCGCGGCGGATACGGAGCCTGCTGCGTTCGTGGTTGGAGCCTTCAGGGGCCAGCGCCGGCAGGCCGTCGACACATCGCACCAGAGCCACCGGAGCGAGGGAGCTCAGGTGGTCGAGCTGCGCCCCGTTCTCGAGAGAAATCCGGACCACCGACTGCGGCTCCTTTTCCCATCCGGGGCGTGTCAGAGCCGTCCAGGCCGAAAGCTCATCGGCGGCAACGACGATGTCACGCCCACCCATGTCGTCCGGGACAGTCCACTGCCGTTGTCCGGAGGGCAACCAGGATTCCAGTCCGACGCCGTCGAGCGCGGCAATGATCCTGCCGTCCGAGAGCCCTTCGATGGCGCGGATGTTGCGTCGAGGCTCCCACTTTGGGGACAGATCGCAGATCCGCTGGCGGGCTCGAGCCTGGCAGTCGGGCCGTGGCAGCGGTATTCGTGGTCCGGCCAGGTCGTATCCGGTAAGCGAGTTCGGCGGTACGGACCTCCAGTCCGGCCGATGTACTACCGCGACATGCCCCTCGACCCATGCGCTCTTATCTTTGTAGTCGTCCGGCGGTGCCATCTGCACGCGCAACCCACGATCGTCGAGCCAGTCCAGACCCAGGACCTGGCGACCGTAGTAATTCTCGATGAGCGAGGTGACCGCGCCTGTCTCCAGGTCCAGCAGGAGTAACTCTCCCTCGAAAAAATAGCCGCCGTCATAGCTACCCGAGCCGACGGCAAGTAGAGGCAAGCTGGGGTGGAACGCCATGGCGTGCACGGGGAAACGCGCACGAAGCAACGCGCGGCATTCCAGGTCTTCGATGCCGTACACACCGACCGGCGTAGCGCGGTCGAAATGGTCGTACGTGCCCGCTACTGCCAGCACATGCTGACGCTCGTCGTCGACGATGAGGACAGGATCACCGGCTTCGGCGAAGGGACGATCCCCGATGATCCGGTCAATCCGGAACGTAATGGACATGCAGACATCCTGCCGGTTCGTCGCACAGGTGCACCGCAATCCGACCTCTCCTCAAGCAATCTGATCGCCTACCAGCAGCTGCTGAAGCCGACTTCGAACATCGCTGATGAGGACTTCGAACACTGACAGCGGCAGCCAGATTCGCTGGGTGGATCGGTCTTGGAACCCCGTGTCTGAATCAACGTTTCCAGCGCCCGGGCTGCGGGCTGGCTACTCCCTCTACGGCCGGCCTCTGGTGAGGCCTGTTCCGGGAGCGTTCGGAAAGCGATCCGCGACGGAATCGTCGGCTCTCAGCGAGCAGCGGATGTACGGTCGATCCAGACGGATCGGTCATCAGATCAGTCATCGGATCGGTCATTTTCACACCGACCGGCCGAGCCCGGTTCTGTCCGGCATTGAGGTGATCTCACCGACTTTCATTCGGTCTGGCGGTATTCGAAATGGGTGAGGACGAGTGCGGCTTTGACGATGGTGCCGATCTTGTCGGGGCTGCAGGTAAAGTGGCGCAGGGCGCGCCAGCGACCGACGAGGACGGCGAAGCCGCGTTCGCCGAGGCAGCGCAGCCCGCGTAGCAGGGCGTTGTAGGTGCGGTTGTCGGCGTCGAGGGCCCGGCCGTCGGCGGGCTGTTTGAACGGTGTGTGCACACCGATGCCAGCGCCGTCGTAGCCGCCGTCGGCTAGTGTCGGCAGATCCAGATGTGATGCCGCCCAATACAATGCGCCCAGCACGTGGTCCCGGGCGGCGACCAGGTCGTGCACCGAGCCGGGTTCAATGTCCGCGACCCATAGTGGCAATCCTGTTGGTGCACACAGGGCTTGGATGTTGCCGCCGTGGGTGTGAGCTTTCCCGGAGTACCACAGGTCGATCTGTTTCCCTTTCACGCTGGTGGTCTGCTCGTTGCAGCGGTCGGAGTCGAAGACTTTCCCGTCGACAATCAGGTACGCCAAGCCCTCGTCGTGAGCGCGGAGCAGGGCTTCGTGCAGGTCGGGGGCTTGTCCGGCGAGAATGGTGACGCCTTCGCCGTGGTAGCGGTAGGCGGTGGCGCGGCTGATGCCGAACCCCGCACCCAGCACACCGAGGTCTTCCTGCTTGCGCAACCACACCACCAGGAACAACGCTTGCTTCCAGCAGGTCAGCGCACGGCTGCCGCGGCGGGTGCCCCGTGCCCGTCGTTCGGCGGCCAGCAGCCGCGACACGTACCCGACCAGTTCCCGGGGAACGTCGAGCATGGCAGGATAGGCGATCACGTGGAGTCCTTTTGGTCGAGATGGATCTTGTGGTGAGAAACCATCTACCGAGGACTCCACATCCACATCCAGCACCCAATCGGCGTGTCGCCCAAGGACTTCCGTCACAGCACCCGAAACGGTCGTCTACCTTGCTGGGATCACCTCAGTGGCCGTTGTATCGGCACGTGATCGGCTTGCGGGCCGGTGGCCGCAAGCCGATCATCGTTGCTCATATCGGGTGGTGCGGTAGTCAGGCGGTGTGATCGGCGGAGATCAGGCCGGGTTCGTCGGGTAGCCAGTTACCGTGGAATCCGGCGGGTACCCGTTGGGGTAGATGGATTTCGGCGATCGGACCTGCGGCGATGTCGTCGGCGTCGAGGATGACCAGGTCGCTGCGGTCGGTCGCCGCGTCGTACAAGTAGGTCAGCAGCCAGCCCGGGCCTCCGGGGGTGTGGTCGGCCGGAGCGAAGGCGGCCTCGGCCGGGTTCCGTCCCTGCGGGAACACATAGCTTGTCGCGGTGTCCGAACGCAGGTCGTAGCGGTGCAGGGCGCCGGGCCTGCCGTGCTCGCCGGATACCGCTCCGCTGGTGGTGTGCCCGTACCGGGCGGGCAGGCCGGCCAGCCGGTCGTCGATGCGCGGGAATTCGGTTCCGCGATCGTCGATTTGGTGTTCGGTGACCGTGCCGGCGGCGAGATCGATGGTCCAGCGCCACAATTCGCCTCGTTCGCCCAGGGCGACACCGTCGCCGAGGTGGTCGTAACGCACGACGTGCAGGGTCAGTATCTGCCCGGTGGGATCCTCGTGGGCGTTGAGACCGTGGAATACGTAGCAGGGCTCGATGTCGAACCATCGCACCGGGGTTTCGGGGTGCGCGCGGTCCAGGACGCCCAGGCGTGCGCCGTAGTCGGGGCGCCAGCTGAAGGGCATTCCCGGTGACTGTGCCCGCACCTGGTCGAACACCATCGGAAGGTCCATGAACACGATGTGCCGGGAGGTGAGGTGGAAGTCGTGCATCATCGTCGGGGCGGCGACGTCGATCGGCCGGCTGTAGACCAGATTTCCGGCGGGGTCGGCGCGGTGATAGGTCACGTAGGGGCGTTGGTGTGCACCGTATCCGAAGAAGTGCAGTTCGCCGGTGCGGGGGCAGACCTTGGGGTGGGCGGTCATCGCGGTGTGCAACCGGCCGTCGAAGTCGTAGGCGCCGAGGGTGTCGAGTTCGTGGCCGGCCCGCAGGTCGAGTTCGTACGGTAACGCCGATTCCACGAGCGCGAAGGTGCGTCCGGCGTGCCGCACGACGTGGGTGTTGGCGACCCCGGCGGTCAGATCGGGTGAGTCGATGCCGTTGTCACCGGGGATTTCTCCGGTGAATCTGGTAGTCCGGACCCAGCGGTTGCGGTAGGCGACCGCGCGGCCGGCCTCGAGACGGACGCCGTGGACCATGCCGTCGCCGACGAACCAGTGCGCCGAGCCTGCGGTACGCGGGTTGGGGCCGTTGCGTAGGTACCAGCCGGTCAACTCGGGTGGGATGGCGCCCGATACCGGTAGTTCGGTCGCGGTGATCTCGGCGGGGACGGGGGCGAAGTTACCGAGCAGATGGGGAACTGGGCTGTTCATGATGGGAAAGTCCTTGATCTAGGCGGCGGAGGGGTTCGTACGCTGCGCTACGGCCTGCATGTGTGCGCTGTAGCGGACGGTGAAGGTGGCCGGGATCGCGAACGCGGCGACCTGGACCGCGATGCGCGGCCCGTCGGCGTGTGCCAGCACCGCCAGCGCGATGCACCCGATGGTGAAGCTGGCGGTCCACACGGCGGTGATGAGGTAGTTGGCGCGCAGGAACCCCGGGTTCGACCACAGCTCCGGGGGGGTCGACTGCTTGGCGATCGGCAGGGTGAACGGCATGCGGACGACCATCGAGATCCCCGCGACGAGCATCAGCACGCCACTGGAGATCGCGGGCGAATACGGATGCAGAGCCGTGTTCGGGTCCGCGAACGCGACGATCGTCAACGCGAGGAAGAACACCCCGGTACCGATGTCGATGACCATCGCGGCGATCTCCCGACCGTCCCGGACCAGGCGGGTGATCTCGATCAGAGACAGGCACGTGCCGATCAGTGCCGCCCACTGCCAGTAGTGGTCCGGTACGACCGCGTAGACGATCCAGGGGGCGAAGGTGCGCAGGTAGGACATGGCGGACTGACTCCTAGATATTCCATCTGAGACATGTTGTAGACGAATATTCCGGTACCGGAATGTAAGTCGATCATGATACTGCGCCTTCGACATGTCAACACCGCAATGTATGGTGTGGTCATGAGCAGAGCGCAGCGGAACGAATCATCGGCACAGGGCGCCGGGTGCACGACGGAGCCGTGTGCGGGCGAGGTGGAGTCGTGAGCCTTCGGCATGCCCTTCTCGGCCTGCTGGCGGACCAGCCGGCCAGCGGCTACGACCTGCTGCAGCGGTTCGCTGGATCGCTCGACAATGTGTGGTCGGCCTCGCAGACCCAGGTGTATACCGAGCTGACGAAGCTGGCCGGCGAAGGTTTGATCACCGCGTCCGAGGAGGGGCCGCGCCGGCGCAAGGAATACTCGATCACCCCGGCCGGCGACACCGAACTCCGAAACTGGCTCAGCACAAACGAATCGAAGACGCCCGCCCGCAACGAGATGCTGCTACGAGTCTTCTTCCTCGGCATCCTTCCGCCACAGCAGGCCCTCGACCACATGGCCGGCATCCGGGAACGCTCCCGCGCCGGACAAGACGCGCTTGCCGCGCTGGAGCAATCCACCGATTGGACCGACGAAGCCTTCTCCGACTACGGACGAATCGCCCTCGAATGGGGCAAGCGATTCCAAACGATGAACGAGGAGTGGGCGCAGTGGGCCGAGGAACAGATCGAGGCACGCCGACCGGGAGAATCCAGGAGAGAAACGGCGGGCTGAGTTGTGGCTCGGCAGTGCCGGAGCTGATCCGACGCCTGCGGCCAACGCCCGGGCTCCGGCGGCGAATCAGGTGGCGGTTGAGCCTGCGGAGCAAGTGATCCGCAGGCTGCACAGACTCTTCACCGAGGACGGGCCACTTCGGTTCGTTCCCAGGTAAGGCGGACGAACCATCGTTCGCCATCGATGACGAGTGGCTCGGCCAGTTCGAGTGTGAGCCGGTCGCCGGCGAGGGTGGCCCTGCGGGCAACGGTGGTGTGCTCCCAGTTCGGGAACAGTGAGACATCGGGTATGTGGTTGATGATGCCGTCGTCGGACACGGTGTAGCGGCCGGCATAGGCCAGGTAACCTGCGGCGGCCGCAGCGCGTTCGATGTCGCTGCCGCCGTGCGGAGAGCCGTCTGTGTACTGCTGCCGACCGGTGGATCCGATCTGTACCGACATATGACCGGACGGGGTGTAGATGATCATGCCCTGAGCGTCGTCTCCGAGCAGGTAGGTGCGGTTGCCACCGTGAGCGTCTTCCATCAGATAGGACACGAGCTGCCACGCTCCGATCACAGCCTCCGCGATTGGATTGCACCTCAATGTGTTCGCTTCAGTCACCATGCCTCCTCAGGCCCCACCCTAGTCAGCAGCGGAACAGACATCACACGAGGGCGTTGATCTTGTGCGCCCAACGGTACCGGGGACTCCGCGTCCTCACCGGCACCCAACCGGCATGTCGCCCAACATCTTCCGCGACAGCAAGTGAAAACCGTTGCCTACCTTGCTGAGATCACCTCACTAAGAACTCGTAACAAAATGGGGCTGGTGGGGGGAATGATGCGAGATCGGTTGGTGTTCTTCGTGTGTCGCCTGTGACTGGAGGTATACGACGGCACAACGTAGGCCATGGGAGATCGATGATCGGTTGTGGGAGCGTGTGGAACCCCTGCTGCCGGTGGTCCCCCG
>NZ_JBIWMX010000070.1:0-14275 GCF_044766925.1 Nocardia sp. NPDC101769 | reverse complement strand
CGCTAGTCAGGTGGTCCCATCAGTGGCAAACAGGGTGGTCCCATGCCCCTGGCAAAAACCACTCCGAAGTGGTCCCTTCCCCGTGGCAGCCGACACCCCCCGCGACAGGCTCGCCGACTATGAGCATTTCTGGCTACCCGCTCACAGCCGCTGCGGTCCACGGGTGAGTCCCGATCCGGGGTTTCGTGCACGACCATCGGACACCGGCGTCACGGCCGAGTGAAGCGGAGGTAGTGCGTTGACGAGATGAACCGGGAGAGAATGTAACGGGCGTTGGTGGAGACGTTCAGTGTCGTGATTCGGTCGGGCGGAGTGAACACCATTGCTTGGCCTTCGCCCAGTAATGACGAACTACTCCACCTCGCGTAACCATCGCGTGAATCGGTGATGTCTGCTGGGTAAATCAGTGGCGGCACGGAGGCGAAAACCCCAGCAAATGTGAAGTTTCGCCACATCCGTCACGCAGTCCTGGCCCCCGGGGATCGGGTGGGGATATGTTCGGGTTTCCGTCAGCGCGTCAAGGACATGGGTTGTCGAGACGGGGCTTGAACAGCTTCGTTTCTTCGCGAGACGGTCACATCCGAAGGGGCGGGGGATCCCGTCGAGCGGAGGACCACCAATGAACAGCCCCGTTTCTGTGCTCCACACTCCACGATTGCAGTTTGCGAACAACGAATCGAACGGTGGTTCATCATGAGTGTCGGGAAATTCGGCGTCGCCGCGGTCGTAGCGGAACCCTCGGTGATCGGGTGCTAGGCCATCTCGCCGCGGGTGTGCGGGGGTCTGCCGGTTTCGCGCGTCGCCGCCTGACCGGGGATTACCAGCTCGACGAGTTCGGGCTCGATGAGCAGTTGCTGGAGTCGCTGATCCTGCCGGTGTTGCGGCCGCTGTCGCAGTTGTGGTTCCGGGTGCAGGTCAGCGGCATCGACAATCTCCCCGACACCGGGGGCGCTCTGGTCGTGGCCAACCACGCCGGGGTGGTGCCGTTGGACGGGCTGATGCTGCAGGTGGCCGTGCATGATCGCCATCCCGGGCATCGGGCACTGCGGCTGCTGGCCGCCGATCTGGTCTTCGAGTTGCCGATCGTGGCCGGGCTGGCACGCCGGGCCGGGCACACGCGGGCCTGCCCCGCCGGCGCCGAGGCGCTGTTGCGCACAGGCGAGCTGGCAGGAGTGTTCCCCGAGGGCTTCAAGGGCGTCGGCAAGCCCTACCGCGCGCGGTACAAGCTACAGCGGTTCGGGCGCGGCGGCTTCGCCTCGGTGGCGCTGAAGACCGGTGTGCCGCTCATTCCGTGCTCGATCGTCGGCTCGGAAGAGATCTATCCCAAACTTGGCGACCTAACCGGGCTGGCGCGGCTGCTCGGCCTGCCGTACTTCCCGGTGACACCGCTGTTCCCGCACCTGGGTGTGCTCGGCGCTGTCCCGCTGCCGACGAAGTGGCACATCGAGTTCGGTGAGCCCATCCCCACCGCCACCTACGGGCCCCAAGCCGCCGACGATCCGATGACCATGTTCGAGATCGCCGACCAGGTCCGCGAAACGATCCAGCACACCCTGTACAAGCGGCTCATCGAGCGCGGCAACCCGTTCACGGGCTAGCGATGTCCGGCCCGCACCGATGCCGGGTCCGGGGCCGGCCCGCGTGCCATCCGGCCCGCGCTGTGGAGCTGTGGCTGTAGCGGTGGGAGGTTTGTGTCGCGGCGTGGCGGGGGACCGGTGCACGGTCGCGCACCTACGATGATCAGCGGTGATCCGGCAATGGCCACGGCCATGGTCGGGTACCCGCTGTGGAGATACGTCACACCCGCCCGGTTCTGCCTTCCGTCCGCAGGCCGGGCGGGGCCACGTCCCGGGGGCGCACTCACGATCATCGTTGTCCGACATCGCGCAACGGCCGCGATCGTCGACCTGGACGAACCCTGAGCCTTGGTGCCACGGCTGGATCGCCAGGGCTGGTTCACGGGCAGTGAACCACGGCTATCCCGGCTTCAGCCGTGGCGAAAACTGTCGCTGCCAGGGTGAATTGATGGTTCAGCTCTTCACTTTGCTGGCGCAGCGGGACAACTGGTCGCGGACGATCGCCACGGTGAATCCGAGGAGAACCCACAAGACCGGGGTTCCCCACAGCACGACGCCCGGCGCCCACCACACCAGCCGGCCCCAGAAATCGCACGGCGGGATGTAGGCGGTACCTGTGTCGCATCCCTGCTCGGGACCGTCGGTCGCGAGGTATAGCGAGACGAGGAACGACAGCGTAGCCGCCGCGAGAAGCGTGGACAGCAACAACCATCTGAACCGCACAGCGAGCGACACTATCGGCGAGCGGGAACCGTTGCCACCGGATTTGCCCGCCGGGGATACCTCAACCCCAGCAGGCGTACAGCCAGGGCATCGATACCTTGACCGCCGTCGGCGGCATGTTCTTCCAAATCCTCGGCGCGATAGCCGAGTTCGAGCATGCCCTGATGTCGGTAGAGCACCGCCGAACGCGGCGCACGCCCGCGCCACACGTTTCTCGACACCCAGACTCGGCCCTCAACCTGCCGATTCATGTCCTGACACCGGAGGTGCCGCGGATCGATCGATTCTCAACACCAGCGGTGGACGTGGTGACCGGAACAGGAGAATCTCGGCGTAGATGCGGCCGCCGAGCGTCGCGGGCTGCGGGACAGTGCCGTCAGGAGAGCCCCTGACGGCACCGCACATGACAAGGTCAGCGAAGCCGGGGGAGGGGTGTTCGCTGACCTACGACAAGAGTAATGCCGGTCATATCGTGCCGGCGGAGTGGGTTACCTGCGGCCGCAGCGCGATTGGGCCGTCAGACATAGGTGAAGGGCAATGCGTTGCTGGTGCCGTCGAGCTCCACGGTGACGGTGACGTTCACCGTGCCCGTTCCCGTCGGGGAGATGGCCGTGATCTGGGTGTTGGAGTCGATGGTGAATGTCGTTGCCTTGGTACCGAACCGCACGGTCAAAGGACCGACATTGGCGAACCCGGAGCCGGCGATCACCACAGAGCTGAAAGTCGTCGCGGGGCCGGAAGAGGGTGTCAGGGAGGTGAGAACAGGCGCCATGGTCGGACTCCAATCCGAAATAGAATGAAAAGGATTGCCTTGCAACGGATGTCGATCTTGCTGCGGCAACCGCTACGTATCCAGTAAGCCTCCGGTGACGGTATTTCGGCAGCGGATCCACGGTTCGTACTCTTCCGGTTCTGCCCGGTTTCGACCCGGTGATACGCGGCGGCGGGGTCGTGACAACCCCACTCCATACCCAGCCGGTCCGCGAGGGCCCGCGTACCGCGACCTGCCGCGTACGCGTTCGGCCCACGATGTTTTCCGAACAGTGAGGCATGGGTACATCGGCGTGGTGGCAGTCCTGGTCGAGGTGGAGATACCTACGATGGTTAGCTGGTCACCCCCTGCTCCGGTGACCAGCTAACCCCGCCCGGTCGATCCCTCGGAGGCCGGGCGGGTCCATGACTGGGATCCGGTTGAGTGCCTGAGAGACAGGCGAAGACGGGGGTCAATCCGTACGCGTCGATTGTGGATTGGAGATCCTGCGTTTTCCGAACACGAACTCTGGTGCTGGATTCGCCGATATCTGTAAGGACTTCCTGACATATAGGGGTATGATTGTCAGGAAGTCCTTACAGCACGGGAGGGGTCATGGCACGACAGACCGAGGATGGACGGCACGAGGGCTACGTCGCGTTCGTGTTCGCGGACGGTGCGTCGGGCGCATCGTGGTCGGACGGGCTGATCGCCACCATAGCGGCAGATGGGACATCACTCGACTACGACGACTGGCAGCACCGCACCGACGGCGAGGTCGTCGCGTGGCGCGCGATCTGCTCGGACCTCGACTCGTCCAGCGGGAAGCAATGCTGGCGAGGCCCGATCTGGACCGGGTGGCCAGTGCGGCGGAGCAGGATCTCGCGCAGCGGCGCGTCTACTCGCCCGACAGCATGCTTGCCAGCGAGCTCGAGGACCTGATCATGGTCGATTGGGAGCAGCACATCGCGCCGACCCCGGGCACCTACGCGGTGGAACTGACCGCCACCGCCGCCGCGCAGGCGCAGGCCCGGCTCACCGAGGCCGTGCGTGAGGCACGCGCGCAGGGCGCGTCCTGGGACGCGATCGGCAAGGCCGCCGGCATGACCCGCCAATCCGCACATGAGCGGTGGTCCAAACTCAAGAACTGACGTCACGCTATAGCGAGCGTATCGTCCGGTTAGGGGTGACGGTATGCCCACGACCTGCCGTTGGTGCGGTGCCCGGCTGCCGAGCGATCGGGCCGGAGTCCGTCGCTACTGTCGGCCCGCGCACCGCCAAGCTGCCTCCGCCGATGACGAGGTCGAGCTGCCGCACCACGTCATGGGAAGAACGCTATGCGGGGGCTTCTCTATCAGAGCCGATAGCCGGTTGACCGATGCCCCCGGCAGGGGGTCCCGGTAGTAATCGCGGCCGTTGCCCGACATCGCGGTGTAGGACCGGATACTCCTGGGGATCTCGCCGAGGTGGGTTCCAGGCCAAACGACACTGTTTCTCATGTCGTGTGATTCGTTTCGGTGGGTCGAAATCGGCTGTAGCGCATGATGCCCGGCCATGGCCGATGAGTTGTCCAACGCCTTCGTCGTGATGCGCTGCTACGGAGTGGTTTTCACCTTCTCAGGGGCGAGTTCGGGCTGGTAGCACTCGGCTGGGCTGCCGAGGCCGGCCTGCTCTACTGTTGTCGAACTCGGGCCCGCCGAGTCCTCACAGCCCCTCGGGGTCCTCACAGCAAGGGAGCCCATGATCAAGATTGCCACCGCCGTTGTCTCCGGCCTGCTCACCCTCGGCGCCGCTGCCACCCTCGGAATCGGTGTCGCCCAGGCCAACCCCGGCGGTGACTACATCGGCAACTACGCCACCCAGGCCGCATGCGAGGCCGACGGCCAGGACCCCAGCACCGGCGGCACCCACTACGTCTGCGAGCAGCAGCCCGACGGCAGCTTCGACCTATACACCGGCATCCCTGCCTGAGCCAGCCCGGTAACTTCGCGAGCGGTCGACGGGACCACCGAAGAGCAACTGGTCGGCGTGCCGACGACTCGTCTCGAGCGTCGGCACGTCTCGGGGTCCCGGACTGGTGAAAATACAACGGATATGGGCGTAGCCGCAGGTAGTCGTTGAGGCGAGGCTACGGAGTCGCCTCGTTAGAGGTGCCGATAGATCGTGGGGCGGGTCTCGCCCAGATCGCTGAGACCTTCGGCGTCTCCCGTAAGACCGTCTACCGCCACCTCGAACGAGACGATCAACCAGGCAGAACGCCCTAATCACCCACCAAATCGATGCTCTACCAACGGCTTGAGTCATATCCGTTGTTTTTCGCGCGAGTCCGGAACCCCAGATACCGGCAGGCGTAGAGAGTACGGCGCATGGCACCGTACTCCTTCAACGCCGCCGCCAGAGCATTCTGCCGACCCGGCGCCGACAGCTTGCCCACCAGCAGCGACGCAGTAGCATGCCCGAACTTCAGCGACCCGGCCAAACGCAACAGATCGTCACCATCATCTCACCTATTTAATGTGCCGTTGATAAGCGGTACATTAAATAGGTGTTTGGAGTGAAGGTGAAGCCCGGTGGTGCATCGTCAGCTGTACAGGAAGGCGACCGCACCGAGCACCCGGCGTGGGAAGTAGAGAGCAGGGGACTCGAGTGGGTCGCCGACGATGAGCGTCGCGGCAGTCCACGGGGATTGTTTTGGCCATGGGCCGCTCCCAACATCAACGTGATCATCGTGACTTTCGGCATGTACGTGGCGGCGCTCGGTTTGGGCTGGCTGTCGGCGACCGTTGCTGCAGCGATCGGCGTGGTGTTGTCGTTCCTGCTGGTCGGCTTGGCATCCCTGGCCGGACAACAGGGCGGGGCCCCGACCATGGTCACCAGCCGCGCGGCGTTCGGATATCACGGCAACAAGGTTCCGGCTGTGCTCAGCTATCTGGCGTTGGTCGGGTGGGAGACCGTGGGAGCTGTCCTGTCCGCTCTGGCCGCGAAGACAGTGGCGCTGCGCCTGAACCCCGACGTGAACCCGACACCGATCATGGTTGTCACCTTTGTGACGGTGATCGTTGGCTCAACGGTGGTCGGCGCCTATGGCTTGCATGTGATCTTACGAGTGCAGAAATGGCTGACCTTGGTGTTCACCGCTCTCACCGGGGTGTATCTGGTGTTGACGCTGCCGCGGATCTCGTTCTCGGCGATAGGCCACTTCAGCTGGGGCGCTTTCGCCGGAAGTGTTGCATTCACCGCGACGCTGTTCGGTCTGGGTTGGGTCAACTGTGCTGCCGACTATTCGCGATATCTCCCGCGGGCGGCGAGCCGACGTGGGGTGGTTGGCTGGACCGCATTCGGCGGCAGCGCTCCGCCCGTCGTGTTGTTGATGTTCGGGATCCTACTGGCCGCGGGTGACCCGGCGGTCGCCGACGCGGCGGTCACCAACCCGGTCGGCGCACTCGCCGCGCATCTACCGACGTGGTTCCTCGTTCCCTACGTCACCTTCGCCGTCCTTTCATTCGTGTCCGCGTCGATCATGGACCTGTACTCCTCCGGGCTGGTTCTGCTGACGATGGGCATTCGGCTTCCTCGCCGGGCTGCGGTGTTGATCGATGCCGGCCTGGTGACAGTTGCGGGTGGCTACGTGGCGTTCGTGGCGCCCGGCTTCTTTGCCCCGTTTCAGGCATTCCTGACGGTCATCGGTGTGCCGATGGCCGCATGGACGGGGATCTTCCTGGTCGACCTTTGGCAGCGCCGCGGTCATGGCTACGACCGGGTTGCCCTGTACAGCTCGGCAGGTGCCTACGGTCGGATCAATGTGGTCGGCGTGGGCACCATGGTCGTGGCCACCGCCCTCGGGCTGGGTCTGGTGGTCTCGGAAGATCCGCATATCGGCCCCCTGCTGGGCTACCTATTCACCCCGGCTGCCCGCCATGGCAGTCTCGGCGCCAGCAACCTGGGCGTTTTCGTGGCGCTCGGGCTTGCCGCCCTCATTTACGCCATCGCACATCGGGTGACCGGCCCAGGCAGGGGCCGAATTCCAACGAGGAATCAGGACCGGCAGTAGACAACACCATGGCGAACACGTTCTTTCTCGAACCCGGCGACGAGACCCTGCACGGCTTCTTTTCCAGCGATCTACCTCCGGTGCTCACTGTCGACCCCGGCGATTCGGTGCGACTGCGAACACTCGACGCCTGGTGGTCCAGCGGTCCTTACATCAACGGCCCGATAGCCGAGCGGCCCAGAGTGCCACAGCATCGCGACGGTTATGGCCATGCTCTCATCGGTCCGATCGCGGTTCGCGGCGCGCGACCAGGGTTGGTCCTCAGCATCCACGTGGGATCGTTGGTTCCCGATTCCTGGGGCACCTCGGCGACACCCCAGAGTGAGCTCAACTCGCGATACGGCATCGCCGACCCCGGGGCTGTGCATGCCTGGCAACTGGACACCGCGACGATGACCGGGCGCAACCAACACGGGCATACTGTCGGGCTCCGCCCGTTTCTCGGGGTGATGGGCATGCCACCGCCCGAAGAAGGGCCGCATCCCACGTTCCCGCCCCGGTGGCACGGCGGAAACCTCGACTGTAAAGAACTTGTGGCGGGAAGCACGCTCTTCCTGCCTGTGTCGGTGGAAGGAGCCCTTCTCTCGGTCGGTGATGGTCACGCGGCACAAGGCGATGGAGAGATCAGCGGCACCGCGATCGAGTGCCCGATGACCCAGGTCGACCTCACCCTGGACCTACACCACGGCTGGAAACTCGACGGACCGGTGGCGCTCACACCGTCTGGATGGGTGACCTTGGGTCTGGGAGACACCCTGGACGAAGCAACCTTTCAGGCGCTCGATTCGATGTTCGCGCTGATTTGCCGACTGCACAGGATTTCTCGGCCGGACGCAATCCTACTGGCGAGTGTGGCAGTCGATATCCGAGTGACTCAGATCGTGAACGGCGTGGTCGGCGCCCACGCCATGCTTCCCTGGGGAGCGATTCGCTGACTTCGGCGCCAGATGTAGCGCCGCCACCAGCGTTCGCTGCGCTGCGATTCGGGACGTCGACAGTACTGCTGATACGAAAGTTGAGAAGGTCGACGAATCAGCCGTCAGCATGGCGAGCACACGCCGGTGACCACGGCGATGCGGGAACGCGCCAGAACGGCACTCAGGCCGGCACCACCAACACGGACGGCGAACATCACCCGCGACGTTGGTGGCGTCACGACACTCCTACGGTGGCTCCCACCACGACCAATAGTTATGTGGGTCACATTTCGATGCTGGGTCGATCCCGATGTCAAGAGTTCGCAAACCGGATTCGACTAGTACGCGAAAGACACCAACGCATCGAGGAGACGATGTGCCGAACGTGCGCACCGACATAACGATTTCGCTGGACGGCTTCATTTGTGGGCTCGCCGCACAGCAGCCGCCCTACCTTGACAAGGGGTTCTTCCGGATCACCGAATGGGTCGTCGAGCATCTCGTGTGGCGCGAACGCGCGGGTTTCGACGGCGGTCTGCAGGATGCCGACGACGCGCTGCTGGCGGAGATGTTCGAGCAGGCGGGCGCCTATGTGATGGGCCGGCGCATGTTCGACTCGGGCGAGGAGCCGTGGGGCGAGTCTCCGCCGTTCCGCGCACCGGTGTTCGTAGTGACCCATCGCGAGCGCGAGCCACTGGTTCGCAAGGGCGGCACTACCTTCCATTTCGTCACCGACGGCCTGAAGGCGGCGATCGAGCGTGCGAAGACCATGTGCGGTGATCAGCACGTGCACATCAGCGGCGGCGCCGCGATCGTGCAACAAGCGATCGCCCAGCGACTGGTGAACGAAATGCACGTGCACATCGCACCGGTCCTGCTCGGGCAGGGCACCCGGCTGTTCGACCAACTGCCCGACAGCATGGTGGAACTGGACCGGTTCCGCGTCGTCGATTCACCCGCCATCACCCACCTCGGCTTCCGATTCCCCACCGCCGGCTGACCTCTGACCGACCGAAAGGCAACGACTCCATGACCAACTCGGCTCTGACCACTCTCACCTCCTCCGACGGCAGCGCGATCGCCGTCGAAACGACAGGTACCGGCGCGCCGGTGATCCTGATCGGCGGCGCATTCAACGATCGCTCCACAGTCGCCGCGCTAGCCTCGATCCTGGCCCCGCGTCTGACCGCCGTCACATACGACCGTCGTGGCCGCGGGGGTAGTACCGACTTCAGCGGTGACTACGCCGTCGAGCGCGAAATAGACGATCTGGCAACGGTAATCGAACACGTGGGAGGCGCCGCGAGCGTGTTCGGTCATTCCTCCGGTGCCGCGCTGGCCCTGGAGGGCGTGCTGCGCGGGCTGCCCATCGACAAGGTAGCGGTGTACGAGATGCCTGCGGTCGTCGACGGCAATCGCCCGGAGCCCCCCGCCGACGTGTTCGACCGGCTGGTCGCCCACATCGCGGCCGGCGACCGCGACGCCGCCGCCGAGCTGTTCCTGACCGAGCAGGTCGGGGTACCGGCACCGATGGTCGCCGGGATGCGCAACTCACCGGCATGGGAATTCCTCCGTGCGCAGGCCCACAGCCTCCCGTACGACGTCGCGGTCTGCGGCTCCCGGCTGCGACTGCAAACCGACCGATACTCCACGATCAACATCCCGGCGCTGGTCGTCAACGGCGACCAGACCTGGCCGTGGATCCAGACTGGGGCCCAGGCTCTCGCCGCCGCGATCCCCACAGCACGCCGGGAAGTGCTGTCCGGTGAAGACCACGACATCCTCAACAAGCCCGCCCGACTCGAACCGTTGCTGACGGAATTCTTCAGCTGATGTTTCATTCTCTTTCGCAACCAGCTGATCGGCGCGCCGATTGCTTTGCTGTCTGTCTCGGGTGGCAGCGCGGTGTGTGGCTACTGCCAGGCACCATTGCGACTTTCGGAACCCGACGGCTGAGATCATCGCAGAGACAAACTGAACGGACATAGGTAGCGACCAGCGGGGATATTCATCGTCCGAACACCGATGAGTGTCCCCGCGGTGCTCCATACGCTGGAAGCACCTGGCGTGGCTGGAACTTGATCGGGCTGCTCATCCGAGCCGGCGTGCGGCTAGCGGTATGCCGTGCCGCATTGTGCTGGCAGCAACCCGACTGCAGAGAACAAGACAGATCGACTCGTACTGCAGCGTAAGGATATTCCCTGTGGACTCGGACATCGCAGAGGCCGTGCGTCTCGACATCTATCGCGCGTTGGCCGATACCGGCCACTTGCCCGATCTCAACGTGATCGCTTCCCGCCACCGCCTATCCCGAGACGACTTCTTCGGGGTGATCGAACAGCTCGGCGCGGAACGTCACTTCGGTCTGCGGGATGGACGCATCGTGCTGGCGCACCCGTTCGCGACTGAAAACTTCGGGTTCTCGGTCATGAGCCAGACCGCGCTGTGGTGGGGCGGGTGCTCATGGGACTCCTTCGCGATCGCGCATCTCGTCTCCGGTGCGGCTCCGATGTTGGTGGCGACCGTGTGTCCCGCGTGCGCGAAACCGCACGCCTGGCGGGTCGGCACCGACACAGCTCCCGAAGGAAACCAGGTCGCCCATTTCCTGGTACCGATGAAGCAGGTCTGGGATGACGTGCTGCACACGTGTGGCCATCAGCGCATCTTCTGCGATCGCGGGTGCCTGATACGCTGGCTCACCGACCATCGCGCATCCGAAGGCTACGCAATGTCGGTGCAGCAGCTGTGGCGACTGGCATCAGGGTGGTACACCGGGCGCCTCGACCCCGGATACGTGCGACGGCATCCGTCGCAGGCCGCCGAGTATTTCCGCTCGGTGGGCCTGACCGGACCATTCTGGGAGGCTTGAAGATCCGATTCGCCGCACCACCAGCCGACTGAACCATGAGATCGCCATCTCGGACACTTGGCTCAACGAGTGTCCGAGATGGTCTCGGTAGCGGGAACCCATCGGATCGGTTCTACGGTGTTGGCAGGTCAAGCTCGGTCGCGAGCGCTTCCAGCAGCTCGACCTGCTGGTCCGGGTTGACCGACAGGAGCTGGAGCGCGATATGCATTTCGTCGGCGCCGACGGCCGCGGCGCGGTCCAGCTCGCTCAGCACGGCGCTGGTGAAGGCGCTGGGCGAGAGTTGATGACGGGCCGGGATCACGTTCACCACGACGGTGCCGGTGCCGCCGGCCGCTCGGTACCAGCGTACGTGCGCACCGGTGGCGTCCCAGTCGACTGCGGTGGTGATGAAGCCGTCCCCGATGCGGGCTGTCCGTTCGATGGTGTGGCGGGTTATCGCGCCGATGAACACGGGGATGGTGCCTGCGCACGGTTTCGGGCCGACCATGGACGGCGGGATCCGGTAGCGCTCACCATCGAACTCGACGGGGTCGGGGGCCCAACATGCCCGCATCGCAGCGATGTGTTCGACGAATCCGGTGCCTCTGCGGCTGACCGGCACTCCCGCCGCGATGAACTCCTCGGGGATGTAGAACGGTGGCAGCCGCGTGCCGCCGCCTTGGCCGACGCCGACGTCCAGCCGCCCCCCGGACAGCCGGTCGAGCGTGGCCAGCCTGCGGGCCAGGATGACCGGTGGCTGGAAGATCGAGTTCAGGATGCCTGTGGTCACGCGGATCCGCTGGGTGTGCGCGGCCGCCCAGGTCAGCATCTCCAGTGAGTCCCAGGCGTGAGACTCGGGCAGGCCCGCGTCATTGTTCCAGTGCGGTCCGGTGGGGATCAGGAGTCGGTCGCTGGCGGAGACGGCGTGGAATCCGAGTCGTTCGGTCGCCTGGGCCACCGCGACGACGGCGTCGGGGGCGGCGTACGGGTCGAGGTACGGGAGGTTGACGCCGATGCGTGGCAGGTTCATTCCTAAACTCCAGTGATAGCAGTGGGTTCGGAACGCCCAGGTCACGCGTTCCTCGGGAGAGGGTCGGAGCGGGAGGGAGATTTTTGCGGTGCGGCATCGCAAGAATGCGCCACCGGCTCCGACTTGAAGGTGAACAGCACATCAGGAGATGCTGTCCGACCATCGAAGGGAGACGACATGAAGTTCTTGTTGATCATGCACAGCAACCCACAGATCTGGGATGCGCTGACCGAGGAGGAGCGCAACGAGGTGATGCGCGGCCACGGCGCGTTCATGGAGACAGTCACGAAGTCCGGGGAGATGATCAGCACCACCGCGCTGGCCGACCCGTCGCAGAGCGCCGTGGTCAGGGTCCGAGGCGGCGTCCCGGCGGTAACGGACGGGCCCTACCTCGAAGCCAAGGAGTACCTCGGCGGCTACTACCTGGTCGAATGCGACAGCCGGGAACGTGCCCTGGAGCTGGCCGCGCTCATCCCGGACGCCAGCGTCGAGGGCCTCGGCATCGAGCTGCGGCCGGTGGTCTTCGCGGGTACGGCCGACAGCTGAGCACGCGGTGAAGTTCCTTCTGAATCTCTATCTGAGCGCCGAGGCCTTCCCGGGGGAAGGGTTCGACAATGAACAGTTCCTGGCCGCGGCCGGGCGGGCAGGGGAACTGATCAGCGGTCACGTGTTCGCTGATCCGTCCATCAGCGCCGTGGTCCGGGTTCGGGACGGCGCGGTGACGGTGACCGACGGTCCGTATCTGCAGACGCCGGATCATGTCGCCGGCCAGTACTTGGTCGACTGCGAAAGCCGCGAGCACGCTCTGGAACTGGCCGCCCTGATATCGAGCGATCGGATCGGCGGCGTGGAGGTGCGACCGTTGATGGACTCGGCCGGGATGGAGATGTGAGCACGTCCGAACGGCTCGAGGACCTGCTGCGCGAACTGGCGCCGCAGGTCCTCGGCGTGCTCCTGCGTCGCTACGGCGGGTTCGAGGAGTGCGAGGACGCAGTCCAGGAGGCGTTGCTCGCCGCGGCGACGCAGTGGCCCGCCGAGGGCATCCCGGAAAACCCGCGGTCCTGGCTGGTCACAGTCGCCGCCCGCCGCCTGGTCGATCAGGTACGCAGCGAGCAGGCACGCCGCCGCCGGGAGGTCACCGCGGCGGTACGGGAGACGCCGGACACCAACCTGCCGCCGCCCGGCGAGGAAACCTTCGGCGATCAGGACGACGGGCTCGCGCTGCTGTTCCTGTGCTGCCATCCGGCGCTGACGCCCGCCTCTCAGGTTGCACTCACGCTACGTGCCGTCGGTGGACTCACCACCGCCGAGGTGGCGCGGGCCTTCCTCGTGCCGGAGGCCACCATGGCGCCGCGGATCAGCCGTGCCAAGCAGCGGATAAGGGCCGCCGGAGCGTCGTTTGCGATGCCGAGCGCCCAGGAATGGGCCGAACGGCTGGATGCTGTCCTGCACGTGCTCTACCTGATCTTCAACGAGGGCTACACCGCCAGTTCCGGACCCGACCTGCGCCGCGGCGAGCTCACCACAGAGGCGATCCGGCTCACCCGCATGCTGCACCGGTCCCTGCCGAACGACGGTGAAGTCGCCGGGCTGCTGGCGCTGATGCTGTTGACCGACGCCCGCCGTTCGGCCCGCACCGGCCCCGACGGTGCGCTCATACCGCTGGCCGAGCAGGACCGGAATCGGTGGGACGCCGCCCTGATCGAAGAGGGCAGCGCGCTGGTCACCGACGCTATGTCCGCTTCCTCCCTCGGCCCCTACCAGCTTCAAGCGGCGACCGCCGCGCTGCACGTCCAGGCACCGCGGGCCGAGGACACCGACTGGGAACAGATCTGCATCCTGTACGGAATTCTCTGCCGGATCGCGCCGAACCCGATGGTCACGCTCAATTACGCCGTCGCGGTCGCTATGACCCGCGGCCCCCGGGCCGGACTCGAACTGCTGGAAACACTGGACAGCGACTCCCGGATCGCCCGCCACCACCGCCTCTACGCCGTTCGCGCCCACCTCCAGGAGCTGGCCGGAGAGTATGCCGCCGCTCGAGCAAACTACCGGCTGGCGGCCCGGCGCACCACGAGTCTCCCCGAACAGCGCTACCTGCGGGACAGGGCAGGCAAGCTGGACCGATAGCTGCCAGCAAGCAAAGACCGTTGGACGACCGCCCACGTCCCATCGCGCTCACAGCCCGGGCTGACGAGCCTGGCACCAGTCAGTGTCCTGGCGGTTTGGAAGTTCTCTTCCGCCGACCAGCGGCGGGCCAACCTTTCACTCTGTTAGGAGTTCTAAGAACTCCTAACAAAGTGAGAGGTTGACCAGTCGACGCCAGCAGATGATGCCGCAGGCCAGGCTGAGGAATGCTTCGTGGATGTCGTCGCGGA
>NZ_JBIWMX010000069.1:0-15352 GCF_044766925.1 Nocardia sp. NPDC101769 | reverse complement strand
AACACCCTCACGGGCGCATGCAACGATCGCCGAACCCGTCCCAATCACGCACTTTGTCCTCAGCCCGACGCGAGCGGCCCCTTGCGCGCCACCACAGCATCCTCGGTTTCAGGAACGGGCTTTCGAACGCTTCTTCCTGCAGGAACGCCTGATCGCTCACCCGGGGCGACCACGTTCGGTCGACGATCGTCTTCCGGACAGGGGCGTCCGCGTACATCGGCGTGGCGGCAGTCTTGGTCGAGGTGCAGATACCTACGATGGTCTGCGGTCACGTCCCTGCTTCGGTGGCCAGCTGACCCCGCCCGGTTCGTCCACCCAGAGGCCGGGCGGAGTCACGACCGGGATGGGTCAGGGGTCGTGTGCGTGGTACCTGAACCCACCTCTCGGCGTCGGAATCGTCGGTGCTGTGGTCGGCGGCGGTGCGACAGTAGATGTCCACGTCGAGGAGATGGCAGCGGATCCCGATGTCGGCCTGGATGAAATCGGCGGCACCGTCCAGGCCGCTCAGCAGAAGCAACAGTTCGGGACAGCTAGCTGTTGTGACCACCGAATCCCTGGGCGTGGGGGCGTTCGGCCCTACGTGACTGGTGCGGTCGGCGGCCAGTATCGGGGGGTGGGCAACAGAATGAAGGTCTTTCCTCGGCCGGAACTGGACCGGGACGCGATACGCAGGTTCAACAAGCGTGTGCTCAATCCTGTGATGCTGCGTCTGGCTGGTCGCCGGCATTGGTATGCGGCGGTGATCCGGCATACCGGGCGGCGTTCTGGAAAGGCTTATGCCACACCGATTGTGGCCGAACCCGTCGCCGACGGGTTCATCATCCCGCTGCCGTACGGCACCCAGGTCGATTGGTTACGCAACGTACTGGCCCGTGGCCGGGCCACGCTGCAACGACAGGGCGTCATCTACGACGTCGCCGATCCCCGGGTCATCGATTCCGCTACGGCCGCACCACAGTTACCGGCCGCGCATCGGCGCACCTACCGGAGTGTCGGCGTCGACAACTATCTCCACGTGCGGACCGGCGGCGAGATGGCTGGCGGGTCGGGCTCGGCACACCGCCGGTGACACTGGCACCGTAGGTCACTGCCGGTGTGGGTTCGGTACACCGACAGATCGAATCGGCAGAAATCCGGTAGATCTTCCGAACCCAGGTGGTCGGCCATCGTTTTCCGAACGCGAACTCTTCTGTGCTGAGATTCGCCGATAGCTGTAAGGACTTCCTGGCAAAAGATATGATTGTCAGGAAGTCCTTACAGTACGGGAGGGGTCATGGGACGACAGACCGAGGATGGACGGCACGAGGGCTACGTCGCGTTCGTGTTCGCGGACGGTGCGTCGGGCGCATCGTGGTCGGACGGGCCGATCGCCACCACAGCGGCAGATGGGACATCACTCGACTACGACGACTGGCAGCACCGCACCGACGGCGAGGTCGTCGCGTGGCGCGCGATCTGCTCGGACCTCGACTCGCCCAGCGGGAAGCAATGCTGGCGAGGCCCGATCTGGACCGGGTGGCCACCGCGGCGGAGCAGGATCTCGCGCAGCGGCGCGTCTACTCGCCCGACAGCATGCTTGCCAGCGAGCTCGAGGACCTGATCATGGTCGATTGGGAGCAGCACATCGCGCCGACCACGGGCACCTACGCGGTGGAACTGGCCGCCACCGCCGCCGCGCAGGCGCAGGCCCGGCTCACCGAGGCCGTGCGTGAGGCACGCGCGCAGGGCGCGTCCTGGGACGCGATCGGCAAGGCCGCCGGCATGACCCGCCAATCCGCACATGAGCGGTGGTCCAAACTCAAAAACTGATGTCCCGCTTTAGCGGCAAGGCCGCTCAGTTAGTGGTGTCGGGTCGCTGTCAAGGCAATCGTGTTGCTGGAGTGATGGTTTCGCATATGGAACAGCGGAACTGCTGGTAGAGAGGTTTTGTCCTCCAAGACAAACCTTCGAGCCAGGAGCTCCGCTGTTGGACCAGTCTGTCATTCCGCGCCCGGATGCGGTAGCCGATTCGGTGTTCGGGCCGGGCCATCTGGGTGAGTTGACCCAGATCGTGTCGTTCGACCTGGTCGATGCCGCGTTGGCGGCCACCCGGTCGGTGCAGCAGCGGGTGCGCGCGCTCCCGTCGCGGGTCGTGGTGTATCTGCTGTTGGCCGGGGCGTTGTTCGAGCAGATCGGTTACCGGCAGGTGTGGGCGCGGCTGGTCAGCGGCCTGGACGGTCCGGCGGTCGCAACACCGAGCACTTCGGCGTTGTCCCAAGCGCTGCGCCGCGTCGGTCCGAGGGCGCTACGTGCGTTGTTCGAGCTGCTGGCAGGTCCGGCCGCGGGTGCGCTGCGGTGGCGTGGCCTGCTGGTATGCGCCGTCGATGGCACCTCGATGTTCGTCCCCGACAGCGCCGCGAACTCGGCGGTGTTCGGCCGGCAGACCGGGCGGCCCGACGCGGCGGCCGGATATCCGATGCTGCGACTGCTGGCCGTGGTCGCCTGCGGCACCCGCACGGTCGTCGATGCCGTGTTCGGCCCTTACACGACCGGGGAAATAGCCTATGCGCCAAAGCTTTTCGACTGCCTGAAACCGGGCATGCTGCTGCTGGCCGACCGCAACTTCGCGGTCGCGGCGTTGATCGAGAAGATCTCCGCAACCCGAGCCGAACTGTTGATCCGCTGCAAGAACGGTCGCGCCCTACCCTCGATCAAGCACCTGCCCGACCGGTCATGGCTGACTCGTATCGGCCCCGTGCTCGTGCGTGTCGTCGACGCCGAGATCACCGTGCGCTGCCACCACGGCCCACGCCGGGTCGGCCGTTACCGGCTGATCACCACCTTGACCGACGAGAAACGGTATCCCGCTGCGGAATTGGTTCGGCTCTACCATCAGCGGTGGGAGATCGAAACCAGCTATTTCGAGCTGAAATCGACCCTCCTCGGCGGGCGGGTGCTGCGAGCACGCACCCCCGGCGGCGTCGACCAGGAGGTCTACGCCCTGCTCATCACCTACCAAGCGCTGCGCACCGCCATCGCCGACACCACCCTGGCCACCGGGACACCCGCCGACCGCGCCAGCTTCACCGTCGCCGTGAACACTGCCCGCGACCAGCTCATCCACGCTGCCGCCATCCTGGCCGACACCACAATCGACCTGATCGGCTCCATCGGCCGCGCCGTTCTCGCCGACCCGCTACCCCCACGCCGGACACGAACCAGCCCCCGCGTGGTCAAACGCGCCATCTCCAAACACCGCGCCAAAGGCCAGATCGACCGCAACACCTACAAAACCCAGATCACCGTGCACATCCTGCCCAGGTTGACACCCGGGCAGGACCCTTAAGCGATCGGGCCGGGGTACGCCGCTACTGTCGGCCCGCGCACCGCCAAGCTGCCTACCGGGCTCGCCGGCGGGAGGCCCGCTCGGTGCGGTCGGCGATCAATCCACAGGTGGCCATGGCGTTCATCGCCGAAGACCTGACCGTGCAGGTCGAGGTGGTCAAGGAGCTGATCGTCGATCTCACCGAGCACGGCCGCCTCGCCACCGGCGGGGTGCACAGTACGGCGGTGGCGCGCTTCCCCGGCCTGGTCGAGGACTTGGTCGCCTGCGCGGTCATCGCGGATCGCCGCTCCGGAGCGACCTGGGCCCAGATCGGTGCGGCACTGGGTCTGACCGCCGACGCGGCCCGCGCCCGATACGGCCATCGGCGTCTCGCCGTGGAGTGGCCGATCCCGGTCACCGGCGGATCGTCAGCGGCTTGGGGCCCGTAGGTGGCGGCGGGGATGGGTTCACCGAATTCGATGTGCCACTTCGTCGGCAGCGGGACAGCGCCGAGCACACCCAGGTGCGGGAACAGCGGCGTCACCGGGAAGGCCCGCGAGGTCCAACCGGCCGGAATCCGGCGGTAGCAGGGAGTAAGTGCGCCTGAACAGCTACTTTTCCGTTGGCCTAAATCTCGAAATCCGGCGCTAAGTGGTCCCGTCCGCAAGTTCTTCGGGGGTCAGTGCCCGAGGTAGAGATCGCAGGCGCAGTCGAGGGCTTGTTGGGGACTGCCTGCGGTGAATCCGGTGGGCAGGATCTGGTTTTCGTACTTGCCGCTGCTGGCGAGGTAGAGACCGAATCCCCATGTCGAAGCCGATCCGTCGTAGCGGAGCCGGATGAGGGGCAGCCGGTGGCCATCGGCCAGTTCGCCCTCGACGTAGGCGAATTGACCGTGGTAGCGGACGTGCAGGCCGGTCAGCTGGGGCCAGTGTTCGGCAGCGTGTTGGTGCAGCCGTTGGGCCAGGGAGGTTTTGGTCGAGTCCGGGATCGCGGGCATGAGCTCATCCTGCCTGCTCCGGCGTGTCGAGTCCGGCGAGGTGAGGTAATCGGGCAGGGTCGTGGCGGTCGGTGTCTCGAAATTCGTTGAAGGCCTGTCATTTTCGTGTCTGTTCCCCGTGCTCGCCAGGTTGTGTTGACTACGTCGCAGCGGCGACGACTCGAGAAACTGGCCTACTCGCGCACCGCCGCGTCCGGGCTGGTCGTGCGTGTTCGGATTGTCCTCGATGCCGCCCATGGCTACTCGAACAACAAGATCGCCATGCGGCGGGGAGTCCATCTCGACACGGTGCGAACCTGGCGGGGTCGATACGCGGACCACGGCCTCGATGGGCTCAAAGACCGGCCGCGTTCGGGCCGGCCGCCCCGATTCACTCCCGTCCAGCGCGCCGAGATCAAGGCCCTGGCCTGCCAGCTGCCGGCCGAAACCGGCGTGCCGCTGTCACGGTGGAGCAGCACCGACCTGGCCACCGAGGCGATCGGCCAGGGCGTCACGGCGGCGATCTCCGCCTCGACCGTCCGCCGTATCCTGGCCGAGGATGCGCTCAAGCCATGGCAGTACCAGTCGTGGGTGTTCATCCGCGACCCGGACTTCGCCGCGAAAGCGGCCCGGGTACTCGACCTCTACCAGCGGGTCTTCGACGGAAAACCGCTCGCCGACAACGAGTACGTGATCTCCTCCGACGAGACGACCTCGATCCAGGCGCGCTGCCGCTGCCACCCCACGTTGGCGCCCGGCATCTCCCGCACGATGCGCGTCAACCACGAATACGACCGCGGCGGCTCCCTGTCCTACCTGGCCGCCTACGACGTTCACCACGCCCAGGTATACGGGCACTGCGTGGCCCAAGACCGGGATCGTGCCGTTCATGACCCTGGTGGAGAAAGTCATGACCAGCGAGCCCTACTCCTCGGCCAAACGGGTGTTCTGGGTGGTCGACAACGGATCGTCGCACCGCGGCAAGGCCGCTGCCGATCGGCTGACCGCGCGGTTTCCCAACGCAGTCATGATCCACACCCCGGTCCACGCCTCCTGGTTGAACCAGGTGGAGATCTATTTCTCCATCGCGCAACGAAAGGTCGTGTCTCCCAACGACTTCACCAGCCTTGACCAGGTCGAAGACCGGCTCACCGTCTTCGCGCGCCGCTACAACCAGACCGCGCGACCCTTCGAATGGAAGTTCACCCCGGCCGACCTCGAGGACCTGATGGCCCGGATCGAGCGACACGAACAGAAAGAGCACTCCCAACAGCCCACCGGCCGCGACCACCAGACTGCCGCATCACCGGCTGCCGCGTGAACCCCCGAAGAACTTGCGGGCGCGACCACTAAGCTTGAAATTTAACCTCTGGCTGGTGTTTGCCCTGTTCGGCGGGGTTTGGTTCCCTGCTTGTGATGTGCTGGGCGGGTGTATGCCTGGCCGGTGACCAGTGTCAGGCCCACGTCGTGGCGGGCGGCTCGGTGGCGGTTCTTCGAGCCTGCGGGTCGCCCGGGTCCGGGTCGGGTGGGTTTCGGTGCAGCCGTGGGAGAGCCGGTCTTCGTGCGCAGGTGCCGGAACCCGCGCCGCACCCGTGCGGGGGTAAGTCGTTGCGGTGCAACTGTTTTCTCCCACGGGCGGCGCAAGTCGACGGCCAGCTCGCGGGCCAGTCGCAACTGGGTGAAGACGGTCAGCATCAGCCAGGTCCAGCGGTCGGCCGCGTCGGGATTGCGCAGCTGCGGCCGGGTCCAGCCGAGGGTCTGTTTGAACATGCGGAATGTGTGCTCAATATCGAAGCGGCGCAAGAACATTTGCCAACATCGGTCGATATCGGTGGCGGTGGCGTCGACTCCCGACCACCACAACCACACGGGCTTGTTCACCCCGCCGCTGGGCAGGTGGTCCACGGTCAGCCGGATCACGGTGCCGGAGATGACCGGCAGTGGCCCCTGGAAGTCCGCCCAAGCCGAGCGGCGTTGCAGCCGTGGGTGCAGCCGGTCCCACGCCCGCGCGGTCGCGGTCCCATAAAGCCTTGTCTCCGTGCATGTTACGACGTGTTCTTTGCCCCAGGTGTCGTGGTCACCGAAGACGAACTCACCGCCGTGTCGGGCGGGTCGACCGCCCTTGGGATTGTGCCGGTGCGGTGGTGCCGGTCGACGGAACACGCGATCGGAACGCAGCCGAGCCAGGATCTGCACCGGCAGGTCGGCCAGCAGATACGCGATGCGCGGTGCGTCGTAGCCGGCGTCGAGCACGAGCAGGATCTCCGGGTCCCCGTCGCGCCACTGCCTCGCAGCGATGAGACGGTCGATCACGTCGCGGATCTGCTCGGTGGTCACCGCCGCGACATCCGCGCCGGGAGCCAGGCGCACCGCATCCAGCGGCGCGGTCCAGGAGGTTCGGCCGGTTTCCAGGGCCACGACGATCCAGTACGGCCAGCCAGGGACCATCTGGTGCTCGTTGCGGCCTCGGCCATAGGTGTGGCAGAACGACCGTTCCATGCAGGTCGCGCCGTCCGGGCGCAGCCATGGCGACACGTCGACTGCCAGCACCAGGCGGCCGTCGGCCGCCCGCGGCAACCGCACTCCGCCCAGCGCCCTCCGCAACCGGTCGACCTCGATGCGGCCGCAGTTCACCGCGTCATACAAGGCACCATGACCTCGGCGGTGCTCCGGCACCAACGACAACCCCACCAGTGACCGCACCGGCCCATCGGCACACAACACCGCGTCGGCCAGCTCGAACAACGTATCCGCCCGCGCGGTCAAGCACTCGTAGAACTCCTGCCGGAACGCCACCAACTGCCCGAGCGCGCTCCCGCGCTCGCCATCTCGCATACTATCCACCGCAGCCCTTGTGTCGAACTTCCATGTGTCGCAACAGGAATCATCGACCAAGGGCTGCTCACAAGATCAACCGGGGGGATGCCGTAACCCGGCGAGGTTAAAACCCAAGTTTAGGAATGAGCCCAGGAATACAGATCACTCGAACACGAGCCCCTGCCAGTCACTACCCCGTCCTAGCGCGGAGGGAGAACATCCGGCTTATCCGGACTTAAGCAGCCGGCGTTTACGAGTAGCTCCGCCTACTTTCGCCAGCTGAGCAGCCAGCCCAGATCTCATCGCCGAGGGACCGCAAGGCCGATGATCGTGCCGTCGCTGAGCGGTGCCTGGCAGTCGATGCCAGCGTTGTGACAGCGGTGTGACAGCGGTGTCGACCAGAGTCCGGACCATGACAACAGATCTCACCTCCGCCGCCGCACCCTCCATCGATCCCGAGCCCGGCTACTACACGCCGCTGGCCGAACAGCAACGAGTGCTCAGTGCCGAGGATCGTCTCGACATCACCGATCTGGTGTTCCGCTTCGAATGGTGCTTCGACCGCCGCGACTACGTGAGCCTGACCGACATGTTCACCGAGGATGTCGTGATCGACCACATGTGGGGCTACCGCGAGGGGCGCGAGGCGGCACTCACGCTGCTGCGGGAGTGGGAACACGCGAATGCCGGTCTGCGCCACCAGGGTACGAACCTGGTGATCTGGGCCGAAGATGCCGACAACGCACGGGCGCAGAGCTATCTCACGGGCATCGTCATGAGCGGCCCCCTGACCGCCGACAGCCAGGCGCCGGCCCTCGGCCGCATCGTCGGACATGGCCTGGTCACCGACCGGTTCCGCCGCTGCGACGACGGCCTCTGGCGGATGACCCGCCGCACCATCGAGCAGATGTACATCGACCCCGAATACCTCGCCGACGAGGACGCCCGCCGTTGGTTCGCCCTCTCCGCCGAACAACGCCGCGCCACCAATCCCCGCCCGGCAGGCTGGGACCCGCGGTAATCCCTCCGACGAGAAGGAGCGAGGCTCATGACTTCGATACACCGGCCGGAAGTCGACGGACAGCACATCGACCTGGGAGGACGACGCCTCTACGTGGAGGAATCGGGGCACGGCGAAGGCCACGTGGTCTTCGAAGCCGGGTTGGGGTTCGGCCGCACGTCCTGGGATCCGGTGATCCCGCTGCTCCGGGACGCCGCCCGCCTCACCACCTACGATCGCCTGGGCCACGGCCTCAGTGAACCCGGCAACGGGCCGACAAGCATCCCGGAGATGGCAACGACGCTGTGCGAGCTCATCGACGCGCGAGTGCCCGGGAATTTGGTGCTGGTCGCGCACAGCATGGGAGGCCTCATCGCCCGATGGGCAGCCGTTGCTCTCGGATCGAGGCTCGACGGGCTGGTGCTCATCGACCCGACCCCCGAGACCGCCGCGATGTACGACGACGTCACACGCCTCACCCGCCAGCAGGACCGGCTGTACGGCCTGTTCGAGGGGTTGAGCAAAGTTCGCCAACTGCGACCGGTCGTCGCGAGTGTGAGCGGGCGGCCCTTCCGCCGTGTGTTCCCGCCGGCCACCTACAAAGCGATTGCCGCAGAGGACTTTCGACCGTCCAGCTTCGCGCAGATGCGTCGTGAAGCGGCTGCCCGAGCCGACGCCGTCGTGGCGTTTCGCCGCCAACCTCCGGCACCGCCGAAATGCCCGGTGGTTCTGCTTTCCGCCGGCCGAGTTCCAAGAGGTGCCGGTAAGTATTTGACCGACATCCAGGAACACCAGCGCCAGTATGTCGACGCGCTCCAGAATGCGCGCTTCGAGACCGCGGACTCGATGCACATAATCCAGGCCGAGCAGCCCGAACTGGTCTCGTCCCGGATCCGGGAGTTCCTAGCGGCGAGCTGAACCGATCATGACCGGGTTTAGTACTCCAGCATCACTTCGTGATGTAATGCGTGTCTTCGCTGGTAGTGGGCTTGTTTTGCCTGGTGTTGGTGTCTTCGTCGCCATGTCGACCAGTGGAGCAGCCGGACGGGGTTCGGGAGTGGGGTGATCAGGTGTGCCAGGAGACGCTTGATTTCGCCGAGCGTGAGTGGAATGAGGCCGCTGCCAACGCTTTTGGGGAAACAGCGGCCGTCACCGCAAGGTAGGTGTGGGCGAGCAGGGCGAGGGTGATGTGCCGGTACCAGGCGTCGTAGCGGCGGACCTGGTACTGGTCGAGCCCGATCTCGGTTTTCGCGGTCTGGAAACAGTCCTCGACCGACCAGCGGGCACCGGCGACCCTGATCAGGTCCTCGTCGCTGGTGCCTGCCGGAGCTCCGCACAGGTAGTACGCGATTTCGAGTTCACCTTTGGTGTTATGGGTCAGCGACCGCCTGGCCAAAAGCCAGCGCCGCCAACCGGCGCCGGCCTCGCTGACGGTCGGCAGCGTGGCCACGGCCCAGTCGAACAGCCGGGGACCTTTCGCGCCTTCGCCGCAGCTGCGCCGCTTCCATGCCTCAGGTGGCGCGTCCGCGACGACCTGATCGGCACGCCAGCTGCCCGACACCGACACGATCGGCGCACTGCTGGGCACGGCCACCACATACCCGATCCGCCGTCGCTCGAGCCAGCGCCGGAACTTCGAATCACCGCCATAGGCCTCGTCGGCAGTGACCCAGCGAGCGGGTACACCGGCATCCAGTGCACGGGCCAGCATCCTTTGTGCCAGAACCTGTTTCGTGCCAAATTCGACCTCATCGGGCACCCCCGCCTCCCGGCAGCGGTCCCGATCGTTGGTCCACGACTTCGGCAGATACAACTCCCGGTCGATCAGGGTGCGGCCCTTCACGCTCGTATACGCACAGAACACACCGAGCTGACAGTTCTCCACCCGACCGGCCGTTCCCGAGTATTGCCGTTGCACCCCAGCAGATTTCACTCCCTTCTTCAGGAACCCGGTCTCGTCGACAACCAGCACACCATCCGCATCGCCGAGGTGCTCGACGGCATACGCGCGCACCTCATCGCGGACTCCGTCGACATCCCACGCCGCCTTGTTCAACAACCGCTGCATCCCATTCGGCGTCAGATCACCCGCCGCTTCGGCCAAGGTCCAGCCGTTCTTCCCCGCCAGCGGTGCCAGCAGGCCCCGCACATACGCTCGAGCCCGCAACCGTGGCTCCGCCCGATGAAACCGCCCCGCGACCCGCGCGAACAGCTCTTCGAGCCCAGCCGTCCACGCAGCCAGATCCTCATCAACCAGCACGAAACCCCATGCTACCCAACAACATCACGAAGTGATGCTGGAGTACTAATGCTGCGTTCCTCAAAGATCATGTATTTTGTTGTCGGTCTTGCTGGTTCGGATGTAGCGGGGTGGGTTCTGCCGAAGGTGTTGGTCGCGCGGTCTCCACGGAATACGTTGGAGGAGCGGCAAATTCGCAAGCTGGCTGGGGCGCGGCATGCTCCGGGGGATTGGATCCGCCGGGCGCAGATGATCACGGCGAGTTGGGACGGTAAGTCCACCGCGGTGATTGCACAGGAGTTGGGTTGTCATCCACAGACGGTGCGAGAACGCTTGCACCGGTTCAACACTCACGGCCTGGAGGGGCTGGGCGATCGGCCGGGGTCGGGGCGCAAACCTCGCCTGACCGAGACAGAGCGCAGTCGTATCGTAGCCTTGGTCGCCACCACGCCACCGGGGCGGTTGACGCGGCGATCCGATGGCGCTCTGGAAGCCGAGCAAGACGGGGCACCGTCGTGCTGGACACTGGATTCGCTGACCGAGGCCCTGCGCGCCGAAGGCATTGTCGTGGGTCGTAGTCAGGTGCGCAGAATAATTGTGGCAGAAGGGATTCGATGGCGTCGGCCGCGGTCGTGGACGACGAGCAAGGACCCGTACTTCGTCCCAAAAGAACCCACATCGTCGGTCTCTACACGCAGCCACCGGCGGGGGCCACGGTAGTCTGCGCCGACGAGCTGGGCCCGGTCTCGCCCCGAACCTTCGGCCCCGCACCGGGATGGTCGATCGACGGACACCGCATCAAAGCACCCCTGGAATACTCGCGAGGTCCGGACAAGATCTGGGTCTACGGATCGATCCGCGTCCGCGACGGCCAGGCGGTCACGCTCACCGCCGGCTCACGCAACAGCGTGAACTACCAGCGTTTCCTCGAAATGATCGAACAGGCCAACCCCACCGGCGACATTCATGTCATCACCGACAACCTCTCCAGCCACAACAGCAAATCCACCCGCGAATGGCTCGCCGATCACCCTCGGATCAAACATGCATTCATCCCGGTCGGGGCATGCTGGCTCAACCTCCAAGAGCCGTGGTGGCGAATCTTCCGGCGAGAAGCCCTCGCAGGTCAGACCTTCGCCGACCACACCGAGATCGACCAGGCCACCCGCCAGGCCACCGCCGCCCTCAACGCCCGCGCGCGACCATGGGTTTGGGGCCGACCAGCCCCGAAACCCAGGACCCTACGCCGCCGGTTTATCTACCACCTTTGAGGAACGCAGCACTAACTGTGGCCGTTGCTGACCGGTCTGGACGGTGGCGCCGATCTGATCCAGGCCGACATCGGGATCCGCCGCCAACTCCTCGACGCGGACATCTACTGTCGCACCGCCGATTTCACCACCATCCCCGATCGGATCCGCGGTCGCTGGCGGCCTACCGCCGACGAGCTGCTCCCGGCCGCTTATCTGCGCTATCAGTGCGCCGCGATCGCCGCGGCCCACACGGGGCCCTCGATGATGGCAGAGCTCTGCAAGATCCAGCGCTGAGCTGCCCAACGCCCACTACAAGTAACTGTCTCGTGAATCGGTGATGTCCGCTGGGTAAATCGATGGCGGCATGGAGGAGAAAACCCCAGCAAATGTGAAGTTCCGCCACATCCGTCACGGAGTCCTGGTCCTGGGGATCGGGTGGGGATATGTTCGGGTTTCCGTCGGCGCGTCAAGGACATGGGTTGTCGAAGCGGGGCTGAACAGCTTCGTTGCTTCGCGGGACGGTCACATCCCAAGAGGGTGGGGGATCCCGTCGAGCGGAGGACAACCAATGAGCAGCTTCCCGACATCGGCTTCGGAGATCAGCCGTCCGCGCTCACGACCCGGTGAGCACCCACCCCCGCCGGCGACGATCCTGGTGGTCGAGAGCAATCCGGCCGCAGCCGAGATACTGGTCCTGGTGCTGGCCACGGCGGGTTATCAGGCCATTTCGACGGCGACCGGTCAGCGGGCGCTGAGCACCCGAGCAAAGCTGACACCGAATCTGGTCGTGGTCGGCCCGTCACGGGCCGATATGCGCCCCGCTCAGTTGTGTCGTGCGCTGCGGGCGCGCACCGATGCCCCGATCCTGGTCCTGAGCAGCGACATCGACACGGGAACCGTCGAACCGGTCGTGGCCGGCGGCGCGTCGGAATGCCTGCTGATCCCGATCTCGGCCCGCGATCTGCTGACTCACATCACCGCGCTGCTGGGTTCCTCTCACGGCCGGGAGCAGGCCGCGATCGCCGTCTGACAGAGAGGCCGACACGGATGTACGGATTCGATTGGTCTCGTGGGGAAAGCTGACATACTTCCCGAATCCCGCTTTCCCGTTGACGGCGAGGGCGGGGAATTATGCTCTTGTGCTATGAAGGTCGGTGATGAGGACGGGCAGATCAGTGAGCTTGTTGCCCGTCTGGGCGGCAAGTATCCCCAACTCACCGGCGAAGCGGTCAAGACCGCCGTCGGCGAAGCGCATCGGCGTTTCCTCGGCCACCCGGTCCGCGACTTCGTGCCACTGCTGGTCGAGCGCATCGCCGAGCGGGCACTCGCCACTGGCCGCTGACCGCCCCGCCCGCCGATGAGCGAGGATCCCGAAACAGCCCAGGCCCGGATATTTCTCACGGAACTGGAAAAACACGCACAGATCGTGGCCCGCCGGCGCGCCGCAGCGGCAGCGGGCAGCAATGACGCCTTGAACGCGGAGCTGAGCCACATCCGCCGCCAGATCGACAAGATCTGGCGGAGGTTCCCCCAGCTGCGACCCGAACCCTGACCGAACCGCGTCCGCCCGCCATGCTCAGCCGCTGGTCAGCAACCTGCTACAAGAAACCCGCGAAATCGACCATGTGAGAAACGGTCTCAACCATCCCGGTCAGACCTGCCCGGCCTCCGGGAGGGATGGACCGGGCGGGTTCGTGGATTCCACAGCTGGTCACCGCAGGACCGCTCCGGGTGAGCGATCAGGCGTTCCCGCAGGAAGAAGCGTTCGAAAGCCCGTTCATCACATCGAGGATGCCGTGGTGGCGCGCAAGGGGCCGCTCGCGTCGGGCTGAGGACAAAGTGCGTGATTGGGACGGGTTCGGCGATCGTTGCATGCGCCCGTGAGGGTGTTCACTACCGTCTGGTCATGGCCGAACTGAACCCGCCGACAATCACTTCACCCGGCGAGCAGGGCATGGTCCTGCACGTGGAATCCGTGGTCCTGCCCGTACCTGGCAGTCCTGGTGGGGACATCAGCGTGCGCTGTGTCGACGGCACCACTTATGTGCTGCCGATCGAACTGCACACGTGGGCGGAGCAGCTGGTCGTCACGAACATGGAACTGTTCGAGGCGGGAGAGCCGTTTCTGCTTCCCGGCCACATCGACTTCGGTGTCCTCAACGGCGGTGTCTACGCCGAGATGATTTTCTAGTCCGGTCAACACATCCACCGCCGGTGTTGAGAATCGATCCTCTGACGAACACAAGCGTCAGGGATTCGATGTCCCGCGCCTTCGCCGCGACGCGGGTTCGGGAATCCGTTGAGTTCGCAGGTTGCCCATGATGTTCGCGTGACGGTCGGCCGGGTTGCTAGTAGGAAGCGTCACTGCAGCATTGTCGCCCACCGCCAGTTGATCTTCCTTGATTCGTACCTGCGCCATGCTCGGAAAACGCCTGTATCCCGGGCTACTGTCAACCATTTCGTGCGCGCCGGGCGGCAGCGCGCCGTGCCCGCTGGGCCGTTTTCAGGCACCCGTCGCTGCAATATGTACGAGGTCGTCCGCGTCGATCGTTCCAAGATGCACTGTGGTCCATCAGGTTTCCGCATTCGGGGCACTCTCGAAACAGCCCGCGCCGTCGTGCGGCGTCCTCGACATCGAGTGCTTTGGCACTCTCGCGCACTACCACGGGATCACGAAGTCGGCGGTAGATGGTGTTTCGGGCCAGCCGCACTTCGAGCGGTGACGCACCGAGGATGTTGGCGATCTCGCGGTTCGAGTGCCCCGCCAGGATCATTCGTGACAGCTCGGCGTCATAGGGGGACACCCCGCGGTCGTGGCCGAAGAGGCGTTCCTTCTCCATGCCTAGCTGTTCGAGGATGTCGGCGAGGATCCGGTCGGTGAACTCCCGCCGGTCAGCGCTCGCGCTGACCGGGTCACGGTGTTGCTGCGGCTTGCTCACAGATCCTCCTGCGAGGGTTGCGGATCGCCATCGGCGGTCTCCTGCTGGTTCGGCGGGGCGAGGGGAGGTTTCTGAGCACCATCCGGCTTCCCATCACGGCGGTGGATGCCGAACGCCGCCGCGAAGGACTCGAAGACCGTAGGGATATCGTCGCGTTCGGCTCGGCACAGAGCAATGACCGTCACCAAGGTGACGGCAATGGCGAGCACGGCCAACGGCCAAACGCCTACTGCGGCAAAGGACAAGAGCTTGGACAAGGGACGGGCTCCTTTGGACACAAAAAAGGCCCCCGGGCATTGATGCGCCGAGGGCCTAGAACGGTGATGGATACGAAAAAGGCTCCGATCGTCGATCAGAGCCGGTGAGGATAGAGCTATCCCCTTCCAAAGGGATCCTAACACAGGAGCATTCGACCGAAAGGTCGAAGTATGTGCAGGTCAGAGCCTATAAGTGGCCTGGCGCGATAAATCGGGTGATGTACTTCACAACGCATCGGGCGATGTTCCAGCCGGGTAGGTAGGGCGCGACGCGCACATCGGCGTTCGGAAAACGATGATCTGACGAACGCGAACCCGGCCCGTCCTGAGCGACTGCACCACCTGGGAGTCGGTGTTCGGAAGCCCGTTCATCAACGGGACTGCGTGGATCAAGGCTCGATCGCAACCACTCGGCTCGGGCACTGTCGTCGGATTTCAACCACTCGGCTCAGCCCTGAGCGCTCCTGCCAGTACGACATAGGCGTCCGCACCGGATGTCTTGGATGTTCTCCATCGGGAATCGTGGGGAGCGATGCCCGAACTCGGCGAACGCCTTGCCAGCCAACG
>NZ_JBIWMX010000068.1:0-17286 GCF_044766925.1 Nocardia sp. NPDC101769 | reverse complement strand
CGGCGTTGGCGCGCCGGCATGATCAAGACTTCGGACTGATAGATCATCCGGGAAGGTGCGTCCTTCCCGTCATCCACAGGTCCTGATCATTGCTCTCGCCCGAGGCGTCAACAGGCAACTGGGAAGCCGACCTTCAGACGTACCTGAACCATGAACGGATCAAGTCCGTCATCGTCGATTCAGTCCGATACGCCAAGGTGCTGGCGGAGGGCAGCCGATCCCCCGTGCACGAGGGAGCGCTGGTAGCGAACCTCAACGGCAAGCTCGCTCTTGCGCATCAGGTTTGGGGTCAGGATGTGCATTTTCGAACCGAAGTTCATCGAGTCGGCGTTGCGTGCTTGCGGATGAATCTGCAGGTACAAACCCGACTCAATCCCAACCTGCGACCTAACGCCGATCGAACCGTCCGGCCTTCACGGCGTCGTTGAAGACACCCCACTCCGCTGCCGGGAACATCAGTTCAGGCCCGCCTGGATGCTTCGAATCACGGACACCTGTCTGATCCGCGAAGTGGGCAACCTCGATACACGCGTCTTGTTGTGCCGAACGGCTGCTCTTGAACCAGACCGCACTGGATCGGGTACTCATCCGATGTACTCCTTCGCTCTCTGCGCCAGCATGTCTCGTGTGTCCTGTTCATCCAACGCATGCCGTTTGATTTCCACAAGAGCACTCCGATAACTGTCGATCTCGCTGTCCTTCTCCAGGTAGAGAGCGCCGGTGTAGCCCTCGACGTAGACGACTGGCGGCTCGACCCATTTGGTACGCAGGTCAGGAGATGTCCGCGCTGGGAACTCCAGCAAGACGAACGGTCCAGTCTGCAACCCCAGATGCGAGCCGACCCGTTGCGGTACAACGCGTATCGAAACGTTCGGAGACTTCCCAAGCGCCACAAGATGACTCAGCTGATCAGCCATCACCCCTGGACCTCCGACCTGATGGTGCAGGACAGCCTCTGAAAGCAGAGCCGTGGCCACGAAGTCGGCTTCACGCAACCGCCCTTGCCGCTTCACGGTCATCTCCACCCGCTGCTCCACCGCAGCAGTGGGCATCCCCGGAAACACCGTCCAGATCATGGCGCGGCGATACTCAGGAGTCTGGAGCAATCCCGGCAGCAGTGTGACCTGCCACGTGGTGAGCCGTTTGGCGGCCTCCTCCAGCCCGAGGTACAGATCGAAATGCACTGGTACACAATCCCCGTACGAGTGCCACCAGCCGGTGCGCTGTGCTTCCTCGATCAGCCCCAGCAGAGTCGCCGTATCGTCATCCGACGCCCCGTATAGCCTGCACAACGCCTCGATGTAGACCACCTTCAGCTTGACCGACTGCCCACCCTCCATCCGCCACATAGTCTGCGGCGAAACCTCAATAGCCTTGCACGCCTGGGTCATCCCAACCCCTGCCTTCTCACGCAGGTGGCGCAACTGGCGACCCAGCATCCTGCGCGGAACGGTCGAACCGGTCATTCCGTTAGCCTCACTATCTGCTCGGCGTCGTTTTGGAATGGCTTCTTCCTGAGATTTGGAAGTTTGAGAAGTGCCCTGGAAACCGCGGCACTGAAATCTTCCAACACCATCACGCCCCGTGTCTACTGAGATTCGTTGAAGAACAAGCCCGATTAGCTCGAATAACGAACTCTTCCAACATGTTCCGCTCCCCGAGAGGATGCCGTAATGCCTTGGGACGCATGGGCGCTCCTGTCGATCCTGACTCTCTGCACCGCCGTCATCGTCTGGTCCTGCTGGGGCTTCTACTCGGACAACCACTCGGGAAGCCCGAGCTCCCTTCGACTCCCACTCATCGGAGGCGGACATCTCGATGTCCCTAATCGAAGCGGTCACCCGGCCGGAAGGCACCGATCCCGAAAGCCGAAGGTGATCGAACAATGACCCCGGCCGAGGTGGCCGTCCTGGCCGCACTCCACCCCGATAACACGCTGACCGCCGCACAGATCCAACAGACCTCAACCCTGACGAGCTGGCGAGCCCGAAACGCCCTCGCCCAACTCGAATCCCGCGGCCTGGTCCTCCCGAGCCGCCCTCGCGGCCGCTGGCGAATCAGCACCCGCGGCCGGATCACACTTGCAGTCAAGGGACGTAGATTCGGCGGACATCTGTAAGGACAGATTCTGGACTTCTGCTACCCAAGGTCCGCGTTCTTGACCGCCCGGCATCGACGAGCACGTCGAGGACATCCTGGTAGTCCTCCGGCAGGACCGACACCTTCGTCTCCGGTCCACGTAGCGGCACCAGCATCACCCCGATCGGTGACCCATTACCGGACCCCGGTTCGGGCAGCGGCGAATCCACACCAGCCCCGCCCGAACCCACGGGCACGTCGAGATCATTTGCCGCCCCGACGATCTCGATCATCGTTTCCCGAGTGACCTGCAACCGAGAAAACAACCGCTCCTCGGTCCCCAGCTGCTCAGTCAGCTCCGCGATCCGCTCACGCAACTCCTGCACCCGCTGCTGGGCAACAGCTTCCCGCCGACCCAGCTTCTCCAACCACGAGCCCATCGCCGCCTCCGAACCCCCCTCCGACGATAAGCCGCACCCGACCACCACAGACCCAACCTTTTACCGCAGCTCAGGCACTGCCGACAGAAGAGCTACTCCCGACTCGGATCCCGCGGCCTGATCATCCCCAGCCGCCCCCCGCGGCCGCTGGCGAATCAGCGGCCGCGGCCGCATCGTGCTAGTTGTGAAAGGCGGCAGATTTGGCGGGTAGGCGTCGATGTCTTCTGGCGGGCATTATGCCCACACGGCACCACCGCCGATCACCCGTATTGCCGTTGCAGTGTCGAAGTCGCCGTGGCGGTAACCGTTGCGGTGGTTGACCCGCTCGTCGCTGCATTGGCCGTAGCCGACGCCGCAGGCCGCGTCGGACTCGGCGCTCATCAAGGTTTGCAAGAACATCGACAGCAGGTGACGCAGCAGATCGGGGCCGGCAGAAGCAAGCTGGTCGGACAACGAGGTAGTCGGGTGGTCGACTCCCGATCTATGCGCAATCGTGCCTAAACAACCTGGTTCAGACGAAGGATGTCGGGCGGTCTGCCTACGATCTTGGAGACGCTCTCGGGGTACATCGGCACCGGGTGCAACGAGGTGACATGGCCGTTCGGGTTGGGTAAGGGGTGCGATGTGGATGCGTTCGGTGTGCTGGACGGGGTTCTCACCGACTACCAGGAGTTCGTGTCAGGGTTCCTGAACATCAGGGATCCAGATGTACGCAAGAAGGTCGAGCAGGAGATCGATAACGGTCTGCTGTGGCCGGAGCCCTGGCTCGCTTTGAACCCGGCGTTCGAGTCTGGCGGCAGCGTCACCGATCTGGTCGACCGAGGGCTGCTACATCCGGCAACGCGAGAGATCTTCCGAGTCCGCACCGAAACAGACAGCTTCGGCCGGGAGATCTCGTTTCATCAACATCAGCGGGACGCGTTCGAGGTAGCCAACCGGGGCGAGTCCTACGTACTGACCACCGGCACCGGCTCGGGTAAATCGATGTCCTACATCGTGCCGATCGTCGACCGGGTGCTGCGCGAAGGTTCCGGCCGCGGGGTCCGCGCAATCGTGGTCTACCCGATGAACGCGCTGGCCAACAGCCAGCGCGGGGAGCTCGAAAAGTTTCTCGGCACTGCAAATCCAACCGTCACCTTCAAACGCTATACCGGTCAAGAAGACTCGGCCGAGCGCGACCAGATCTTGAGGAATCCACCCGACATTCTGCTGACGAACTACGTCATGCTCGAGCTGATGCTGACCCGGCCCCGGGAACGCGCTGCGCTGATCGCCAGCGCAGCTGATCTGGCCTTCCTGGTCCTTGACGAGCTGCACACCTATCGCGGCAGGCAGGGTGCCGACGTGGCGATGCTGATCCGCCGTCTCCGTGGCGCGGTACGCGCGAAGCAGTTGCAGTGTGTCGGCACCAGCGCCACCCTCGCCGGCCCAGGCACGAAAGCCGAACAACGCCGGGAAGTCGCTGACCTGGCCACGCGGATCTTCGGAACCCGGATCCCGGAAGGGAACATCATCGGAGAGTCTTTGCGACGCGCGACCTCTGGCGAGGCCGCTTCTACCGCAATGATCGCCCGCTTGCAATCACCGACACCTTCGACCTGGAACGAGCTATCTCGCGACCCTCTTGCGATATGGGTCGAACAGAAATTCGGGCTGCGAGAGGATGACGAGGGACAGCTTGCCCGGCAGGTACCCACTCGGTTGTCCGACGCCGCTTCAGAACTGGCCGAACTGACCGGTATCGACGCGGTAGAGTGCGAGGCGAAGCTCCGCGAGGTCCTCCTGGCTGGATCGTACGCACGCGATGGTGCGAGCCGCCCGCTCTTCGCGTTCAAGCTGCACCAGTTCATCGGCAAGGGCGACACCGTGTACGCCACTCTGGCGCTCCCTGGCGACCGCTATCTGACGACGAAGTACCAGCGCAGCTCGCCGGTCGGCGCGAAGGGACAGCCGCTGTTTCCACTCGCGTTCTGCCGGGAGTGTGGTCAGGAATATTTGGTCGTCAATTTCGACAGGCGCACAGAATCTTTCAGTCCTCGCGTGCTCAATGGCGCACATGGTGAACAGGTGGAATCGACCGGCCTGCTGCTGATCACCGATCAGCCTTGGCCTGCTGCGACCGATCCAGCCGTCCGAGATCTGGTGCCGGAGGACTGGGTCATCGAGTCGGGTGGCTCTCGCGTGCTTGACAAGGGCAGGCGCAACCGCTTGCCCGAGTCCTATCGGGTCGATTCGTTCGGCACGATCGTCGATGACGGTGTGTCCGTCGCGTACTTCGAGACGTTGCACTTCTGCCCAACATGTAAGACCAGCTACGAAAGCGCCCGGCAATCGGAGTTTTCGAGGGTCGCCAGCCTCGGTACCGAAGGACGGGCGAGCGCGGTGACAGTCTTGTCGCAAGCAGTGGTACGCAAGCTGCGATCGGAATCCGACCTCGATGCCGAGGCGCGAAAGTTCTTGGTATTCTCGGACAATCGCCAGGACGCCAGCCTGCAAGCGGGGCATTTCAACGACTTCGTCCTCGTCGGTTTGGTGCGATCCGCGCTGTATCGTGCTGCCCTCGAACAACAGCGGAGTGATCCCGACGAGCCGCTCGGAGACGAGACCCTGGGTCCTCGAGTCGTAGCAGCGCTCGGCGGTGATCTATCGGACTTCGCCAAAGATCCGGACACAGCTCATGAGCGGGTACCCCGTACAAAGATCACCCGGGCCCTGCGCGATGTGGTCGCCTACAGGATGTGGGCTGACCTGAAGCGCGGCTGGCGCGTCACCATGCCGAACCTGGAGCAAACCGGGCAACTACGGCTGACATACCTGGGGCTCGACGAGCTCGCGCACGACGAGCCGAAATGGGCACCCTTGGGTGAGCCGCTCGCCAGCGCCGAACCTGCTGTCCGCCTTCAACTCATGCACGTCCTGCTCGACGAGTTGCGGCGATATCTGTGTATCGAGTCGGAGTTCCTCACCGAAGAGAAGTACGACAGCGTCAAACGAGCCAGCCAAGACTGGCTGAAAGCGCCCTGGGCACTATCCGATGACACCGGCGTGTACGCAGGCACCGCATACCCGGGCAGCCAGCCGAAGGGCGAAGCCGGTTCCGGTGCCGATCGCTACCTATCCGGCCTCAGCGCTTACGGCCGGTGGTTACGCCGCCCGGACCGTTTTCCGCACCACGACCATCAGATCAAGCCCGCGGACGCCACCGCGGTGATCGAGTCACTGTTGAGGGTGATGGCCGGTGACGGTCTGCTCGCCAAGATCTCCGAGCATAACCGCCGCACCGGATACCGGATACACGCCGGGATTATCGAATGGCGCGCGGGCACAGGAGAATTCCGCGCGCCGGACCCGATCCGAGGCAACCAAACCGAAGGCCGCGTCAATCCCTTCTTCAAGCAGTTCTATGCCGAGACCGCTGCACGACTGGTCGGGTTGGAGGCGCGCGAGCACACCGCCCAGGTCGACCCAAAGACGCGGCTGAAGCGCGAAGGACTGTTCGGTACGGCGAAGCTGCCTGTGCTGTACTGCTCCCCCACAATGGAACTCGGCGTCGACATCAAGAGCCTCAACGTCGTCGGGATGCGCAATGTACCGCCGACTCCGGCGAACTATGCCCAGCGTTCCGGTCGGGCAGGCCGATCCGGTCAGCCTGCCGTCGTGGTCACCTACTGTGCCACCGGAAACGCCCACGACGCTTACTATTTCGGCCGCAGCCAGGACATGGTCGCGGGAGCCGTCGCACCACCACGACTCGAGCTCGGCAATCAGGATCTCGTGCGAGCGCACGCGCACTCCATCTGGCTCGTCGTGTGCGATCTCGACCTCAAGGCCAGCATGGTGGACTTGCTCGACATCGACGAACCCGGCCAGCCGTTGCGGCCGGATGTCCGCGCGGCGGTTGAGTCTCCGGCCAACCGTGCCCATGCGGCGCAGGAGATCGCACGGGTACTGGAGGCAACCGAGGAAGTCACGTCGGCACCGTGGTGGACCGACACTTGGGTGACCGACACCGTCGACAATGCGGCCCGCCGCTTTCACTTGGCAGCCGACCGTTGGCGGGACCTCTATCGCGAAGCGCAGGTGGATCTGGATGCGGCCAACGAGACCCTCAAAAACATCGGCGCATCCGAGCCAGCCAAACGGCAAGCGCGAGGCCGGATCTCGGAGGCCCGGGCCGCTTTGGATCTTCTGCGTGGACAGGTCGACGACATCAATCAGGGTGACTTCTACCCCTACCGGTACTTTGCATCAGAAGGCTTCCTGCCCGGTTACTCATTCCCACGACTGCCCCTGGCCGCGCTCATACCGGCGGAACGGCGCACCAAACACGGTCAGGGCGACTATGTTCAGCGCCCGCGATTCCTGGCGATCAGCGAATTCGGCCCCGGCGCGTTCATCTATCACGAGGGAGCTCGTTACGAGGTCGACCGGGTAAGCCTGCCTGCCCGGGAAGACGGTACCGGCGTGAACATCACCGAGATCAAACGCTGCAATCTGTGTGGCTATCTGCATGAGGGCAACGGCCCGACTGGTGTCGAGGAATGCGACCACTGTCATTCACAGTCGCTCGAGACACTCAGCAGGATGATGCGATTGATCTCGGTCAAGACCCGCCGCCGTGATCGCATCAGTGCGGATGAGGACGAGCGTCAGCGCGCCGGTCATGAAATCGTCACCACACTCCGGTTCGTCCCGCACGGTGAGCGCGCCGGACAACTCACCAGCACCGTGTTGGTGGACGATGACCCGCTGGGCACGATGACCTACGGCGACACCGCATTGATCCGGCGCATGAACGTCGGTTTGCGCCGCCGCAAGGACAAGGACGTGAAAGGCCATCTGCTCGATACGCAAGAGGGCCGGTGGGCCAGGGAAGCAGACCTGGACAAGAACACTTACGGCGAAGTACCGCGCATTCAGCGGGTCGTGCCGTACGTCGAGGACCATCGCAATGCGCTGACCCTGCACCTGGACCCCGCTATTCCGCAAGAGGTCCGGATGGCGGTCATGTATGCGCTCAAGCGCGCCATCGAGGCGGTATTCCAGCTAGAGAGCCACGAACTCGCAGTCGAGCCGCTGCCCGGCGGGAGCGGGGAACACGCGTGGTCGCGGCTACTGTTCTTCGAAGCCGCCGAGGGCGGGGCCGGTGTGCTACGCCGACTCGCCACGGAGGCAGAGCAGATTCGTGTGGTGGCCCGAAAAGCGTTGGCGCTCATACATTTTGATCCGGATACCGGTGCTGACCGCCACCGCGCCGAACATGCCGTCGAGGACTGTGCCCAAGCCTGCTACGACTGTCTACTGTCCTACAGCAATCAGTGGGATCATCAGCTGCTAGACCGGCACAACGCCGTTGGATTACTGCGTCAGTTGACCCGCGCCACCGTCGATCTCGGTGCGGGCGGCGAGGACCGCCCAGCCCAGTTCAATCGCTTGGCCGCGCAGAGCAATTCACTTGAGCGACGGCTCCTGGACCTACTCGAGGAGCACAGCTACCGGCTACCGGATACGGCCCAGGAGGTCGTCGACGGCTACTATGTTCGGCCTGACCTCGCATACCGCGTCAATGGCATGGACGTGGCCGTCTTCATCGATGGGCCGGTGCACGACTCTCCGTACCAAGCAGAGAAGGATGAACAGGCCCGTGTAAGACTCGAGGATGAGGCTGGCTGGATGGTGTTGCGGTTCAACTATTCCGATGACGATGACTGCTGGCTGCAGATCATCAAGGACAACCCCGATGTCTTCGGCACTGGCCGGGTCGGCGCATGACCACGCTCGATTTCCCAGCGGGCACGCTGGTCCGGGCACGCGGACGGGATTGGCTGGTGCTGCCCGGAGCTCCTGACGGCCTAGTACTCGCACGTCCACTCGGTGGTCGAGAGGACGAAACCACAGTCCTGCTGCCGGAAATCGATACACCCGTTCCAGCGGTGTTCGACAACCCAGCCGTCGACGACCGCGGTGACGCCACCCGCGCGCGACTGTTGCGTGATGCCCTGCGGCTGTCATTCCGCGCCACCGGCGGTCCGTTCCGATCTTTCGCGAATCTGGCTGTCACACCCCGCAACTACCAACTGGTTCCATTGATGATGGCGACCGCACAGGACACCACCCGCTTGCTCATCGCCGATGGCGTAGGTGTCGGCAAAACCGTCGAGGCCGGATTAATCGCCGCCGAGCTCCTGGCAACAGGCGATGCCCAGCGACTCGCGGTGCTCTGTTCGCCTCAGCTCGCCCCCCAGTGGCAGTCCGAATTGCGTGCCAAATTCGGCATCGACGCACGGCTGCTGCTGCCCTCCACCGTCAATCGGCTCAAAGTGCCGTGGGGGTCGAACGTCTACGAACACTATCCATACCTGGTGATCTCCACCGACTTCATCAAGCAACGCAGTCGCCGCGACGAATTCGCCTTGCACTGCCCAGAATTGGTGATCGTTGATGAGGCGCACACCAGTGTCGCCGCTACAAGCTCCGGAAACACCCAGGCGCACATGCGGTACACGCTGCTGCGCAAGATCGCCGACGATCCGGATCGGCATCTGCTGCTGCTATCGGCGACCCCGCACAGCGGTGACGACGGCGCATGGCAGTCGCTAATCGGACTGCTCGATCCCCAGCTCGCCGAACTACCAGCCGACCTGTCCGGCCGGGAGCGTGAGGATGATCGGAAACTGTTGGCGAAGTTCATGATTCAACGCCGGCGCGCCGACATTCGCGAGTACCTATACGAGGACACCCCGTTTCCGAAGCGCGAGTCCGCCGAGGACAGCTACACCCTCACCCCCGCCTACCGGGCGCTGTTCGATGACGTGATGGCCTTCGCGCGCGAGCAGGTCGCCGATACGAAACTCGACACCGTGCACCAGCGAGTGCGATGGTGGTCGGCCATCGCCCTGCTGCGCTCCCTCGCGTCGAGTCCAGCGGCGGCGGAGCAGACGCTGCTGAATCGTTCCGCGCTCGCCACGCCGGATTCGATCGAGGACGCCGACACGCTAGCCGCCCCAAGGGTTCTCGACGGCGATCTGGAGGACTCTTTCGAAGGCGACGATACTGCGCTGGGTGCAGACACCACCGATCCCGAGCGCCCCGATCGGACCACCCGTGCCAGGCTGCGGGAACTCGCTGCAGCGGCGGCGACCTTAAAGGGTGTAAAAGGCGACGCCAAGCTGAAGCGGCTGGTACCGCTGGTGGGCAAGCTCCTCACTGACGGATACCACCCGATCGTGTTCTGCCGCTACATTCCCACCGCGGAATACCTCGCCGAACAGCTGCATACCCAACTGATCAAGGAATACCCCGACCTGCGCGTGGAAGCGGTCACCGGCGTACTGCCACCGGAAGAACGCGAAGACCGGGTGTCCAGCCTGAGCGCTCACGACGGCCCCCACTTGCTGGTCGCCACAGACTGCCTCTCCGAGGGCATCAACCTGCAGGACGGTTTCACCGCGGTCGTGCACTACGACCTGGCGTGGAACCCGACTCGCCACGAACAGCGCGAGGGCCGCGTCGATCGCTTCGGTCAGCGAGCAGACACCGTGCGCACCATCACCTACTACGGCGAGGATAACGGCATCGACGGTGTCGTATTGCAGGTACTGATCCGACGCCACGAGAACATTCGCCGCAGTACCGGTGTCTCGGTCCCAGTTCCGGTCGACTCGACCACTATCATGAAGGCGATCTGGGAATCACTGCTCCTGCGCGGCACCGAAACCGACCAGCTCACATTGGATTTCGGGAGCGCGACATCGAAATCGCTCGCTGAAGCGGTGGATGTGCGTTGGATCGACGCCGCCGAACGGGAGAAGGTGTCCCGCTCTCGATTCCGTCAGGCCGGACTACAACCCGATGTTGTGGCCGAGACCCTGCACGAAGTGCAGCGTTCCCTCGGCGGTCCCGCCGACGCTGAGACCTTCGTACGTGACGCGCTGCGCCTGCTCTCGGCGCAACTCAGCGATACCGAGGATGGCTTCACCGCACGCATCGACACCGTGCCCCCGGCAGTGCGCGACCAGTTGCCGCCGTCGGCGAATAATCGCCTGCACTTTCACCGTTCGGTCCCGCTGCCACCCGGCCACCACGTGCTGACCCGCGTCGATCCGGCGGTGGAGTCGTTGGCACGGTATGTTCTCGATTCGGCATTCGACACCGGCCTCGATCCGCAACTGCGTCCGACCCGCCGTGCCGGAGTGCAGCGGTCGACCGGTGTCGACAAGGTGACCACGCTGCTCATGGTGCGGTTCCGGCTTGAACTCGAACTACCTGGCTCACGCACCACTATCACCCAGATCGCCGAAGAGGCCCGATTCCTCGCCTTCACAACCTCGGGCGACAAAATGAACTGGCTGTCCGACAACGCCGTCGACGCGGTGCTGGCATTGCCGCCGAAGGGCACCGTGGCTGATGCGCTGGCGCGCACCCAGCTCGACCGCGCGCTGCGGCGGCTGGACTCGGTGGCAGACGAGCTGCTCGACTGCGGCATCAAGGTCGCGCAGACAGTGGCCGACGATCATCGAAGCGTGCGTTCCGCGCGCAAGGCGGGCAGCCGAACAGTAAAGGTTCGATTGCTGCCTCCCCCGGATGTTTTGGGTGTGTACGTATATCTTCCCGAGAGGAGCGGCTCGTGAGCGGGCTGTCCGCGTTCCGCGCCGTTCGCACTGTCGGCACAGTCCTGCCCAGCGAAGCTCTCACTCGCGCCGCAGAACTGCGGATGCCTGAACAGAGCGTCGCCGCATACAATCTGCCGCCCGGCATGACCATCAATGCCGCAATCGCCCGCGCCTGGGAAGCCATGCTCGCCACGCACCGGGAATGGCGGAACACGTTGGACCGGCTGTCGAACGACGAACCGGCCACCAAGGTGACGCGCGAGAAATGGCTACTACCACTGCTGTATGAACTCGGCTGGGGTCGGCCGGCAGCAATCACGGGTGGCCTCGAAGTCGCACCCGGCCTCGGCGAGACCATCGCACCACACTTCCCCGTCTCACACCGCATGTCCTGGCCTGACCCAGCCAACCCGGAGGTGTGGACGCCGATTCACCTCGTTGGCGCCAGCATAGCCCTCGACACCAAGACCGCCGGAACCACCGCCCGTGCGCCGCAGTCGATGGTGCAGGACTATCTAAATCGCGAGCCCCGGGTGCTGTGGGCGCTGCTGTCCAATGGACACACCTTGCGGCTGCTGCGCGACGCCTCGACATTGTCCAAACAGTCCTACGTCGAATTCGATCTCGACGACATCTTCAGCAACCAGCGCTACGCCGATTTCCGACTGCTGTTCCTCACCGCACACATCAGCCGATTCGAGCCCAAGGCAGAGGAATCCACACCGGCCGCCGACGAGGATGAGGACGCAGACGAACCCGCTCCGCTCTCCATCGAGACGTGTTTGCTGGAGAAATGGCGCACAACCGCCATCGACGACGGCGCACGCGCACTGCTCAGCCTCCAACAGGGCGTCGCGCGAGCCCTGCAAAAACTCGGCACCGGATTCATTGCACACCAGTCGAACACGGCATTGCGCGAAACCCTCGCCGCCTCACCGAACGCTGACCGCGACCTACACCGCGCGCTGCTCACGATCGCCTACCGGCTCATCGTGCTGTTCGTTGCCGAAGACCGCGACCTGCTCCACACTGCAGCCGTCGACAGCCAGGCCCGCGCGCTCTACGCCGACTACTTCTCCACGGCCCGCCTGCGCCGCATGGCCGTAGCGCAGGCGGGTGGGCGGCACACCGATCTGTGGGAAGCCCACCAGATCATCACCGATGCCCTCGCCGGCGACGGGTTGCCGACGCTCGGCCTCAGCGGCCTGGACGCGACACTTTACTCCCGCAACACGCTGAGCATCCTCGACGGCGCGAAACTACCCAATCATGCTTTCCTGGCGGCGATTCGGGCCCTCGCCCAGATCGACGACCCGGCCACCGGTACTCCCCGCCCCGTGGACTACCGGAATCTCGACAGCGAAGAACTCGGCGGCATGTACGAGGGCTTGCTCGCCTACAGCCCTCGCTACGACGACGCCGCGCGCACCTTCACCCTCGATATCGCTGCGGGCAACGACCGCAAGAAATCCGGCTCGTACTACACACCCTCCGCGCTCATTGATCTGGTGCTCGACGAAGCACTCGACCCGCTCATTGACGAGGCACTGCGCACCGCCAATCCGGAACAGTCGCTTCTCGCCCTGACAGTCGTCGACCCGGCTTGCGGCAGTGGACATTTCGTCGTCGCTGCTGCCCGCCGTATCGCGTCGGCGGTGGCCACCATCCGCACCGGCGACACCGAACCCAACCCCGCCGCCCTCCGCGCCGCCACCGCCGACGTCATCGAGCACTGCGTCTACGGCGTCGACTTGAACGATCTCGCCATCGAGATCACCAAGGTCGCCCTGTGGCTGGAGGCCTTCGATGCCGAACGCCCCTTCCCCTTCCTCGACGCTCACTTCCGCGTCGGCAATGCTCTGCTCGGGACGACGCCAAAACTACTGCGCGACAACATTCCCGACGCGGCCTTCGTAACCCTGGGCGACGACGACTCCGACTGGAACAAGAAGCTCAAGGCACGCAACAAATCCGAACGCCAAGGCAATGCCGCCCAGCTGTCTCTCAGCTTCGGACCCGATACTCTCGACGTCGAAACCACCACGTTCACCAAACGGGCGCGGGAAGCCGACGCCGGACAGGCCGGATCATTGCGCCGCATGCGCGCCCGCGCCGACGCCTGGCGCGCTCTTGAATCCGACCCGGAGATGCGCGCGGCCAAGCTCGTCGCAGACGCCTGGTGCGCAGCATTCGTCCAACCCAAGTCCAGGGGCTCCGGCCAGGGCATTACCCACGACACGCTGAGCCGACTCGCTGAGGATCCGGCGTCTGTGCCCGACACGGTTATCGCACAGACGAACGCGCTGGCTCGCCAATACCGTTTCTTCCATTGGCATCTTGAGTTCCCGGGAATATTCACGGTCCCTGACTCCGGCGGAACCGATCCCGACACGGGATGGACGGGCGGGTTCTCCTGTGTCCTTGGCAACCCGCCCTGGGAACGGGTCAAGATTCAAGACAAGGAGTTCTTCGGCAACCTCGGGCGAGCTGATATCGAAACCGCCAAGACGGCGGCGATCCGCAAGAAGATGATCGGTGAACTGGCTGAATCCGACCCGGAGCTGCACCAAACATACCGGGATGCCGTGCGCCAATCCGACGGCACCGCACACCTATTGCTCAAGAGCGGGCGGTATCCGCTCACAGGACAGGGCGACGTCAATACATACAGCGTCTTCGCTGAAACGATGCGAACCATTTCTGGACCGACCGGAACAGCGGGATTCATCACGCCGACCGGGCTCGCCACCGATAAAACCACAGCACCATTCTTCTCCGATACACTGCAGGCCAATCGGCTGATAGCCTTTTATGACTTCGAGAACGAAGCGAAAATCTTCCAAGATGTAAATAATCGACCAAGGTTCGCAGTTACTGCAATTGCAGGTGCGAGGCGCAGGGTATCACGCGCCAGATTCGCATTCGTCGTACGCCACATTAACGATGTGCCGTTGCAGAGGTTTGAGCTGACATCAGGCGAGGTTCTTCTGATAAATCCCAACACGGGCACCCTACCCATGTTCCGGAGCCGCATCGACGCCGACATCACGCTCGGAATTTATCGGCGACATCCAGTTCTTGTTCGCGACGAGGGCCCAGACGGCGATCCATGGGGGCTCGCCTCCCGCTTTTACCGCCTATTCGATATGGCCAATGATTCTGAGCTCTTTCATCAGCCCAGCGACCTCCAAGACACATACTTCAACGGCTGGTCATACGAACGCGATCGAACAGAGTGCGTGCCGCTCTACGAGGCCAAGATGCTCAGCCACTTCGACCATCGCTTCTCCACCTATGCCGGTGCGACACAAGCGCAACTCAACAAAGGGACGCTCCCTAGATTGACAGAGTTCCAGCACGACGACCCCAACGCCGAACCGCTGGCCCGATACTGGGTCAATCGCTCCGAAGTAACTGACGATCTAGAAGATAAGTGGGATCGAGGGTGGCTGCTCGGCTGGCGTGATATCGCCCGAGCCAGCGACTCGCGCACCTTCGTGCCGTCAGTGCTGCCTCTTAGCGCAGTAGGGGACAAGTTTCTACTGGCGTTTCCGCGAGACCACACATCCGGCCCACTGCTGCATGCCGTTTGGTCGAGTATGGCATTTGACTATGTCGCTCGACAAAAGATTAGTGGTGCCGCCATGAAATACTTCACGGTAAAGCAACTTGCTTGTCCTACGCCATCTACCCTCGAGCAGTCAGCAGCGTGGCAACCGCAATTCACGCTCTCCCAATGGATTCGCCCTTACATCCTTGAACTTTCGTACACCTCCTGGCGTTTGAAGCCGTACGCGATTCAACTACGCGATCATGGTGCACCGTTCCGTTGGAATGCCGAACGCCGCGCACTCCTCCGGGCCGACCTCGACGCAGCCTTCCTCCACGTCTACGGCCTCACCCGTGCAGAATCCGAACATGTCCTCGACTCCTTCTTCGTCGTCCGCAAGAACGAGGAACGAGACTTCAGCGAATACCGCACCCGCCGCCTCGTCCTGGACGCCTACGACCGGATGGCGGACGCAGCAAGCCGGGGCGGTATCGGCTGGAGCCCGCTGACAGAGACCCCGGCAGGCACCGGACCAAGACACCCAGCCCGATAGGTTGTGGTGGGAGCGGACCTCTGCTGCTGATCGGCAGCGATTGGGTGGCACCCCTCAAGCACATGATGGATATGGCGCGAAGCAATGTGGTTGCTTCTGCTTGCTGCGTCACACCGAACCGCGTCGATCACGTGCGCAGCGAATCTGACGCCGTGCACGACCTCACGAAACGGGCGGATCACCCGAATATCGCCCGGCGGGCACACGCATTCCGCTGACCAGCCAGTCCAGCGGCTCCCGAAGTTGCTCCCCCTCGGCCGTGCACCCAGTTCCCATCCGCCACCGCGGACTGGATGTCGAACCAGGTGTTCTTGCCCGGGAATTCGGCGCGAGTAGGTGTCCCGAACACCATGAGGTCGCCGCTGTAGGCGATCGTGTTGGAGATCGCGAACATCGGCCGATCGCAGCAGCGGTGTACTCGCAATGGTGCGCCCACCCACACGCGGTCATCACCCTTCGGCTCGGGCAGGTACGTTCCCGAGCAGGGTTCCAAGGATCTCACGGTTGGACAGGGCAGCCTCAAGCACAGTGTCGGCCCATTAGCCGACCGGGCGGAAGCCGAGATCGTCGGCGTCGAGGGGCGTGGAATGCGCAGGAACTTCCGAAGCCTCGCCTCAAATCCGATCGCCTCGTCACGATAGCTCTCCCATTCACCGACAAGCTGCAGCGTAACGAACGCTAACTGCCACAGCGATTCCCACCCGCCGCGTTCACATCCAGAAGTATCTCCCCAGACTGTCTTGCGAATATGCGAGGACGAATAGCGAACAGATTCGCAACCCACTCAAACCAGCTAAATTCTCACCGACCGGAACAAATTTCCCCATCGAGCACATCCTTTTGCGCATCAGCATTAGTATTGTTCAGCGAAATTTGCCAATCTGCCGATGCCGATTCCGGTCGAGGATGCTCAATCTAGCATCCGCATGGACTACCGCCGGTTCAGCAGCTTTTGGGCGCGGTGCCGGATATTTTGACTTGCCCAGCTCGCAGTCGCGAGCCCGGTTAATGTTTCCGAGGCTTGTTCGATGCTACGCAATGATGCAATCCAGCCGAGCGCAAGGTCTGTCCAATACTCGCTCCGCATCGAGACCGCAGTTCGCAACAAATCTGCCGGTAAGATGAGGGTGGAAATAATTCCGGGTGTCCAACCACGCTCGCGTTCCTTCTGATCAACCGTCAACATGACCTGATCCGGATCCAGCTCCAATAGCGGCAGTAGCCCGACGGGGTTTGCGAGGTTGATTGGCTTGGTCGGCTCGCGATCTGTCCCGACGTACAGCACGGTGCCGACGACTCCTAGCCACAGTCCGGATCGGTACCGTACGACTGGAAACCACGCGCCCTGCGTGTCACATCCCTGCATGGTGCTCGACATTGAAACCGTAACCTCTCATCGTATCCAGGAATTGCTGGCGGATATCATCGGTCCAGTTCTGCCAGAAGTGCCCACTCATCTCATTGGTGCTCATTCCTTTCTCGGCGCTGTTCCAGAACAGGCCACCGACTACTCTGCCGGGATCCGCACCTATGCTAATGGCAAGCTGCTCATGTGGGCTTCCATGCATTGCTCTGGCGTACTTTGCTACGTCGCCGACCGCAAACCATCCGTTGTCTGGGTCGAATACGAATTCCATGCCATGGGGAGGGTGGTAGTTGTTCAGTGCGGCCAAGGATTTCACCCGATCACTCGCTTCGATGACTCCTGGCTTGGGACCGCTGCCGGTGAGCTTGTCATCACCGTTCTGGTTACAGCCCTCCGGGACGAGCCCTAACGGGTCCGTCCAAACTGTCGGATTGTGTGGATACGCACCGGGGTTGGGCGCCGGTGCCAGACCGAGAGGATCTTGGGTGAGGAAGCGTCCTGTAGCGGGATCGTAGATACGGTTCAGGTTGTAATGCAGTCCGGTTTCAAGGTCGTGGAACTGACCAGGAAACCGGAGGGGTGTCGTGGCACTGAGCCTTTTTCATCCTCGTTCGGCCTGAAGCTCGTGGTCTTGTAGGACGTGGATGGCCTTGGCCAGCGTCCCGGCCTTGTGTGGGCAGCAGCGT
>NZ_JBIWMX010000067.1:0-17784 GCF_044766925.1 Nocardia sp. NPDC101769 | reverse complement strand
TCTGAAGGATCACGCGGTGGCCACCCTGCTGTCCGGGGATTGCGACAAGCTCAGCATCCAATGCTGCTGCTACACCACGCTATTGGACGCAACCCGGCAAAAGCTGCAGCAACAGCGGGAAGCGATGAGAACCTCCATGGAGTCCGACCGTGCCAGGTTCGAGCAGGCGGCCGCGCAGAAACAGTCGGATGTCAAGATGAAGGGGCAGGAGCTGCGCACCGCAGTCGACGGCCACTTCGCCACCGTCCGCACCAAGGTCGCAGAGCACCGAGCCGAACATGACCGTCGGAGCGCCGAGCGCTACGCCGAGCACGCCGAGAAGGACGCCTCGGTCGCGGTCGATTTCGCGCTCTACGCACTCGACCAGGCCGACTACCTCATCACCGAGGCTGCCATCGCCCGCGCGGACGCTGACGAGTTCGCGGCCCAGAGCTGACCACGCGGTGACCCGGTGGATACCGGGGCGCCGAGCAGGACAGCCATACGCGATTACAAGGCTGAATGGTAGCTGGGTCCGTCCGTATAGGCCGGACCGGACAGTTCTCCTCGCGACTGGTCCTTCCCCCTGCTTCCTCATACTGGCCGCAAGGCCGCGCAATCCAATGCAACATGACCCAGAACGGCCGCTACGCAGGCAATCTCGTGTAGCAGCTACAGCTCTGATCTTGGTACGGTGCCCGCGTCAAACATGCTGATGCGATCAGTGTGGGCGATTACCCCGAACGAGCCCCGAACCGACGCACGCGGTCCGGGGCTCGATTGGTGTGCGACGCGGCCGATCTAGGATTTGAACGAGTGCAGGCTGGCAAAGCATAGAGTCTGCTCGGCGTCGAACCACTCATCGCCGGCACGCTGCTGCCTGTGGGAGCTACGCCCGAACTCAGCGAACGCCTTGCCAGCCAACGGCTTTCCGAGGGCGGCAACAATTAGGCCGAGTCAGGATAGCGGTGATGCGGCGGCCGGGTCCAGCAGCAGGTCCTCGACGGTGATGATGTCATCGACGTCGAAGCCTTCCATGTCGGCTGCGAAACCCGGACTGGCCATGTAGGCGGTGGCCACCTCAGTGGGGTCTGCTCCTTCCGGGTAGGAGATCAGGGCCAGTAGTCGGTGTGCGTCGGCATCGTGTTGGGTCCAGATCCCGTGGGTGGTAACCCCGAAATCGCGCAGGCTGGGGATGTGGCGGGGCCAGTGCACGGTCGCGTACTGCTCGAGTGCTTCGGCGGTCCGCAGGGTGTAGATCCTGAGTTGATACATGATTGCGATGCCTCTCGGTGATGGGTTGTCGACGGTGGGAACTGGGAGGCCGGTCAGCTGATGAGGCTCACGCACAGCGCGGCGGTGGCCAGCCCCTGCAGGATGGCCCTCGGGACGATGATGCGGTCCCAGCCTCGCTGCAGTGCGCGCGCGTTGGCCGGTGTCTGGTGGTTGTCGGCGGCTGCGGTGAGTGCGCGGTTGATCGGCGCGCTGATGCGCAGGTAGAGCAGTAGCCAGACCGCCAGCAGTGCCAGCGCGGCCCCGGCGGTGGCCGAGGCGATAGGCCGGCCGGCCAGTGCGGCGAGTACGGATGCGGCGGCGGCGCCGATGATGCCCAGGATCCCGGGGACGGGAAGGCGCTGGTCGCCGAAGCGATGCACATTGCCCATGACCGCGGTGAGCGCGTCGTCGTCAACGCGGGCCAGTGCAGGTCGTTGGACGAGCGCGCAGAACACGTCAGTGCCGTAGATCACCGCGGTGCTCAGCACCGCGATGATGGCGGCGAGATGAGCGAGGTGTATCACGGCTGCCCCTCCGATCCGGCACCCAGGGGCGGCAACGCGCCCATCTGCTGGAACAGCTGCATCAGGTTCAGTTCGTCCCAATGCTCGACGAACATGGCGTCCGCGACGCGCCAGATATCGATGGATCGCATCTCCACCGAATTGCCGCTGGCGGGGATGCCCAGGAATTCCCCGGTGTGGGTCCCGCGGTAGACGAAGCGGCCCACCACGCGGTCCCCGGAGATCACCAGGTCCTCCATGGTCGCGCTGAGATCGGGTAGCGCGGTGAAGAACGCGGTCCAGAACTGGCGGTTCGCCTCGCGCCCGTCGGCGACGAAGGGGTTGTGATTGACGTAGTCCTCGGCTACGAACCGGTCCACCAGATCCGGATCATGCGTGTTGAGCATCGCGAGGTAGGTCTCGGCGAGCTGCTGTGCGGGTGTGCCGTCCATGTCGTACCTCCTCGAGTAGTTGGCGCTAGCAACGCTAACCCTCGAAGCGGCCGGAATCAATAGCACCGCTAGTATTGGTATCATCGCTACGATCAGTTCGTGGGGCGAGCTTGCTCACGCGTTCAACAACTTCGCCACCGAAAACCAGGCCCTGTACGACACGATGTCCACCTGCGCCACGCGACTACGATTCGGTGCCGCGGACACCCCGACGCCGTTGACGGCGGCCTTCGCCGAGATACGCGAGGCGGTCGCCGCCGTCATCAGCGGGCCAGACGTCGACACCCTCGCCGAAGTGCTGTGGGGTGGGCCTGTGCATCTGGGGTACCCCCAGCACCACGTTCCGACGTGCGCCGAAAGGTGTGGCTCGCAGCGTAGATGGCGGTGTTGTCGCACCCTCAGGCGGTGCCGACCAGGCTGATGTGGACGGCAAACTCCCCGACGGCGTCTACGGCGTCTTCTTCGACCGGGCGTTCTCACCCCGAAGCAATCCCTCGCCCACTGCGACGTTCGAGGTCACTGAATGTGCGACACGGACGCGGGAGCCGGGTGAAGTATGAGTGGCATGAGCTGGTGCACCTGCGCGCTGAGCACGTCGAGCGATTCTTCGTCCTGCGACAGGTAACCGAGAAGAGCTTGCTGGAACAACCCATCGAGCATGCCGTACGCCGTGTTCGGGGTCAGTGACGGCTCGACCCCGCACAACTGGGCGTATCGGGTCACCACGCGCCAGGTCATCTCCTCGAGGGCGCGATCGATCTGGCCGACTGCTTCGCGCAGGCTCTCCTCGAACATGCTCTGGGACCGCAGGTCGTACCAGAGCCGGTGCATCGGGGCCTCTTCGACGATGGTCTCGCGCAGCTTGTCGGTGAAGGCGACCAGCAGCCCCTCCGGGGAAGTGGCATCGGCGACCACGCGGTCGTAGCGGGTCACACACTTCTGCTTGTAGTACTTCACGCAGTAGACGATCAGCTGAAGCTTGTCGCTGAAGTAGTAGTGCACAACCCCGTGGGAGAACTCGGAGTTGTTCGCGATTTCCCGTAGCGAGGACTTGGCGTAGCCGAGCTCGCCGAGTGTGCGAAGCGCCGACTCTGCCAGTGCGCGACGGCGCACGTCGTGCTTGTCGATCGGATTGGCTCGCGGCATGCGCACAGTCCTCTTCAGTCCAGCGGTACCGACCGATCCTACCCGGGTTCTTGACGAACGGACAAAAGAGTCTTGACAGTCGACATAGAAAGTCTTGACATGTGTCATAAGAACGGGCATGGTGTGAGCGGCATCACCCCAGCAAAGGAGCGCGAATGACCCCCATGGACCTGAACGGACGCACCGCCCTCGTCACCGGCGGCGCACAAGGACTCGGCGAAGCGATGGCCCGCGCGCTCGCCGGCGCCGGCGCGAAAGTCGTCATCGCCGACATCCAGGACGACCTCGGCGCCAAGCTCGCCGAGACGCTCGGTGAGGGCCACAGCTTCGTGCACCTCGATGTCACCGACGACGCGTCCTGGTCCGCGGCGATGGCCTCAGCTGTCGCAACGCACGGCGGCCTGGACATCCTCGTCAACAACGCCGGCGTGGAGATCACCAGCCTGCTCGTCGACCTCGACCCCGACCAGGCACGAAAGATGCTCGACATCAACGTCCTGGGCACCGCGCTCGGTATCAAGCACGCCTTCCGCACCATGCGCCCCGGCGGCGCGGTCGGCAACGGCGGAACCATCATCAACATCGCCTCGGTTGCCGCGACCATCGCGTTCCCGGCGATCTCGATCTACTCGGCCACCAAGTCCGCCATCGACCGACTGACCCGGGTCGCGTCGATGGAGAGCGGCAAGCTCGGTTACGGCGTCCGCGTCAACTGCGTCTACCCCGGCCTGGTGCCCAACCGGATGGGCGCCGGCCTCGCCGCAGACGTCGCACGAATCGGGCTGTTCCCCTCGCCAGAAGAGGCGGTCAACGCCGTGGTCGGGCTCACCCCGTCCGGGCGACTGGCCTCCCCCGAGGACATCGCGGACGCGGTGGTCTTCCTCGCCTCCGACAAATCTGCCTTCGTCAACGGCGCCGGTCTTCCGGTCGACGGTGGCATGGGTATGTGACGCCGACCCGAACAGAGAAGCGAACAGAGAAGAAGGAAGAGATAACCATGACCACCAAACCCGTCGTCGTCTATGGCGCCTCCGGCTACACCGGCCGGCTGGTCTGTGAGTACCTGCGCGAGTTCGGCATTCCGTTTCTCGCCGCCGGGCGCAACAGCGCCAAGATCAAAGCCTCGATGGAATCGAACGTGCCCGGCATCGAAACCGCCGACTACGAGATCGCCGAGGTGTCCCACGATGTGGCTTCGCTGACCGAGCTGTTCCGCGGCGCGTCGGTCGTATGCAACACCGTGGGGCCGTTCAGCACCTACGGTCCGGCGGTGGTGGAAGCCTGCCTCGCGGCCGGAGCGCACTACCTCGACACCACCGGCGAGCAGGACTGGCTGATGACCTGCGACGAGACCTATGGCGCCGAGTTCGCCGCAGCGGGCCTGCTGCTGTCGCCGGGCCTGGCCCAGATGTACACCACCGGCGAGATCGCCGCCGAGCTGTGCCTGGAGAAACCGGGTCTGGACACCCTGGACATCGCGGTGTTCTGGGGCGGTTCCCCGACGATCGCCTCGACCCGCACCATCCTGGTCAACGCCGCGACCTCCCGGGCGCACTACCTGCAGCAGAACACCTATGTCGAGTTCGACCCGGCGCAGGGCCTGGTGCCGCTGGTCGTCCCCGGCCAGCATGAACTCGCGATGTCACTACCGTGGGGCGGCACCTCGCACCCGGTGTGGTACAAGCGTGACCCGCGGGTCGCGAACTGCAAGGCCCAGGGCGGTGTCTTCAACGCGGCATTGATGCACGGCGTACCCCAGATCGTGGCGCAAGCGCTCGAAGCGACCAAGGACATGAGCCCCGAGGCCCGCAACGAGGCGCTCACCGCCACCGCCGCGCAAATAATGAACGAGATGCCGCCGCGGGAGAACCCGCGATTGAACAAGTCACTGGACTCGGTGCACGCCTCCGGGCCTCTGGGACGCGCGCACTGCGTGATCCACGGCAACCAGAACTACAAGCAGACCGGCCTGCTGCAAGCCTTCGCGGCATCCTGGTTGCTGCAGCAGCCGCCGAACAAATCCGGTTTCGCGTCCGGCTGCAAGGCGTTCGGACACCGCCAGCTACTGGGCCAGCTGCGCGCGTTCGGCCTGGTGGCCGAGCCGGTCCTGACCTTCCAAGGCAACTAGATGCGGCTCATCGACTACCTCGACAAGGGGGCGTCGCTGGACCCCGGCGCCCCCTGTCTGGTCTGTGACGGCGAAGTAAGGACCTACGCGCAGGTTCAGCAGCTCAGTGGCCGGATCGCCTCGGCCCTGGCCGCACACGGCATCGCAGCGGGCGACAAGGTCGCGATCTTGTCGGCCAACGATCCGACCGCGTTCACCTGTGTCTTCGGAATCAGCCGCGCCGGAGCTGTCTGGTGCCCCATCAATCCACGCAACGCGGCAGCGGAAAACCGCGCACTTCTCGACCTGTTCGAGTGTTCGCTGCTGCTGTTCCAGGCGGCGTTCGCGCCGCTGGTCGAATCGATCCGCGCCGCGCTGCCGCACCTGCGCACACTGGTGTGCATCGACGGCGAGGTGGAGTGGGCCCTCGGCTGGCAAGAGTTCCTCGCCGCGGGTGGGGATCCGGTCGACCGCCACGCACCCGACGATCTCGCGATGATCGCCGGCACCGGCGGAACGACCGGACACCCCAAGGGAGTGATGCTCACCGGCACCAATATCGAGACGATGACGGCGATCACCCTGATGAGCTACCCCTGGCCGGCAGGCGGGGAGCGGCCGAGCTATCTGGCCCTGGCTCCGCTCACCCACGCCGCCGGGGTGCTCTGCTTCCCGATTCTGTGTCGTGGCGGATCGATCGTCATCATGCGCAGGCCCGACATCGCAGAGTTCCTCGACAACGTCGAAACCCACCGCATCACCCACACCTTCCTCCCGCCGACGCTGATCTACATGGTTTTGGACCATCCGTCACTGGATGGCCGAGACCTGTCGTCGCTGCAATGCTTCTGGTATGGGGCCGCGCCGATGTCTTCGTCGCGGCTGGAAGAGGCATTGACGCGGATCGGGCCGGTGATGGCCCAGCTGTTCGGACAGACCGAAGCGCCGATGATGATCTCCACGATGTCACCGTCGGACCACTTCGCCGACGACGGGTCGATCGCCCGCGACCGTCTGTCTTCGGCCGGACGGCCTGCACCGCTGGTGACAGTCGCCATCATGGGCGAAGACGGGCGGCTGGTTCCTCGCGGCGACCGCGGCGAGATCGTCGTACGTGGCTCACTGGTCATGCGCGGCTACTACAACAACGAAGCAGCCACGCAGGAAGCGTCGGCGCTGGGCTGGCATCACACAGGCGATATCGGTTATCTCGATGAGGACGGATACCTGTTCATCGTCGATCGCGCCAAGGACATGGTGATCACCGGCGGGTTCAATGTGTATTCGACCGAAGTCGAGCAGACACTCATGGCACACCCGGCCGTGGCCGACTGCGCGGTAATCGGGCTACCGGATGAAAAGTGGGGCGAGCGATTGACCGCCGTACTCGAGCTCCGACCGGGCACCTGCGTGGATACGGCCGAACTGACGACCTTCGTCAAAGCGCGCATCGGCAGCGTGAAAACACCCAAGCAGGTCGAAATCTGGAAGGACCTACCGCGCTCCAAGATCGGCAAGGTGCTCAAGACAGAGATCAAAAAGCAACTGCTCGAACCGGACGGCGGAAGCGACGGGCCGCACAAGGCCGAAACCTGATGGCGGCGTGTCGCCCGGACCGCGCTCAGCCCGCGTCGGTGATTCGAATGGCGGCGTGTCAGTTTGGGGACGCCCCAGGCCGACAGCCGTTCGGAAAAGGCTGTTGCGCGGCATCGCCGCTGATGTACAGATACCTGTCTTGCCGATCACGCCCTCGATGTTGTGCTCGGCGGCGACGGCCAGCATCCGCGAGACCGGGATATCGCGGTAGGACGGTGATAGCAGGACCGGGCCATGGGGCAAGCCGAGGCGGTCTAGGTGCTCGCGGCGTTCGAGATAGGTCAGCGTGCGCAGGTCACGGCCGCCGAAGCCGAGCAGGTCGAACACGTACAGGCAGGCCGGCAGCGGCGTAGATCAGCGACTGGCTCGGTCTGCTCACGCCCAGGCGGCGTCCGATACGGGAGAACCGTGGCACCCCGCCGCGGTCAGATGCCACGAGCTCACCGTCGAGGGTCATCTCCCGCCCCGCCGCCAGCGACACCAAGGCGTGGGAGATCTCGGGGAAGGCCGCGTTGAGGGGGTTGCCGTTACGGCTGATCATGTTGCACACGCCTTCGGAAATCCATGCCAGGCAGCCGATTCCGTCGTACTTCCATTCGTCGGCGTACCGGGTACCGAACGGTCGCATTACCGTGATGCTCCGAAATCCCGCACCCTGGTGGAATTCGTCGTAGGGTCCGTGCTGGGAACTACCGTTGCGTGCCGATCGAGCCAGTTCTGGTCATGTGGGTGTGGGCGGCTCGGCGGCGTGATGCATGACGGCATGCCACCACGATTCGAGCCGACTCGGCTCCGGCCAACGCACCACTGGCACATCGTCATCGGAACCGCTGGTGATGGTGGGTGGGGTCGCATGCCGCTTTCCCGCCCGGCGAGCGAGCCTGTCACCGCGTTGTTCGCGTGGGGTTGCTGTCATGGCGCACCTCCGAATCTCTGCCCGACGCCCGGTCTCACCGGGGCGAGCTGGATTCTCAGCTCGCGGCGGCGGTGTACGCCGAGGTCGACCGCGCGCGAGGAATGCCACGAAGGCCCAAGGGCAATGCCGAGGGGTCTGTGCCACCGCAGAGGGGGGCCGACCTGCGCCATGGTAGGCATTCAAGGTCAACGGCAGGCTACGTACGAGCCAATTCCCGGGGTCTGCACCCCGACGGAGATCCGGTCTCCGAGCGAGTTACCCCGGATGGGACTACACCACCGCAAGTAACCATCGCGAGAATCAGTGATGTCCGGTGGGTAAATCGTTGGCGGCACGGAGACGAAAACCCCAGCAAATGTGAAGTTCCGCCACATCCGTCACGGAATTCTGGCCCTGGGGATCGGGTGGGGATACGTTCGGGTTACGTCGACGCGCAGGACACGGTTCGAGGCGGGGGCTGAACAGCTTCGTTGATTTCGCGAGACGGTCACATCCGAAAGGGGTGGGGATCCCGTCGAGCGGAGGACCACCAATGAACAGCTTCCCGACATCGGCTACCAGGATCAGCCGTCCGCGCCCTCGACCAGATGAGCACCCACCCCCGCCGGCGACGATCCTGGTGGTCGAGAGCAATCCGGCCACAGCCGAGATACTGGTACTCGTGCTGGCCACGGCGGGTTATCAGGCCATTTCGACGGCAACCGGTCAGCGGGCGCTGAGCACCCAAGCAAAGCTGACACCGGATCTGGTCCTGGTCGGCCCGTCACCGGACCGATATGCACCCCGCTCAGCTGTGTCGTGCGCTGCGAGCGCGCACCGGCGCCCCGATCCTGGTCCTGAGCAGCGACATCGCCACGGGAGCCATTGAACCGGTCCTGGCCGGCGGCGCGTGGGAATGCCTGCTGATCCCGATCTCAGCCCACGACCTGCTGACTCACATCACCGCCCTGCTGCGCTCCTCCCACGGCCGGAAGCAGGTCGCGATCGCCGTCTGACTCCGCGACGCGGCCGACGCCGAGGGCACACGTACCGCGAGGTCGTCGACGACGGGCTCCTGCGTCACCCTCATTCCGAGGAATCCGCACCGACCGCGAACCCGCCACCCTCTCGTCGAGCGGAGAGCAGAACGATGTGCGCCGACTACGAACGTCGCGATACCCGCCACTTGGCTGGGGTGATCGGCCCGGTGGACTACACCGGTTCCACCGGCTACCGACCTCCGCCATGGTTGTATCGGCGGCTGCAACCCATTGCCGCGGCACTCACCTCGGTGGGCATGAGTACGGAATATGCTGTCGTTCTGGAGGTTCCGGGACGGCGTTCCGGAATCATCCGGCGCACCAACCTGGTTCGTATCGAATACGGCGGACGGCACTACCTGGTATCGCTGGCCGGAGAATCCGAGTGGGTACGCAACACCCGCGCAGCGGCCGGACATGTGGTAGTTGGGCGTCGTGAACGCCGTAGCGCCACTCTCACCGAAATCCCGGCCACCGAACGGCCGCAAGTAATTCGCGCCTACCTCACCCGCGCCGGCCGCAAGGCACGCTCGTGGAGCAAGGCGAGTGAGGCGCGGCGCTACTTCGGCGTCAGCACTGAACCCTCGGCCGAGGACCTTGCCCGAATTTCGAGACGCTACCCAGTGTTCCGAATCGACTACCAGGCCCCGCGCAGCGGCACATGACCTCGGCCATTGGGATTCGATTGGTTGCGTGGCTGCTGAAGCTGAGATACTTCCCTGATCCCGTCTCCCGTTGACGACGAGGACGGGGGAATCATGCTCTTGTGCTATGAAGGTCGGTGATGAGGACGGGCAGATCGGTGAGCTTGTTGCCCGTCTGGGCGGCAAGTATCCCCAACTCACCGGCGAAGCGGTCAAAACCGCCGTCGGCGAGGCGCATCGGCGTTTCGTCGGCCGCCCGGTCCGCGACTTCGTGCCACTGCTGGTGGAGCGCATCGCCGAGCGGGCACTGGCCACCAGCCGCTGACTGCCCGGCCCGCCGATGAGCGAGGATCCCGAAACAGCACAGGCCCGGATATTTCTCGCGGAACTGGAAAAACACGCACAGATCGTGGCCCGTCGGCGCGCCGCAGCGGCAGCGGGCAGCCATGACGCGTTGACCGCGGAACTGAGCCACATCCGCCGCCAGATCGACAAGATCTGGCGGAGGTTCCCCCAGCTGCGACCCGAACACCCCTGACCGGACCCGCCCGCCGTGCTCAGCCGCTCGTCAGCAACCTGCTACAAGAAACTCGCGACATCGACCATGTGAGACACGGCCTCAACCGCATCCCGGTCATGGACCCGCCCGGCCTCCGGGAGGGATGGACCGGGCGGGGTTGTGGATTCCACAGATGGTCACCGCAGGACCGGGGGTGACCGCAGACCATCGTAGGTATCTCCACCTCGACCAGGACCGCCACCACGCCGATGTAACCGGACCTTCGTGTTCGGGAAACGATCGCTCACTTCCGCGGAGGTGGCGAGTGCGGTGCCGCACGACGGCAGCGGTGGATTCGGTCGCTGTTATGGGGCCGGGTCGGGATCGGTCGGTGTGGCGTCGTCGGGTGATGACGCGACCCGAGGCGTGGGTCGTCGGTGGGTACGCAGGCACTGGACCGTGTAGACGAGGGCGCTGGTAATGAGCAGGCTCGCGCAGAGCAGCAGCCAACGGGCCAGAAACGGCTGCTGGGTTGCACCGGTTGCCATGTGATACGTGACCGCGCCCTGCCTGATAATGCCGGGGAAGAACAGCAGGAACGACAGCCCAATTGCCAACAGCGGCACTCGGATGTAGTTCAACGGTGACACACGTAGCCGGATCAGGCCGGTTACTGAGGCAAGGATTCGGTCGGCCAGAGCGTAAGCGGGAAACAGTATCAGGTCGTGCGTGATGATGGCCGCGGCGAACCACACTCCGATCGCCTGCCACCAGACATCGTGGTTCCACAGCGTGTCGAACCCGAGGACCCAGATGATGTAGCCCGCCAGCGCGAATGATGCCAAGACCACCAGCAGATGCCACGGGCTGTCACCGTAGATGTGCTTCCACCAGCAGCTCAACCTTTCCATGGCCAGCTCATGCCTTCCGGAACTCGATCGAGGAGACCCACTTCGTGTTGTGCACGCCTGGCAGGGCGGGCACGATGATCCGGGCCGGATAGCCGTGGTCGAGTGAGAGGTCCGTGCCGTTGACGCGCAGTGCCAACAACGCATCGGGGTTGAGCACCTGGTTGGCCTGCAACCTCGCCTGACCGAACGGCCCCCCGCGTTCGATCGAGGTCACCATCGCCGAAACAGGCTGTTCCACGCCGGCGTGGCGGGCCAGGTCGGCCAGCCGCACCCCGGTCCAGGTTTGCGTGGTGGACCATCCCTCGACGCAGGCGATGGGTAGTTGCGCGCTGTGTTGGGTCATCGCCAGCAAGGTCGCGCGGTCCATGCGCACCGGAGCCTGCCCGCCCATCAAGGTCAGTGTCCAGGCGTCGCCGACATCGGTGGTCATGATCCGCGCCGCGGCGGCCGTGCGGTTGATCTGAAAGTCGGCGGGGCTGGTCTCGGTGCGGCCGCGTGGCAGCAGGAACGCCGCGCGGCGGGTGAAGCCGCCGACGGTCTGGCCCGCGGTGAGGACGACGACGAACGCCACACCAGCGCCGACCAACGCCAACGCGCCGCGGCGGCTTATGGTCGGCTCCGTGGGATCGGTGGCCACCAAGCCGTCGGCATCGCGCGGTTCGGGCCTGGTGTCGGCGCGGGACGTGCGCAGCACCGTCCGCATCGACCGGGAGCGCAGCGCGGTGATCATGCGTGGCAGTTTGATGGCCACGTGCGCGACGAATCCGGCGATGAACACCCACGCGCCGAAATAGTGGGCGGTGTAGAAGGAGAACCCGAAGATGTAGTCGTATTGGATGTTCAGGACGCCGGTGGCTATCTCGAACAGCACGCCGCCGACCAACATCACCAGCGAGATCCGCTCGACCGCGTTGGCCAGCGACCGGACCGGTGGCCAGGCGAACAACCGCGGTATCACCGACCACAGCTTGGCCGCCACCACCGGCACGAGCGCGAGCCCCAACCCGACATGCAGTCCCTGGGTGAGCCGATACAGCCACGATGGACGACTGGGCCAGTCGAAGCTGGGCAGCTCGAGCCACCCGACATCGGCCGGGATCGCCTGGCCGAACTGCGGTCCGTAGGCGCTGTAGGACAGCAAGCCGGTGACGGCGACTATCGGTAGGCAGACCAGCAGCACGCAACCGAACACCGAGGTCAACCACGGACCTCGCAGCGGACTACGCCACCGCGGCTGCGGCAGCGACAACCTGCGCTCGAGCATCATCACTCCCTCCTCCTGCGCGCCCGAACCATGCGCATCCGCAGCAACGGCAGGCTTGGTGTTCGAAGCTGACGGCGTCGTATCGAAAGGCGCCACGTCCGCGTAGTCGCGGGACCGATCACACGAGATGGCAACCGAATTCGACCGCGACATCCAGGCCTACGACACGGTCGTGTCGAGCGAACAAACCCTCAATCCGAAAGGTGACGACGCCGAACTACTGTTCGAGCGGGTCTTGGGGGCCTGCGCTGGCCCACCGAGGCCGGACTACCCACACTGACCAGGTCTTACGAGAACTTCGTTGTTTCCTGCACCATTGCGGTCCGCAATGCCGACTACGTGCAAGGTCGGAAGACGTGGAATGCGGGGAGCTCCCCCACGGGGACCACGTCATCTGCCGGTGTCGACTCTCTCGGTACCGCCGGGCGATGAACCGTGCAGTTCACGACCAGGGTGGCAGCATGTCATGTGGTGCCGAAAAACTGCTGGGCAGTGGCTTTGCGGAACTGTTCTTCGCCGAGGCGGAGTCGAGTTTCGTAGGTGGCTTTGGCGTCGGCCCCGGCGAGGTAGCGCAGCTGATCGGTGCCGTCGGTGGCGGCCTGGTACACCACTTCGGCGATCTGTTCGGGTTCGGAGTACTGCTGCATCTGGTGTTCGTCGGTGATCGCGCCCATCACCCGGTCCAGCAGATCGCGGTAGGCGGGGTGGTTTCCGACATCGAGGGAGCGGGAGAAGAAGTCGGTCTTCATTCCGCCGGGCTCGACAATCTTCATCCCGATGCCAACCTGGCTGAGCTCGAATGCCATGCACTCACTCCAGCCCTCCAGGCCCCACTTCGTGGCGTGGTACATCGCGTTGAGCGGCACCGTGATCAGGCCGCCGATCGACGTTGTGTTGATGAACAGCCCTCCGCTGTTCTGCCGGAAGTGAGGGATGAAGGCTTTGGTGACCCGGATGGGACCCAGCAGATTGGTCTGGATGCTTCGTTCGATCTGCGCGTCGGACAACCCTTCGAGCGGACCGGAGATCCCGTAGCCGGCATTGTTGAAGACCACATCCACGGGGCCGGCAGCGGTCGCCCGGGCCACGGCGGAGGTGATCTGCGCCGGATCGGTCACATCGAGCGGGAGCAGTTCGACGCCGGTCAGGCCAGCCATATCGGTTTTCGCTTCGGGTCGCCGCATGGTGGCCAACACACGCCATCCCCGCGAAGCGAACAGTTTCGTCGTGGCGTTACCAAGACCGGATGACGCGCCAGTAATGAAGATCGTTTTCTTCGACTGGGTGGTCATGATGAACCTTCCCTGTGCTGGTGGTTCTCACTTGGACCGATCATCATCATTCGCCGTCCAGGTGCGGGAGAGTCCAAGCCCTGGGCAAGTCGTTTGACTCTCCCCCGGCCAGCGGGAGGTCCAAGACCCGCGCGCCTACACTAGCCGCAAACCCGCCCTCACCCCGCCAGCTGTGCCAGCGCGCCGCAGCCAGCGAGAAGGAAGCGGCCCCGGACCGGAAGTTCGGGATAAGCCGCGAAACCATCTACACCTACCTGCACGCAGGCGAGGCGGCGCCGGCGGTGGTCGATCAGTAGTGGGCCGGACTACATGGCCCGATATCCGGGCCATCACGCGCATATCCAGGCTGTTGAATTGTCCGGGTGACGGTCTGTGCAGCCGACCGCGTCGGGTCACCAGCCGGGCGCGGCATCGACCTGGCCGTTGGCGATGGCGGCGACCAGGTCGGCGCGGTCGGCGCGGGTTTGTCTCGCGTATGCGCGTGCGAATTCCCCGATTCCGCGGGCAAAGGCATGGCCCCTACCGATATAGGCGGTGATGGCCACCTCGCGTAAGAACCGGCGAATTCGGTCAGGTAGGGCGCGATCCGGCGACCATCCGGGGGGATCTTCATGTCGCGGAGGCGCGCACACTGTCGACGTGGACGGTCCACACCTGATCATGCAGACCAACCCGGATGCCGTCACCACTCTGATCGAACAGGCCGCCATCGCGACCTGCCAATAGCACCAGGCAATACCCAAATGGGCTCCGCACCAGTGGAATTCGGTGCGAGGTGCCCGTCTCTCGGTAGAAGATGGAAACACATCGACACAGGAGGTTTGCCATGTCCGAACCGACGAAACCCACGGTGGTACTAGTACACGGCGCATTCGCCGACGCATCGGGGTTCGCGGGTGTCATCCAGGAACTGTCGGCATCCGGGTTCGCAGTGATCGCACCCCCGAACCCACTACGAGGGCTCGGGCACGATGCGGGCGTGGTGCGGTCGGTGGTGGAGGGGATCGGCGGCCCAGTTGTGCTGGTAGGCCACTCCTATGGCGGCGCGGTGATCACGCAGGCGTCGACCGGCCTGGACAATATCACTGCCCTGGTATACCTGGCTGCCTTCAGCCTGGACGTCGGCGAAAGCTGCGCCGAGGTCCAGCAACCCTTCACACCGTCATTGCTCGCAGAAACCGTACGCCCGACGACTTACGACGCACCGGGAGCAGCAGGCGGCCCAGACCTGTATATCGACACGGATCGATTCCGCGAGACCTTCTGCGCGGATGTCCCGGTCCACCTGGCACAGGTGATGGGCGCCAGTCAACGGCCACTCGCGGCGGCCGCGTTCACCGAACAGGCCACCAGCGCCGGTTGGAAGCAGATCCCGTCCTGGTACCAGGTCGCCCGGCACGACAACGCCATCAACCCCGAAGCGCAGCGCTTCATGGCAAAGCGGATGGGCTCCAACATCGAGGAGATCGACGGCTCACACACCGTGTTCATCAGCCAGCCGGTCCGCACGGCCGCACTCATCACGACCGCCGCTGAATCCGGTCGCAGCTGAACCGGCTCCAGGCAGCGGAGACGAGTTTCTCTGCCTGGAAGTAGTCACAGCTACAACGGTTTCCGCGCCCCGGGCCGCCGACCCGGGGCCACTTCCATCCCCGGGTCACACATCTTCGCATTCCGGGCCGGTCATGGTTGCGGTGCTGGGGTGTATCCCAAACAGACGCGATGTCATCCGAATCGAGGTGCATGTACCTGAACCACGTCCGGCCGACAGACAGGGAAAACCGCAAGCCCCATTCTCGATAGATCGCACAGAGTGGGGCCAAGCGGTTGGTTCCGCTGACGGTGGCCCTCATTTGCTGACCAGCGGCTGAGTGCGGCGGGCGGACGCGATTACGTCACGTGTGTTCGGGTCGCAGCTGAAGGAGTCTCCGCACGGCGATGCCCTTGGGTGGAGTTCCGAGGGCATCGCGAAAACGGTTGTTGCTGTTCCTAATTTCTTGCCGGGGCTGCCGCCCTTCGGCGTTGGTCGCCGACCCTGGGCCTGCTGGTGAGGACCGACCTGTGTATAGGATGGAGCGCCCACAGATCGGTTGCTAAATATTTGCCAGTTGATCGGAATGCGGGGACTGCCAGAGGAGCTCTCGCGATGGCAACGGTGCTCTTTATCGTCAGTGGTGCCAGTTACTGGGTGGTGAAGGATGGCTCCCGATACGCGACCGGATACTGGGCCGAGCGCGCGGGTGGTGCGAGTTCTCCCCGGCCGCCGCAGGATCGGCACCTCCTGGTCGGTGGCCGATGGGCGGCCGGTATCGCGTGGCACGGTGCTCGGGTGCGCTTCGAGTGCCAGCGCATAGCGCAGGTCGGCGTCGTCGGGGCGTAGCCGCGGCCAGTGGCGGAAGGCGGAAGCGTTGGCCAGCCAGGTGAGGTTGTACGAATGGCGGGCGGGCAGCAGGATTCTGCAGGCGTCGGCCGAAGAAGCGCGCACGGTGCGACCGTAAGCGCCCGTGCTGTCGATGAGCAGCCCCTTCGTCTGCGGGTCGGTGAGCTGGAGATATGTGCGGGCGGCGAGCAATAACGGCCGGGCGAGGGTGGGCACCACGAAGACGCGGTGGCCTTGTGGCCCGCTGGCGATCCAGGAGCCGTCGGCGGCCATGTGGTCGCCACGCAGGGCCGTCAGCTCACCGGGTAGTGCACCGGTGAACACGGTGACCGCCAAGGCTGCGGCGCGGACCGAGCTCGCCAGCCCGGCCCGGATCCGAGCGGCCAACTCAGCGGTGAACGGGATCGTGGTCAGCCCTGGACCCACCGCGCACGGCAGGTTGCGTAGCTCCAGGTACCAGCCGTGCAGCCAGAACGCGGCTTGTGCGCCGCGTAGCCGGGTGATCGTGTAGTTCGGTCCGGGGCTGTCGGCAATCAGCACGCCCAGGATCCGGCGCAGCCGTTGCAGGTCGGTCCAGCGGGGAGAATCTTCGCCGGGGGCAACGTGTTCGGCGAGGAAGTCGTGGACTGGGCCGTGGGGACGGCGGCGGCGCAGTCGGCCGAGGTGGGGGCCGTCGTCGCCGAGATCGGCGCGTTCGCGCCAGGCCGGCTCGATGTAGTGCTCGTGGTGCTCGGCTGAGACGCCTTCGTATTCGGCAAGAGCGCGGCACACGGTGTCCATGCTGTGGATGTACACGGTGTCGATGCGCTGGAACTGCCGGTGCTCGAGGCTCCGCGCAGCCTCCTGACGACACGCCGAAGCGTGAGCAATCCCGCGACGACGTGGATACGCTCGAATGCGTCGCCGAAAGGGGTTGGGACATGAGCACATTCGAGTCCGACTTGCTCGGGTTGTGGGACCGGCTACGCGCGGTCCACCCGACGTGCTCGCCCAGTACCAGCAGATCCGATCCGAGGTCGTCGCGCTGTTGCCCGCCGTCGAAGCACTCGACCGCAACAACGCCGACGACTACCCGGTCATCATGCTGTACGGCTACCTCGATGCCGCCAGCCGCGCCACCATCGACGACGAGATGCGGGCGATGCTGGAAACCTACGCCGATCTCGAAGCCCGGCTGGTGGCGGCCTGCGACCAGTTCCGCAGCGCACGATGCCTCGACGACTACACCCAGGTGTCGGCGATCGCCCTGCTCAGCGTCCGCGAACGCGCCCAATCCCTCGAAGCCGACTCGACGCAGCGATGGGTGCTCAATCGCCTGTACGCCTACGTCTCCAACCTGTGCGATCGGGAACGTGGCAAGGCGATGCAACTCTCGCTCAACTCACCGAAGAACCGCCGCAAGGCCATCGACCACAGTATCCATCCGTCGCCCGGGATCCACCGGGCCCGATCGATGAACCGCGACCACGGAACCGATCTGGGCCGGTAGACGCCTGACCCCCGATAGGGTGCTCACGTGAGCGATCGCCGCGATCCGGAGCCCCAGCCGTCGCTCCCTGTCGACGATGACCAGTTGATCATCCGACGCCGCCGGGGCAGTCGCACGAAGGCAGCGACGTCCATCCGTTACGAGATCTCTTCGGAGGCATACCATCTCGACGGCACGGTCGAGATCGAAGCCAGTCCGGCCGTGTGGACTCTCGCTCAGGTCAAGTCCCGGGGAGTGGTGTAGCTGGGGTGGTCACCGCGTGATCCGAAATATCGGTCAGGCGGTGAGTTCTGCTGGTGCGGTCTCCTCCTG
>NZ_JBIWMX010000066.1:0-17788 GCF_044766925.1 Nocardia sp. NPDC101769 | reverse complement strand
GCCGCGAACTCGGCGACACCTCAACCCTGGTGGACCCCAACGTGTTCGAGTCCATCCGCGCCGGCAAGGCGTAAACCGACAGACCGGCGAGCGGCAGTTCGAGATCTGTATCGAGGGAATCTCCTTGGGGCAGTCGACAATCGGCTATCTGGCGTGGGGATTTTCCGGGCCGAGATGACGGCTGAAGCCGTCGAGCATCGCGGTGAGTCCGACATCGAAGTGGTCGGTGTCGGCGGCAGCATCCGCGGCGGCGGCCAGCAGGTTGTAGCCGGAGGAGTTGGGCGCGGGTTTGCGGCCGCCGATCCGGAGTACCGCCACCTGTCCTCGTCGCTGATCAAAGAGGTCGCGGGGCTCGGCGGCGACATCTCCGGGCTGGTCCCCGATCGTGTGCTCGACCAGCTCACGACACGACTGGCCGAGCGCAAGGCGAACTCCGATTGACTGCCTACCGGCAGCATCGGCGTCATTTAGCATCGCGACCGGATCACTGACCTCGAATCAGCACGGCCAGTTGATCTTTGCCTGCACCCCGCCGGCCGGTTCGGTCAGCGCGGTATGCGGCAGGAGAGGATGTTCGCGAGTAACGATCAGTGTGTGCTGCGGTGGATGCGTTCGATGTCTGCCGCGAGGTCCGCCGCCCCGATCCCCCGGGCAGCTTGCCGCCGCAGCTTTCGGATCACGATATCGCCCAAAGGGGTGTCGGGCCGTTTCCGCCAGCCCCGTTTCGCCCATGTCGATCTCGTTGCACGAATCGTGGTTTCCGCTCTGTCGACAACCTCCGGTTCGACTGCACCGATCGCAGTTGCCATGATCTGGCGACCCTGCCGCCGGTCGGCGCGGTTTGGTAGACGTTTGTTCTGGTGAATGGCTTTCCTTGAACTCTTGTCGTTCTCGCCGTAGTCGTTGCGCCGGTCCTTCGCGTAGCTGAAAGCCTTCTTCTCCTGCGGAGTCTTCCGCACCACTTTCGTCAACCTCCTGTTCGAATGAACAGGTCAGGCTACATGTCGACCTGTCCCGGTCGCCACGGAGTTTCGTGCTGAGATGACGCCGATCGATTTCGGTCGGCGAGGTCGGCCAGGCTCGTACGCACATCGGCATGAGCGCGCACTGTTGGCGGCCGAGTGGCGCTCAGCCGGTTGGTGGCTATCCCTTGTCTGAATTGAGATCGCCTGACGGGGGCCGGGTGGCTCTGAGAGGCTCACCACATGAAGATCGGTGTCGCACTTCCTCAGATGGCTCCCGGGTACGGACCGGGTACGACGCTCGACTGGGCCCGGCGAATCGACGCGGGCCCGTTCTCGAGCGTCTCGGTGGGCGAGCGCGTGACGTTCTCGAATCCGGAGATGGTCGCGACGCTGGGTGCCTGCGCGGCGGTGACAGAGCGGGTGCAGGTCTTGGCGAACCTCTGGGTGCTTCCACAGCACCCGGTGGCGATGGTCGCCCAGCAGATCGGCACGCTCGACCAACTCGCGAACGGCCGCCTCGAGGTAGCCGTCGGCGTCGGCGCTCGAGAGCACGACTACCGTGCTCTCGGCGCTGATTTCACGGGACGGCACCAGCAGCTCGATGACAAGGTCGCCGAGCTGAAAGCACTGCTCGACGGCGAGCCACCGTTCGAGGGCGCGGACCCGGTCGGGCCGGCGTGCGTGCAGCCGAGTGGCCCGATCATCCTCGCCGGTGCGATGGGTCCGAAGGCGATGCGCCGGGCGGCGCGGTGGGCCGATGGCATCTCCGGCTTCAGCATCCCGGGCAACGCCGACGAAATCGCCAAAGTGGGCGAGCTCGCCGACCGCTGCTGGGCCGAGGCCGGTCGTGCGACGACCCCGCGCAAGGTGAGTGGCTGCTTCACCGCCTTGGGCGTCACCGACGCATCAGAAGCGTTGCGCTCCTTCACCGCTCGCTACCTCGGATTCCTCGGACCCAAGCTGGCCGAGATGGTCGCCACCTCGGCGCGGGCATCGAGTCCCGAGGTGCTCGCCGACATTCTCGACGGCGCGGAGCAGGCCGGGTGCGACGAGTTCATCCTGGTCCCGGCCGTCACCGATCTGAACTTCCTCGAGGTGGCGACCGAGGTGGTGGCCGCACGGTCCTGACACTCGAGGAACGGAACATGGTGCGACTCTGCGAGTGATCTGGTGGGGTCGGCCAGGCCGCGATCGGCCAGATCCAGCTACACCCGCAGATCGTACGGTCGAGCGCGGACCCACCCACACGAGTCCAGATGGGCACATGCGCAATTCGGCATTACAGGGCGTTGGCAGAGGCGGTTAGCAGCCACACCTGGAGGGTCCAGACATGGCCGGTTAGAAGTGCGATTCCGGCGTCCACGTGACATGAGGCGGCGTCTTTCACCAAGCTAAGGCATACCTCACAACACTCCGGATGGCCTGCACCACAACTCATCTCACATCAGCAGAAGCGAGCACTGCCGCCGGCCATACGACACTCTGCCCGTCGATCTTCCGATGCCCCGCGCTGGCCGGTTCGGTCAGCGCGGTATGCGGCAGTTCATTCGCGCGATCCGCGTATGTGGTTGCTGTCCTAGCGGGCGCGGTTGTCGGTGAGTTGGTTGCGGTCGACCGTCTTGTCAGCTCTCCGCCGCCGCATGCAAACTCATCGGCGCCTCGTAGATCTCCTCGTCGTCCTCGAAGAGCCTCACCTGATCGACTCCGCCCTCCAGCAAAGTCCTCCACTCCTCGCCCATCCACGACTCGGCATCACCTTGCGTCATGAAATCCTCGGGCTCAACCGGAGGGTCAATCTCGGTGCCGTCCGACTTCTCGAACCGCCATGTCCACGCCATGAGAGCCTCCCGGTCCAAAATGGTTGCCTGCGAAAACGGTAGCGCAACACCCATCGTGACCGACCATGTTTTCGGGGGCGGCTTGGTGCACGCTTCTCGGCTAATAGCGGACGTTCTGTACCGCACCAGGTTTCGGGCGTCGGCGCCAGTGCCGTCAGGGACGTTCCTGACGGCGCTGGCGCGGCGGTACCCCCAGCCCGGCCGGGGTCTGGCTCGGGCGCCGGGTTCGGCGGATCGATGACCCCGGTCGTGCACGGGGTGTATCCGCTCGACGACATTGCGCACGCCCACAAGCTCATGGAAATGTCGGACTTCTTCGGCAAGATCGTCCTCTCCGTCTGAAGGCAGGTCACATGTACGGGTTCGTCGTGCACGGTTCCCACCTCATGCAGTTCGCGCGTGCGATCGGAGACACCGATGCCGCGTTCGAGGACGTCGGTCGCCTGGCCGCGACCGGCGCGGACGCGCTGGTGGCCCCGCCGACCTTCCTCATGGCGGCGGACCACTTCGACCCGACGTACTCGCGCAGGCCGCGGCCGGGTGCGTCGTGGATCGGATCGCGACCGTCCGGGGACGGCAACGCCGCGCCGTCCGGCTTCCACATGGAGCAGCACTTCACGTTTCACCGCCCGGTGCGGGCTGGCGACGCCCTGACCGCAGACGCGCGACCCGGCGCGACGTGGGAGAAGAGCGGGCGTCGCGCGGGGACGCTCACGTTCAGCGAGATCCTCACGGACTACCGGGATTCCGGCGGCGACGTCGTCGCCACTGCGCGGTGGGTATCGGCGTTCGTGGAGCACAAGCTGCCGGCCGCGCAAGGCGGAGCCGTGGATGCCGGTCACGCTGTCCGGGAGGTGCGTGAGGATGTCTCCGCCGCAGGCGATCTCGCGGTCGGAAGCGCCTGGACCACGGTCCTCGTCGAGGACCTCACGCGGACCGCCATCGTCATGTACGCGGGCGCCTCCGGCGACTTCCATCCCCTCCACAGCGACGACGTCTACGCTCGCGAGTGTGGATACTCGGGAGTGTTCGCGCACGGCATGCTCACGATGGGCATGACAGGACGCGCGATCACCGACCGATTTGGGCACGCAAACGTCCTCGGGTTCGGAGGCAGGTTCGGTTCGCAGGTGTGGCCAGGCGACACCCTCATCGCGCGGGTCGAGGTGGTCGACCTGCGGGAGGGCGCGAAGGGGCGCACCGTAGCTGAACTGGCCCTCCGGACCACGAATCAGCATGGGGTGCAGGTGTTCAACGGTACGGCCGAGGTGGGCGTCGACTGACCTCGATCAGGTCGTGGGGCCGCGCTTCGGCACAACCCTCTCTTCGGGTCACCAGCTTCCGCTGTTCGGCGACGCCCACCCGGACGCGACGAGCTCGGCCAGCACCACCACGGGCTGAGCTGTAGCCTCAGGATCGGTCAGTCCACAACCACTGGCTGGCTGATGCCGCCGGATCTCCTTGTCCTGGCGGCATCGGGTAGCGCCAGCAGCTTCGACGTCCACGCCGGGCGATGGTCCTGCCCGAAGTTGCTGCCCAGGACCACCAGGCGGTCGCCGTCGCGGAGGTAGACCAGCGGGCTGGTGCGACGCTGCCCGGACTTGCAGCCGATGGTGTGTGTAGCAGAACGGTGGGCACCCGATCGGTCCGAGGACTCCCAGCGGTATGCCGCTGCTCGCTCGATCTTGGACAACACCGAGGAAGTCGGTGACATTGCGATCGAGGCTCCGACCATGCGACCGAGGATCCGACCAAGCAGGGATTATGGTGGCCGGCTAGCCATTCGGAGTGGCTGCTGGTCTTGGACAATGTCGCTGACCCGCAGATATCGACTGGGCGATCCCGCGGCCGGGACGGGCCCTGGCCGATCGGGAGCTGGTGCGCCCGCGGCCGACCGATATTCGATAGTCGGCAATAGCCGACGTTCTGCACCGCACCAGGTTCTGGCCGCCGGTGCCCCGCGCTGGCCGGTTCGGTCAGCGCGGTATGCGGCAATTGAGGACCTTAAGGGCCGCTGTGCGGAACACGGCCATGCTGACATCGGTGGCCACCGCGCCGTCTGCCAGTCACAGTGGCGATGTATCAGGGCGCTGGTGAGGGCCTCGGATATCGACGCCATGGGATTGCTTCCCGGTGTTCGCGGTCGGCGCGGAGGCACCCGTGTATAGCCGTGCCGCATCCGTTGAATAGCTGGATATACGCCCGCTATGGGCGATAGGCTGGGCGCCGTCGAAAGGTGAGCCGATCATGTCCGGTGCTCACACCCATACCGCGAGGATTGCGCGCGGCTGATGACCGACGACGCCGCGAACCGTGCCCGCCGTGACGTGAGCATGACGGTAGCGGGTGGGTTGCGTGCGGTCGGCTTCGAGGACATCGAAGAGATCGGTTCCGGCGGCTTCGGCGCGGTCTATCGCTGCCGGCAAGCGGAACTGGACCGCATAGTGGCGGTCAAGGTGCTGACTGCGGAGCTGGACGAGGACAACCAGGCGCGATTCGTGCGGGAGCAGCGGGCAATGGGCCAGCTGACCGGGCATCCGAATATCGCCACGGTGCTGCAGATCGGCGTGCTCGGCGATGGGCGATGGGCGACCCTATCTGGTCATGCCGTACTTCCCCCAAGGTTCGTTGGATGCGTGGATCAAGGCCTACGGTCCCGTTTCGGTGGATGCGGTGCTGCGGATCGGGATCAGGATCGCCGGGGCGCTAGAGAGCGCACACCGGCTGGGCATCGTGCATCGCGACGTGAAGCCGGGCAATATTCTTCTCACCGATTCCGGTGAACCTGCCCTGACCGACTTCGGAATCGCGCGCATCGCCGGCGGGTTCGAAACGGCTACCGGCGTTGTGACAGCGTCGCCGGCGTTCACCGCGCCGGAGGTGCTCGAGGGCCACACTCCGACTCCCGCCGCCGATATCTACGGGCTCGGTGCCACCATGTTCTGCGCGCTGACCGGGCATGCCGCCCATGAGCGGCGCAGCGGCGAGCAACTGGTGGCCCAATTTGTACGGATCAGCCGGGGGCCGGTGCCCGACCTGCGCGATAGCGGCTTCCCCGCCGAGGTGTCCACGCTCGTGGAATCGGCGATGCACCGCGATCCCGGGCAGCGGCCCTCCGCAGCGGAACTCGGCGAGGCCATCCGGCAGGTGCAGCAACGCTGCGGCTACCAGGCTGGCGAGATGGCGCTGCCCAGTGAACACGCCGCCCGCGACCAGCGGCTGCCCGCTTCGTCGCGAACCGTGGGACGCGGCGGCAACGTGCTGCCCGAGTTGACCAGCTTCGTCAACAGGCGCGCCGAGCTGACCGAGCTCAAGCACCTGCTGACCGTGTCGAGGCTGGTGACGCTGGCCGGGATGGGCGGCGTGGGCAAGACCCGACTGGCGATGCGAGCGGCCTCGGCTGCACGCCGCGGCTTCGCCGATGGGGTGTTGGCGATCGATCTGGCCGACGTACGTGATCCGTCGCTGGTGGCTTTCATCGTCGCGGCCACGCTGGGCGTGCGGGTCGAGTCGGCCCGGCCGGTCGACGACGTGCTGGTCGAGTTTCTGCGATCCCGTGAAACCCTGCTCGTCATCGACAATTGCGAGCAGGTTGCCGAGTCGATGGCAAGCTTGGCCGAGACGTTATTGGCGGGGTGCCCGGGGTTGCGGATTCTCGCGACCAGCCGGGAGCCACTGGATATCGGGGGGGAAACGGTGCGGCGGCTGTCGCCGCTGGCCGTGCCCGCCGCCGATCGTGAACCGACGCTGCGGGAGCTCCCGAGATACGACGCGGTGACCTTGTTCGCCGAGCGTGCGGCGGCGGTCATTCCCGGCTTCACGCTGACCGAGGAGAACAAGGCCGCGGTGGCCGGGATCTGTTCCCGATTGGACGGGTTGCCATTGGCGATCGAACTCGCCGCGGCCCGGATGCGCACCATGTCGCCGGAGCAGATCCTGCAGCGGCTCAACGACCGGTTCGCGCTGCTCACCCGGGGCCACCGCACCGCGCCGACACGGCAACAGGCCCTGCGGTGGTGCATCGACTGGAGCTATCAGCTGTGCACCCCGGCCGAGCAGCAGTTGTGGGCCCGGTTGTCGGTGTTCGCCGGTGGTTTCGAACTCGACGCCGTCGAGGCGGTGTGCGGCGCCGATACCGAGGTGTCAGAGCTGCTCGATGTGTTGGCGGGGCTGGTCGACAAATCGGTGGTGATCAGGGAAGAACCCGAGGGCGTGGTCCGCTTCCGGATGCTCGACACCGTACGCGATTACGGGCAGGACAAGCTGCGCGAGGCCGGTGCTGACGAGGATCTGCAGCGTCGGCACCGGGACTTCTACCGACAGCTGGTGCTCGATGCCGAGGCCGACTGGATCAGCGACCGGCAATTCGACTGGATGGCCCGACTCGACCGCGAGCGGAGGAACTTCCGTGCAGTGCTCGAATTCTGCATGTCCGACCCGACCGAGCAGTCAGCCGAAGCGGGGCTGCGCATCACCGCCGCCTCCTTCGTGTTCTGGAGTTTCCGTGGCTTGTTCGGTGAAGGCCGCCGCTGGCTCGATCGCGCCCTGGCCCATCCCTGCGCACGTTCGACAACCGACCAGATCCGGGCGCTGCACGCCAGCATCTTCATGGCCACGCGGCAATGGGACCTCCAGACAGCGACCACCCTGCTCGCGCAGGCGCGTGCGCTCACCGAGCGCGATCCCACGCCCATCAATCAGGCGCTGATCGCCTATGCGGAGGGGAATCTGGCTCTCTACCTTGAGGAGCCTGCGCGCGCGGTGTCGTGTATCAATCGAGCCATCGAAGTGCTGAGCGCCGACCCGCGAGGATCTCTGCACGTTGCAGCGTTGGTGCTGCTCGGTGTGGCGTACGCGCAGCAGGGCGACACCGGACCGGCTCTCGAGTGCTATCAGCGGATCCTGTCCATCACCGAGGCGTGCGGCGAGTACTTCTTCCGCTCGACCGCGCTGTGGGGGACCGCGATCGCGGCGTGGCTGCAGGGTGAGAGCTCCCGCGCACAGGATTTGCTGCGGGAATCGCTGCGGCTCAACCAGCGCATGCGCAGCCCTATCGTCGCTGCGGCCGATCTCGAAGTGCTGGCGTGGATCGCGGCCGGCACCGACGCCCAGCCAGCCGCCGTGCTGATGGGCGCTGCGGCAAATCTGATGCGGACCGCCCCCGGCGCAGTGGTCTACTTTCCGCAGATGGTCGAGGCCCACCTCGACTGCGAACGTGTCGTGCGTCGCGCGCTCGGTGAAGCGCGCTTCGATGCAGCGTGGCGACGCGGCCAGGCAATGGAAATCAACGCCGCGGTCGCCTACGCGCTGAACGAAGAACAACCGGCCGACACACCACCCGTCGGCCCGGCGACATTGACCAAACGTGAACGCCAGGTGGCGGACCTGGTCGCCGAAGGGCTCACCAACAAGCAGATAGCATCCCGGCTGGTGATCTCCCAGCGCACCGCAGATGCCCACGTCGAGCACATACTGACCAAGCTCGGGTACACCTCTCGCGCCCAGGTCGCGGCGTGGATCGTGGACGCGGCCCGGCACGAGAGCTGATCGCGTGCCCGCTGCCCAGGCGCACCGGGTTCACCAGACCAACAAGACACGCTGCACTCGGCATTACAGGATGTTTGCGGAGGGGTGGGGTGGGGGCGCGTGGACTTAGCGGGCAGGCCCCGCCTGCCCGCTACCACTGCCCGGCTCGGTGCCGCGGTTCCGCCGTGTCAAGCACGGCTTTCCGATCGGCAGAAGCGGACGTTCTGCACCGCAACAGGTTCCGGCCGCCGGCACCCCGCGCTGGCCGGTTCGATCAGCGCGTTATGCGGCATTTGCGTGCCTTCGCACGGTTTCAGGGTTCGGACCCCTCGAGTGCGATGAATGTGTTCTGTTGGCCTTGTGTCCTGACTCGTGTTTGCATGCGAGACTCTCTGCATGTCTACCGGCGCTGCGCTTCCGCCAGGGTTTCATTCGGTGACACCGCGCATGGTGGTCGATGACCAACTTGCAGCGGTCGGGTTCCTGCGGAAGGTATTCGGTGCTGTCGGCGTCGTCGAGGCGAATCGACCGACCGATGTCCGCATCGGCGACTCGCTGGTCATGGTGTCGGGATCTGGCGAGCGCGAGGCGTTTCCAGCCTTTCTGTACATCTACGTCGATGACGTCGCCGCCACCTATCAGCGGGCGCTGACTGCGGGCGCGGTCAGCTTGGAAGCACCGTTCGACACGCCGTATGGTGACCGCCGAGCGATGGTCCGCGACTCCTTCGGCAACGTCTATCAGATCGCGAGTCGGCCCGACGGCCCGACCGTGTGAGGTTGAGCGTGCCGTTCTCCATGTGGTTCGGCCGTCGGCGCTGGGCGACCCGCAATGCGGCAGAACAGTGCGTTCACTGCCTACCTGTCAATCGGCCGGAGGGTGGCCGAACTAGTGTTGAATCTCAAAGGAACCCCCCAGCACGAGTCCCTTTAGCCGACCTCGGCGCCTAGGATGCGGTCGAGGAGATGCTCGACCAATCCGAGCGCGGACTCTGCGGTGCCGTACCCCTGGAGCAGGCCGTGGGCGAGTCCACCGGTTGCCATGGCGATGATCTCGGCGTCGCGGTCGGGGTCGCCGGGGCCGGATGAGTCGTGGGGCTGGGCTCGTCGGAGTTGGTCAGCGACGATCGTGACCAAAGCCCGTGGCGCAGCGAAAGTTTCCTCGGCGGTGATGCCTTGGCCGCCGATCGCCGCCCAAGCGAATACTCCGAGCACGATCACTTCTTCGCGGCGTTGGTCATCCAACGGAAGCAGCTCGGTCAACACTGCGCGGATGGCTTCGCGGGCTGTGGCGTCCGCTCCGAGTGCAGTCCACCGTTGCATGAATCGAGCTCCGGCGTCCTCCATCACCGAGCGGTGGGTGGCCAGGAGAAAGTCCCTCTTGGTTCCGAAGTAGTACTGCACGAGCCTCACCGAGATTCCAGCCTCGGCAGCGACAGTTTGAAAGGTCACCGCCTCCAGTCCGCCGCCGACGATCACGCGTCGCACGGCGTCGGTGATCTGCCGTCGCCGCTGCTCATGGTCGACCAGTCGTGGCACGAGTCCTGCCGCCTCCCTTTCGTCGAGTCGCAGACCCATAAGCCTAGTTGGTACGCACGTATCCGCTTACGTGGTACGCACATACCGTAATACGTGATACGGTCATACCGTAAAGACTCAGTAAAGGGAGGGAAGATGCCGAAGATCGGGCGATTCACCAGCGAGGAAGCGAAGACAGCCTTCCTCGACATCTACGACGCCATCGCCGCGAAATGGCCGGTGCCGTCGACTGATATCGACGTCGAAACCTCGTTCGGGACGACACGGGTGCGCAAGTCCGGGAATAGGGAAGGCGCACCGATCGTGTTGCTGCCCGGCATCGGCGGCAATGGCATGGTGTGGTCGCGGCTCATCGAGGATCTGGCACGAGACCACGTCGTATACACACCGGATGTCATGGGATGGGCGGGGCGGTGCGTGCAGACCGCGCCGTTGCGCGACGCGGAGGACATCGCGTCGTGGATGAATGATGTCCTCGACGGGATCGGTGAGGATCGCGTTCATTTGGCGGGTAATTCCTTGGGCGCCTGGCTGGCCGGAGCGATCGCGGTGTATCACTCCGATCGACTGGCGAGTCTGACCCTGCTGGAGCCGAGCGCGGCGACCTTCGCCAGGCCGCGCTGGAGCCTGCTGTTCAAGTTCCTCATGATGGGAATGCGGCCCACCCCCGAACGGATGCGGAAGTTCAACAAGTGGTTGATGCCCGGTTACGAGCCCACCGACGAGGAGTTCGCCGGCGCGATGGCGACCATGAAGTTCCGGATGGCGACGCCATGGGATCGCCCGTTCACCGACGCTCAGCTGGCGGCCATCACCGCACCGACCCTGGTGCTCTTCGGTGTCGAGACCGTGGTAAACGATCTGGAAGTCGTCGCGCCCCGCGCCCGCAATCAGATCCCGTCGGCCGAGGTTCAAATCTATCCCGGTGTCGGGCACGACCTGCTATGGGCGAATCCTGAGCAGGTGATTCCGCGGTTCCTGAGCTTCGTCGACAGCCATGATCCAGTCCGGGCGAACCGCACGCGATAGGGCCTGACCGGGCATATGAAGTGGCCTGGCCCGCCTCATATGCCCGCAGCGGTCGGGCAGCGAAGCGTTCACGCCTCATTGGCAGTGATCCTTGAAGCGAAGCGATCGTTCACAAGACACCCTGGCCCGCAGCGGGTTTCCGTGGGCCGGATCTTCAACCGTTGGTGCGTACGCACCAACGTCAACCTGTGGGGCGCGATCTTCCTTGATCACACCCATACCGTTCACCGACACAGAGCCCCGGGGGAAATCATGGCATTGAGCGAATCTCTAGGTCAGTCGCACGAGATCGAGCTGCCCGGCGGCCGAATTCGATACTACGAGAACGGATCCGGAGCGCCGGTGGTGTTCGTGCACGGATTGCTGGTCAACGCGAACCTGTGGCGCAAAGTGGTACCGGACATCGCTGCGGTGGGCTATCGCTGCCTGACGCCGGACTGGCCGTTGGGAGCGCATTCGATTCCGGTGCCCGATGCCGATCTGACGCCAACCAGCCTGGCCGACACGATGGCGGCCTTCCTGGCCCAGCTCGACCTTCATGATGTGACCCTGGTGGCCAATGACACCGGCGGCGCCATCGCCCAGATCATGCTCAGCCGCAGCACCGAACGGATCGGCCGGGTCGTGCTCGCCTCGGTGGATTGCTACGAACGGTTCCTGCCGCCGCCGTTCAACGTCCTGCCACCGCTGGCAAAGATCCCAGGGTCGATCCGGCCGCTGACCGAGTTGCTGCGCATCCGCGCACTGCATCCGTTGCCGGTGGCGCTGGGCTGGGTGGCTAAACACCAGGTGCCCTTCGAGATCGTCGACAGCTACCTGCTGCCGAGCCGAAATTCGGCCGCCATTCGCAAGGATCTGCGCCGATTCCTGAAAACCGCCAACCGCAGGCACACCCTCGACGCGGCCACCAGATACGCGAACATCGACGTGCCGGTGCTGCTCGCCTGGGCGCGTGAAGACAAGCTGTTCCCGATGCGTTATCCCGAGCGGCTCGCCGCGGACCTGCCCAATGCGACGCTGCGCTGGATCGAAGACTCCTACACTGCCAGCCCCGAGGACCAGCCCGAGTTGCTCACCAAGATGATCCTGGAGTTCACTCGGTCGAATGACAAACCGCCGCACTAGCCTCGATAGATCATCCGGTTGATCCTCCGATGACCCGCGCTGGCCGGTTCAGTCAGCGCGGTCAGCGGCATTATCGTGCGTTCGATACGGCTCGAACCCGAGCTGTCAGTCGACGGCACCCGGCGCCGGCTGCTCACCTGCGACATAAGCCAGGCGGGTTGTCCGGATGCCTTCGTTTCCGATACGACTGCGGACTACGGTCCGGTGATGTCGCGCGCGACGCCTTCCAGTAGCCAGCGCAGTCCCTGCTCGAAGCTCTCGTCGTTGCTGGGCAGCTGGGATGGGTTGTGCTGGAGAAGCTTCATCAGCCGTTGGTGGCCGGCGGAGGTGGCCGTGTCGCGAAGGTAGGCGCCGGTGGGTGTGCCGAGCCCGATTGCCTCTTCTGAGTAGGTCAGGACTTCGCGCAGGACGAATCCGCTGGTGTATTGGTCAACCGCTTTCACGATCTGCATCGCTTCTGCAGGCGAGATGTTCAGTCCATCAAGCGCTTTGAGTGATTGTTCGATGTGCAGGAGAGCTTTTGGCCCGATCGTGCGTCGTTTGCCCCACAGCTGGATGGCCCAGGGATGTTGTTTGATCATGGCGCGTTCGCGGCGGGCCACTCGTGTGATCGATTCGCGCCAGTCGGAGGTGAGCTCGTCATCATCGAGGACGATCTCGCCTGCCAGTGCGTCGGCCAGCAGGTCGAGCAGATCATCCTTGCTGTCGATGTGCGTGTAGAGCGCCATCGGTCCAATGCCCAGACGCGACGCGACCCGGCGCATCGACACGGCGTCGAGCCCCTGCTCGTTGGCGAGTTCCATTGCCGCGGTGACGATGTCGTCTCTGGTCACCGCGGGACGACGTCGTGGGGTCTCTCGTGCCCAGATCGGGGTACCGGAGGAGCGCGTGGCTTCGCCGGAATCGTGCAGGTCCACGACCCGCAGTCTACCCGGTACACCGTACGGCTTGACAATACAGCGTATCGTTATCGATACACTGTATCGATAACGATAGTGGGGAATCACGCAATGACACAACCTCGAACGGCATCGACCGAGTTCGACCCGGCCCTGCGCAAACTCGTGATCGTGGTGGTCCTCGGCGCGATCATGACGATCCTGGACACCACGATCACCAGCGTGGCCGTGAACACCCTTGGCGCTCAGTTCCATACGTCGCTCACAGCGATCCAATGGGTGCTGACCGGATACACCCTGGCGCTGTCGGCCAGCATCCCACTCTCGGGATGGGCGATCGTGCGGTTCGGCCCGAAAACGATGTGGATCGTCTCGCTGCTGCTGTTCATCACCGGATCGATGCTGTGCGCAATGGCCTGGAACATCACCGCGCTCATCATGTTCCGGCTGCTGCAAGGCTTCGGCGCCGGCATGATCCTGCCGATCGGGCAGACGATGCTCGCCCGCGCCGCCGGGCCCGACCGGATGGGGCGCGTCATGAGCGCGGTCGCGGTGCCCGCGATGCTCGCCCCGGTACTCGGCCCGACAGTCGGTGGCCTGATCCTCGGCCACCTGTCATGGCGGTGGATGTTCTACATCAACGTTCCGCTGTGCGCGATCGCGGTCATCGCCGCGATCCGGCTGCTGCCCAGTGATCCGGTCCGCGACCGCGACATCAGGCTCGACATCCTCGGCTTGGCGCTGCTCTCACCCGGTTTGGGTGCGCTGGTATACGGCACCTCGCAGGCGGGCAGCGGGACGAGCCTGACCGATATCCGTGTCATCGCCAGCGTGCTGACCGGAGTCGTGCTGGTCGGCTGCTATGTCCGGCACGCGGCCCGCAGGGGTGATGAAGCGCTGGTCGATGTCCGGTTGTTGCGGGATCGGAACTTCGCCGCGGTCAACGTGATGGTGTTCTTGTATATCGGCATCTTGTCCGGTCTGATGGCGCTGCTGCCGCTGTATTTCCAGACCGTCAACGGCGACAGCCCGCTGCGCTCGGGAGCGATGGTCGCGCCCCTCGGGCTGGGCGCGATGGCGACCACGCTGATCACCGGCAAACTCGCCGACAAGCACTCCCCACGCCTGCTGATCCTCACCGGACTGCCCGTGGTGTTGCTCGGAATCCTCGGCCTCACCCAGATCGGGCCCAGCACCAGCGACATCCTGGTCGTGGCAACACTGTACGTGATCGGCCTCGGACACGGCATGATCATGCCCGCAGCGATGGGCACCAGCTACCAAACCTTACGACACTCCGAAATCCCTTCGGCCACAACCGCTACCAACGTCGGCCTCCGCGCAGGCAGCTCGTTCGGTATCGCGGCGCTGCTGGTACTGATCCAACGCGACATCGAACATCAGACACCCGGTGTCGACGCGTTCACCAGAACAGTCCGAACCGATGAACTCACCCAGGTCTTGACCCACGCGTTCACCCACACCTACTGGTGGGCACTCGCGATCGGCGCTGTCGCCGTCGCACCCGCGCTAATGCTGTCACGGAAATCTTCACCAGAAGCCGCTCCAACCGCACCCGAAACCGACGCCGACGCTATCGACAATCGGGCCCGCGATCAGCTCACAGGGGTAGCGAATGAGAAATAGCTCCCGGATTCTCGTCCACGCCGGCGCCACTTGACGGTGCGAGACCACCGCCACCCATCGCTGCGAGTCGCAATTCTGAGGTATTCCGGCCTGGTCGGGGTTGTGGTGCTGGGGTCGGTCCCAAAACGACAGCCCCACATGCATTCAGAGATATCGCGCTGGCCGGTTCGGTCAGCGCGGTATGCGGCATAGCGGATACGCAGGCGCGATAGCCCTGCGCTGCAACAGAGTTCAGCTCGCGTCGCCGCTGAAAGGCTCAGAGTCGCTGTTTCGGCGAGTCCAGGTCTAGCGTTCCGGGTGTGGGTGTAGATCCAGGTGGTTGAGCACACACTCGACACCGAACCTCAATGCATCTTCCCTGTCAGCACCCCATTCAGGTGCGCTCAAATATGCAACCGCTCGTGGGAACTGAGAGGTCTGGGCCGGAAGAGCTCGCGTCAGTTGCTCGACGGGATTGTTTTCCGATCCGTCCATGTTCTGCGCAGCGATCATCTGATTCGCCAGACCCCGCAGCTGGCCGTCGAGAAGTGCCATCACATCGCGGGTCCGGGTTGGATGCACACCGATGCCGCCGAGCGCCTCCAAGATGCTCTCGAGCCAACCCAACTCCTGCGGGCCAGGCACTCGCGCATGGCTGATCGGTGCAATCATCCACGGATGGGCGATGTAGCGGCGGAAGAGTTCAAGGGCCAAGCGGTCGAGGCGGTTCCGGCATTCTTGTGGTGATGCAAATCGAACATGCCCCGCCGGTGGAGCGCCCATGGCAGCGTTCGTCATCAACGCTACGAGTTCGGAACGCCCTGGGATGTAGCGGTATAGGGCCATCTTGGAGCATCCGAGCTCCCGCGCAAGAGAGCTCATCGACAGATTCGCCAGCCCGTCCGTGTCGGCCAACCTGATCGCCACGTCCACGACCTGGTTCAGCGACAACGCAGGCCGCGGTCCCCTAGCCGGTTGCCTTGGCACATCCCACAGCAACTCGATGGCATTGATTGACAAAGACGACATCGCCTACCCCCAGCAGTGACCTCGGACAGCTCCGATCATCCGAGTAACTGTATCCCATGGACGCAATTTAACCTGAGCGACACTGTTGATCGCCTGAGGACTGATCGTTCGCCACACTGTCGGGGTCGCCCACGGAACACACGCAATTCGGCAGTAGCGGACGTTCTGCACCGCACCAGGTTCCGGCCGCCGGCGCCCCGCGCTGGCCGGTTCGGTCAGCGCGGTATGCGCCATTACAGCTCACTTCGGTTGGTAGTAGTCAGCTCTTCCAAAGGCGCCTCTTGCGACCCAAGGCTAGAGACTATAGCTTTCAAGCTATGGGATATAGCTTCTTGCAGCGAGCCGAAGGGCGCATCGCCTACGACTTGATCGGCACCAGTGGGCCGTTGGTGATCTGCACACACGGCTGGGGCGAACTTCGCCAGAGTTACCGGCATCTGACACCTCTACTGGTCGAGCGCGGGTGCCGGGTGGCGATAATGGATATCCGCGGGCACGGCGACAGCGATGCCACCTTCGGCGCATATGACGATGCCGCGCTTGCCGAGGACATCCTGGCGCTCGTCGACGAACTGGGTGAACCAGCCTTCCTCGTCGGAAACTCCATGGGGGCGGGGGCCAGCGTCATCGCCGCGGCCGACGCACCGGAGAAGGTACGCGGTCTAGCGTTATTGGGCCCGATGGTCCGCGACCACGGCAGCCCGCTTCAGCGACTTCTGATGCGCGTTCTGTTCGTGAAACCTTGGGGTGCAATAGTGTTCATGGCCTACTACCCGAAATGGCTACCCGGCAAGAAGCCCGACGGCTACGAGGAACACAAGACCCGAGTGCGTGAAAATCTGACGCGCTCCGGCCACTGGGCAGCCTTCGTACGCACCGGCCGCACATCACACGCTCCCGCCGAACAACGACTGACCTCGGTACAAGCACCGGCAGTCGTCGTTATGGGCGACGCAGATGTGGACTGGAAAAACCCGACCGCCGAAGCCGAGTGGATCGGCCGTCAACTACGAGCGGAGGTGGTGATGATTCCCGAGACCGGACACTTCCCACAGGCACAGGCCCCTGAGGTCACCGCCGCCGCCATCGGCCGACTGATCAGCCAGGTCACCCATGCCTAGGATCGGCTTATCAACGGAGGCAGTCGTTTCCGAGGCGATCCGGCTCGCCGACGAGGTTGGCTTCCATCGAGTCACTCTCACCGAACTGGCCAAACGATTCGGCGTCGCGCAACCGAGCCTGTACAAGCACATCAACGGCTTGGACGAACTGCAACGACTGCTGGCCCTGCGGATGTTCCACGAACTCGGCAGCACCCTGCGCAAGGCCGCGACCGGAAAATCCGGCTCGGATGCCCTGCACGCGGCAGCACACGCATACCGGGCCATGGCCCTGTCCCACCCAGGCTGCTACGAAGCGATCCTGCGCGCACCAAAACCAAACGACGATGACGCCGCAACAGCAGTACAGGAAGTCCTTTCCATTCTCTACGAGATCTTCCTCGGCTATGACATCCAAGGTGACGACGCCATCGATGCCGCCCGGTACCTGCGCAGCACCCTGCACGGATTCGTATCCCTGGAACTTGCACGAGGATTCGCGATGCCCCGCCCAATCGACATCAGCTTCGAACGACTCACCACCGCGATCGATACCACCCTCCGCGATTGGAAGGCTGGATATCCAGCAATGATCACTCCTTCAGACCGATAGACAGCACCCTCCGATCGCCAAGTCCCAGAACCCTCGATCGCACGCTCGTCGGCATTACAGGGCGTTGGCAGAGGCGGACAGCAGCCACACCTGGAGGATCCAGACATGGCCGGTTAGAAGTGCGATTCCGGCGTCCACGTGACATGAGGCGGCGTCTTTCACCAAGCCAAGGCATACCTCACCACGGCAAGCCAGCCTCCAGCTGCGAACAGCAGCGTCAGCGCCCGCATGTTCTTCCAGATCCTCTGCACGATAGCCGAATTCGAGCACGCCCTGATGAGCGAACGCACCCGCGACGGCCTGGCTGCCGCCCGCGCCCGCGGGCGCACCGGCGGGCAGAAACCCAAACTCGGCCCCCGGCAGGTGGATCTGGCGCGGCAGATGTACGACGAGCGTGGCAAGCGCCGCTACACCGTCGAGCAGATCGCCACCGAGTTCGGCGTCACCCGCCCCACCATCTACCGGCATCTGTCTTCTGCCGCAGCGAAAATGGAGGCGTG
>NZ_JBIWMX010000065.1:0-19135 GCF_044766925.1 Nocardia sp. NPDC101769 | reverse complement strand
CCAGAAGTTCGACCCTTCCAAAGCGTTCGGGCCCACCCACGACACACCTCCGACACGCTCAGCGGCTTGACCACTAATCGCATCGGAGGTCTTTATGTCAAGAGGCGGTTTGTAATTGGTTAGGGTGGGTGGTGGTGAGTCCGGGTTGTGGCTTGTCCGAAGGATCGGTGTTCGGGGTAGAGCCGGTCGCGCTGGAGTCAGTAGTCGCCCCCGAGTGCCCTCCCGGGCTCGCCGCGTCTCGTCGTCGCTGGTCGGTGAGCATCTGCTGGTAGACGACGTTGGACAGGCGCCGTTTCAACGCGCGCATCGCTTCCATGGAGGTCTTCCCAGCGGCTTTCTTGTTGTCGTAGTAGACCCGGCCTGCCGTCGGGTTACGTAGTTGGACCACGGCCATGATGTGCAGGACATGGTTGATTTTCCGGTTGCCGGCGCGGGAGAGCCGGTGTCGCTGCTGCTGGCCGGACGAGGCGTCCAGGGGCGCGGTGCCGTTCCAGGACGCGAACCGGTCACGGGAGGCGAAGCGACCGATGTTGTCGGTATCGGCGAGAAGCCGTGCCGCGCCGGAGGGGCCGATGCCGTGCAGGTCCATCAGGGTCGACCCGCGCGCGATCACCAGTTGTTTGAGTTCTTTGTCCGCGGCTTTGGTTTTCCGGTCGACGGCCTCGAGATCGTCGATCAACTCTGTCACCAGCCGTAGCCGGACTGTGGCCGCGGCATCGCCGGGTTCGACAGCCTCGGCCAGGACGCGGGCCTGCTTCGCCGACAGGAACCTCTTGGCGCCACCGGGTATCAACTCCAACAGCAGCCGGTGGATCCGGTTCAGCAGCTCGGTGCGGGCACGACCGAGCTCGTCTCGACGATCGATCAGCAGACCCAACGCGACCAGCTCCGGATCGGCTTGTAGACGACGCAGATTCGGTGACCGCAACGCTGCCAGCGCCACGGAATGCGCATCGACCGGGTCGGTTTTGCGGCCGTTGCCGGTGGCGAACACCCGCACCTGCGCCGACAGTTTCGCGGGCACGTCGATGACGGTTTCCCCGTCGGTGACCAGCCGATGCGCCACATGCCGGCCGACACCGTTGCATCCCTCGATCGCCCACACGCGCTGCGGGAATCGTTGTGCGGCGGTCAGCATTTCGTCGTATCCGGCGGTATCGGTGCCGTAACGGCCGGTAGCGAGGATCGTCGCGTTCGAATCGATGATTTCGATGGTGGCCGAGCGTTTGTGCGGGTCCATTCCGATGATGACCGGCATCGGTATCCTTCCAGATCGACGGACAGGTATCCGTGCGAGAAGGCACCGCTACTTCGAGCCGGAGCAGACCCCTTTCCAGCCACACCCGCACGGTAACCCGGTGGGACGCAAGCCATTAGCGAGCCACACCGATACTGCTGGCGGGCAGCCGATTTGAGAGCTTCCCACCGGGTACCTGGGACCGATCCTGGCCGGGATCACGTCCTACCACCAGTCTTAAGTAGCCGATCATCGAGTGGTGGGCGCTGAATGGACGTTGATACCGTGCAAGCGCTCGGCGTAGGTGATCACGGAGGGGGCGTGTATGCCCATGGTGCGACGGTTCTGGATCGAATTCGATCGGGACCACAGATCAGCTCTCTGGTGGACCAGCCCGTACGCCGGTGTGACCGGCTTGGACGAGCAGGACTGTTTGGCGATGGTGGCGGATCTGCTCACCGATGGAGCGGAGTTACCTCCGGTGCGCCGCATCACGGTGGATGTCTCACTGAACCAGAAACTTCCGGTGAACCCTCTCGCTCTCGGAGTCCCGGTATGGCGAGGGGTCTGGTACCCGCCAGTGAACCTCAAGACCGGACCGAACCTTACTCGTCGCCCGCCTCGGAATCAGGCCACTTCTGAGGGCCGGTGAGTCCTTGTGTGCGAAGGCAAAATGCTGGGGTCGAGGCGTGCGTTTGGCTGTGACTCACCGATGTCCGCTCATGCCGCATACCGGTCGTTCAGTAACGCGGCGTCGACCGATCGACAGTGCGACAACCCGTTCCACTTCTGCGCTGCCGTCGCTGGTCCCACGACTGGCAACACTGCGGTCCCTCGGCGGTGGCAATCGACACCCAGCCGCTCCATCAGCAATTCCAGGTCCGCGGCTTCGCTCCAGATGATCGCCATCGTATTCATCCATGGCGGACTGGCACGACCAGTGCCCTTATGTATGGACGTTGCGTCCGTAATCACCGTGCGGCAGCGTGAATTCGTTCAGTCGTTCGGTGCGCAGACGGTCGTAGCGTCTCTGAAACTCGTCGATAGCCTCGTGGAGGCCGCAACCCAGTTCAGCTCCGATCGCTCCGAGTGCGGGGACGATCTTCCCTGCGAGGACGAGTTCGTCTGCCAGGATCTCGTCGTTCACGGTGAGCATTGTGTCGATGCTCGACCAGGCTCGCAACGGGGTTTCGATGGGGTTTCGATGGCGGAGAGCAACGTCCTGCATTGCCGCATACCGCGCCGATCGGAACGGCCACACACGGCGGCTGGCCACCGAAACGCCTGAGCCCACCCGGATTCCGGACGGGCTCAGCGGAGTATCTACCAGCAGCGATCGATCCGGCGGCCTACTTCTTCGCAGAGGCTGATCCGCTTCGGTACTCGAGCCCGTCGACACCGAACCTCGCCCATGTCCCCTCCATCCTGCGTGCAGCGCAGCCCATCAAACACCCTGCCGCACAACGATTTACATTACGAGTAACCACGCAACACCCCGCCGCTGTGGAGTTCCGAAGACGGAGAAACTCTGTCGCGGGGCGCCACGCCTCCGAACATGCTGTTGTGCCAGTGGGTCGACTGTGTTAATGGGTCGAGGTCCCGGCAGGAAGGGGCACACTTCGTTGCCGGGACGTCGACTATCCGAGATGGTCGTCCAGGGCCGTTGCAGGCGTCCCTCGACGACCGCGAGCCATCCGTGAAGGGTGGGCGCTGGCTCGCATCTCTTCGATCACCGTGCTCGGTAGCTGAACCGGGATCGAATCCATACCGTGCGAGCAGTTTGGCTTCGTGCTTCGTACGGTTGTCTCGTCGGTGGGGTCAGAAGAACCAGTGCTCTGGATCGCTGCCGTGCGGCACGACGCTGCTGAAGTTGCCGCGGTAGAACCCCAGGGCTTCGCCCTCACGCGAGCAGACATCTCGGACCGCTCCGAAGACCACGGTGTGGTCGCCGGCCTCGATGATCCGGTCGACGTCGCAGTCCAGGTGGGCAAGGGCGCGTGGCACCACGGGGACTCGGTGGCCGTCGTATTCGAGCCCGAGACCAGCGAAGTGGTCCTCTCCGCGCTGGGCGAAACGCAGAGCGATGGCCTGCTGACGACTCGACAGGATATTGACGGCGAACCTTCCGGCCGCACTCACCGCCCCGGCGCTGCGAGCGCCGTGGTTGAAGCAGACGAGCAGCAAGGGCGGGTCGAGGGAAACGGAGGTGAGCGAGTTGACGGTCATGCCGTGCGGGACACCGTTGAACTCTGTGGTGATCACGGCGACGCCAGTGGCGAATCGGCCCATCGTTCTGCGCATGACCGACGAATCGACCATTGGGGGTGCCATCGTCATTTCTCCTGCCCCTTGCCTGCCGGGTAGCGGACTTCGAAGGTCAACACCCCCTCGTCGGAGCGCCACGGCCCGTGCGGCATTCCGGGCGGGCGGCAGGCGTACTGGCCGGCGGTGAACTTCTCGCCCAGGGTCAGGTCCACGAAGGAGCCTTCGAGGATGTAGACCTCTTCCCAGAAGTCGTGCCGTTGCACACCCATCGGCGTGGAATCGGCGCCCGGTGCGTATCGCAGGATCCGAGTGGCAACGCCGGTTGTTGGATCTTTGCTGAGGATGCGTTCGGTGATCAGTGGGTTACCGCCGGGACAGACGGTGAACTCCACGTCGCTGACGGGGAAGAACTCGAATTCCGGCTTGCTCATGCGGTCACCTGGCCCAGCTCGGCCGACGACATCTCGGACAGATCGTAGGAAGCCAGGAACTGTTCGACGATGCGGGTCGGGGTGTCGTAGTCGAAATTTCGGAACGCGTAGCCCTTCACGACGAACGGCGCTCCGGCGTAGAAGAGCTCATATTGCTGATGGCGTCCGGCGAATTCACTGCCGATGGCGTCCCAGGCGAGTTTGAACAGCTTCACCCGCTCGACGGCGGACAGGCCAGGGCTGCTCACGTAGCGGTCCATGTCCTCGCGGGTCTGCGCGCCGGCGAGCTCGTGAACGCTCGAGGGCACCTGCAGCACCCCGCCTCCGGCCAGGTCGCGCAGGATTTCGATTGTGCGCGGGTGGATCTCGGATTGCAGTCCCATCGCGCCGTACAGGGCGGCCGCGCCGGGGCGCCACAATCCCTGCTCGTCCGGCGTCGCGGTGTACTCGGCGGCGAGGACCCCGGATTCCACTACCGAGACCAGGCTGGCGAGCTCACCGAGCTTCTCGACGACGCCGGGGAACTTGTCGACACCGTTGACCGCGGCGATCTTGCGGGCGATCCCTGCGAGGAACCGCAGTTTGGTCGCGAAGCGGATCTGGGCCTGCCAGTTGCCGAGCACATGTGCGGCGGTATCGAAGAACTGTTTGCGAAGACCCGGGACATCCTTGTACACGAAGACGTTTTCCCAGGGGATGAAGACGTCGTCGAACACCAGCAGGGCGTCGGTCTCGTCGTAGCGCGAGCTGAGCGGATAGTCGAACTCGCTGGTCACGCTGGGGGCGTACGGGCGGCGGCAGTACAACGTCAGTCCGTCGGCATTCACCGGGACGGTGAAGCTGATCGCGAAGTCCGAATCCTCGGCTTGCAGCGGTTTGATGCAGGAGACCAGGATTTCGTCGGCTACTGCGCCGCCGGTGGCCAGCATTTGGGCGCCGCGAACAACAATGCCGTCTTCGCGTTCATGTTTCACACCGACCTGGATGAACTCGCCCTCCCAGGCGTGCGCGGTGCTCGCGCGGGAGACCTGCGGGGGAATGATCGCATAGGAGACGTAGAGATCGTTCTCGACGACGCGGCGATGGAAGGCGACGATGTTGTCGCGCAGGCCGCGTTCCTGCGAGAACGCTTCGGGGTGGGCGGAGAAGGCCGCGACGAAAGCGCCGACGTGGTCGGGCGAGCGGCCCACCCAACCATGGGTGTGATCGGCCCAGACCTGGGCGGCCATGCGGTAGGCCGCGAGATCCTGCGCGCTGCGCGGCGGCAGGAACAGCCTGTTGACCGGGCGACCGAGAGTCGGGTCGGTGACCTGCATTCCATTGCGCGGGTCGGCGGCGAGGTCGAACAGGTCCCCGATCGTGCGGGCGATCGGCGCGAATGCCGGATCGCTGGCGACGTGCTCTACGGGAGTGCCGTTGACGATCACGCGGCGGCCGTCGTCCAGCGAGGCCAGATAGTCGGTACTGATGCGCATCAGTTGCTCCTGACAGTGACGTTGTATCTGAATTCGATCGGGGCGTGACCTGGCACTTCGAGCCTCATCCGCCAGCGCTGGTCGTATCGGAAGGTGCCGTCGACCAGCGGCATGGTCCCGCCGAACAGAATGAGCGCGGACTCGTCGCCGTCCTGTTTGCCCCATGTGGACAGCAGCTCGCCTACCGGGAGCATCGAGGCGAGGGTTCCGCGCTGGTAGAGATCGCCGTTTGCCCAGCTGGACACCGTGATCTCGTCCCATTGCACGACCCGTGGGTCGGTTCCGAGGTCGATGATCGTGGTGGCGATCGGCTTGGGGCAGGCGGCTTTGGAAAGGGGGATGCTCTGGGTTTCGAGTACCCGGTCGGTGTGGTCGGAGCCGACTGTCAGGTAGTAGCGATGGTCGGCGTATATCAGGACCGGTTCCACTTCACCGGACGTCGATGGCCCGTCGACCTCGATAGTGGTGTCGGTAGTCACGCGGTCGGCGCCGATTTCGTAGAACGCGGGAATGCTGAGAGGTCTCGGCACGCCGATCGCGGCGAGCTCATCGACGTGATGTGCGACTGCGGCGGTGTCACGTCCGGTATATCCGGCGACGATGACATTGGTCGGCGTGAAGGCCACTCCGTCCCCGGAACTGGTCCGAAGTCGTAGCTCAGTGATGCCGGTGGTCATGTGTTACTCCACTCTGGTCGATAGGTCGGGGGGCCAGCGTCGGTCGGCCAGGGCGGGAAACTCGGCTCGCACACGTTGCGGCAGAGCCGGATCGATCTCGGCGACGGTGAATCCCTCGTCCGAACCTGCCTCGACGAGCACCTCACCCCAGGGGTCGACGATCCGGCTGTGGCCGGCGAGGCTCACCCCGCTTTGTTCGCCAACTGCATTGCAGGCCAGCAGCCACGACTGCTGCTCGACCGCACGCACGCTCGTGAACAGTCGCCAGTGCGCGAGGCGGGCGGCCGGCCAGGCCGCACACACGGCCAGCAGCTCGGCGCCGGCGTCGGTCAAACTGCGGAACAGTTCCGGAAAGCGCAGGTCATAACACGTGGTGAACCCCGATGGCACACCTGCGATCGAGCCGACGGTGATCGAGCTGCCCGGTGTGAGGAGCTCTTGTTCCCGCGAGCCATACCCGAAGACGTGCACCTTGCGATAGGTGTAGCGGACCGAACCGTCCGGGCTGACCACCACGGAGGTGTTGTACAAGCGGCCCTGCTCGTCGATTTCGACGATGCTGCCCAGGTGAACGAACAGGCGATGCGAGGTGGCCCAGCTGCGGGCCGCAGTGACCGTCGGGCCGGTCAGTGGCTCGGATCGTGCGGTGTACTCGTCGAAGGCGAAATAGCCGACACCCCACAGCTCGGGCATAACCAGCAGATCGGCTGTCCCGAGCTCTGATTCGCGATCGATCGCGTCACCGACCCGACGTAGCCGAGTCGCCACGGGCTCGGAGTCCGGGCTAGCGACCTGAAACATTGCTACGCGCAAGGCGATTCAGTCCTTTCTTGATGACGAATCCGACGGCACACGAATCGCTCGCGTGCCGTGGTCGCGTCGGTCAGGCCGACAGAGAAGTTTCCGCGTTCTGCAGGTGAGCGACGAGCTCGTCGTTGAACTTCTGCCCGATACGCTGCACTGCGTGCGGACTGCCCTCGAACAGAACACGTTTCGCCGACAACCCCTCCGCCAGAGCATCGGCGACATCTTCGAATCCCGGAGTGCCACCACCGGTGACCACCAGCTTGGGGAACGCTGTCCGCGCCAGCGCCTCCAGTGGAACGCCTGTCTCCCAGGGCTTTTCGGTCGTCAAATTACGGATGGCCTCGGCGAGTGGGGCCGGCAGAGGTGACGGTAGCGACATGTCGATGCTGAGGACCTCGAGGAATCCGGTCGCGAAGGACTCGAGATCTGCGGGGTCGGTCGCTGCCCAGTAGTCGCGCAGCGCCGCCGCGAGCCGGTCCGCGGCAGGCCGGCCGGTGCCGTTGGGCAGCGCGGGCGGCTCGATCACCGTGAGTGACCAGACCTTCTCGGGGGCCAGCGCCGCGGCACGCATTGCGATGACGCCACCCATCGACGTTCCGACGAGATGGGCGCCATCGCCCAGCAGTTCGGCGATCTCGGCCGCATCCCGATCCGGATCGATACGCGGTGTGCTCGGACTCGGGCTGTAGCCCCGACGGTACGGCGCGGTGATCTGGTAGCGGTCGGCCAGTATCCGCTGCTCACCGAAGGCTGCTGCGGCCGAGCTCAAGCTGCCGTGCACCATGACCACACGAGGGCCGGTAGCTCCCCATCTTTCTGCGGCAAGTTCGGTCATCGGGCCCGCCCTCACTGCTGCGAGGCCGCGGCGACCGCTGCCTCGGCCCGCGCGAACACGCCGGGATCGATGTCCAACTGGCGCGACTGGAACTTCCAGCCGTCCGCGGTGCGCACCAGCGCATCGGAGTAGATGCCCGTCGCGATGATGAAGGGCGGCTCCACAACCTGAAGCTTGGTGACCGTGCACGTCGCCGTCGCCGTATCGCCGTCGCCGTCGACGATGTAGTTCGTCATCAGATGACGCGCCCCGTCCTCCTTGCCGGCCGCGATGTGGCCGTTGATGAACTCCCTGATGGCGTCGTGTCCGGCGAATGTGCCGTAGGTCGCCACGAACTTTCCGTCGGGAACCCATGCCCCGAGCCAGGAATCGACATCGTGGTTGTCGAGGGACCGCATCTGCAGGTTCGACAGCTCGATGATCGCCAATTTGTCTGAAGCGGACAGAGACATCCGTGTGCTCCTTTGCCAACCGGATGGGCTATGACACAGCACACACTACGGCACTGGTATTCGGTATACAAGTACGTAGCGCACCGAATCTCGCATACAACTCTGGTAAGCTAGGGGGCATGGCGAAGCTGAGCGGCATCACAGCAGTTGAACGGCCCCCAACGCTGGGCCGGCGCGCTTATCTGCAGATTCAGCAGGCGATCAGAGATGGCTCGCTCACCCACGGTGAGCAGTACTCGGAGAACGAACTGGCCGAGTCTCTCGGGATGTCCCGAACACCTGTCCGCGAAGCCCTTCTCACGCTCAACCGCGAGGGAATCATCGTCGTCGAATCCCAACGCGGGTTCCGTCTACGCGAGCTGTCGACGGCCGAGCGGCAGGAGATCTTCGATCTACGTTCGCTGCTCGAAGGCTTCGTGGCAAGCCGGCTGGCGCTCAATGCCACGACCGGGGACATCTCACAGTTACGTGCGATCGTTGACGAGCAGGAATGCCTCGGCAGCGGCCAAGAGTCGGAATTCCTGGCGCTGGACGAGCAGTTCCACCTGCTTCAATCCGAAATCCTCGGCCTCGAGCGAACCCACGCAACCATGGTCAGCCTGCGCGGGGCAATGTGGCTCATCGGTTTCGAGGCACTCAAACTCCCCCACCGCCTCGAAGCAGTCGTCGCCGAACACCGCGCCATCATCGACGCCATCGAACAGGCCGACCCCGAGGCCGCCGCCGACGCAGCACGCAAACACCTCGCGAACACCGCCGCCGTGGCACTCTAAGCTTGCGATTTAACCCTTCTTCTTCCTGCCCCCGGTTCCCGCCGGGTCTGTTTTGCGAATTTCTGAACCGATGCGGTGGCGTGGTGCAGGGGTTCCGGTGCTGCCCGGAGGGCGTCCGGGTCCGGGGTGGGTCGTTTTCGGCAGGCGAGCCGGTGTGCCCAGCTGCCTGCGCAGATGACGAAATGCGCGCCGGGCCCGATATGGTGTCGGTGGTTTCCCTGGGCGTGTTCGCCGTTCCCTGGGTCGCCGGAGATCGGCGGAAAGTGTTCGGGCGGGCCGTAATTGGGTGTAGGCAGCGACCAGCAGCCAGGTCCAGCGCTCGGCCTGTTCGGGGTGACGGACCCGCGCGGCGGCCCAGCCCATCTGCGACTTCATCAGCCGGAAGGTGTGTTCGATTTCCCAGCGCTGCGCGTAGGCCAGGGCGAGGTCGCGCGCATCGGCCTTCCCCGGGTCGAGGATCGTGGTGAGCAGGCGATACTGCTCGGGGTTGTCGCGTCCGTCGTCGAGCGTGTAGTCGATGACGCGCACCGTCGATGGTGCGGTCTTGCGCCGGTTCGGGCCCGAGGTCGGGGTGATCCGCACCACCACGACCCGTCGGCGAGGGTTTCCACATGCCGGGGCCGCAGATTGGTTTTCACCCGCCATAGCAGGTCCGCGCCGGTCCGCACGGCCTGTTTCCACAGCGTGAATCCGTAGAAGCCGCGATCGGCCAGGACCAGCATGCCCGGTTGTAGCCGGGCGATGAGTTCTCGCGCCATCTCGATCTCCGAGGTTGCGCAGGGGCCGGTGACCGCATCGAACATCACGTGCATGACGGCGTGCCACCACGATTCGAGCCGACTCGGCTCCGGCCAGTTCACCACTGGCACATCGTCATGCCACGAACGCCCCACGGGCAATGCCGAGGGGTCTGCGCCACCGCAGATGCGCCATGGTAGGCATTTCAAGGTCAACGCTCGCCGCCGCCATCCGCGTCGCGGACCGTGGTGGCGCGGAAGCCATCACCATAATGGCAGCGTTGCGCGGACCCGATGCAGATATTCGACGGTATGTCGACGCGTGTGTGGCAGGGGGCGCCAGCCGCGGCGGAGAATGAGGACCGTACTAATCAGCTCTTCAGGTAGGAGGCCAGCATGTCTCGTACTCAGGAACTTTTCGAGAGCTTGAACATCAAGAGCGGCTTCGGTAGCGAACAGATCGCGGCCGGTGTCGACACCCTGTTGGAATGTGAGGAAGCCGTCACGGCATGCGCGGCGGGCATGTTGTCGGAATCAAATGTGGCCGCGTTGATCTCGGCGGTAGCGGCCGATCTGGATTGCGCGGATGTCGTGGCCGCCACCCGCAGAGTCCTCAGCCGGCATGCCGGTGCGGACACCAGCGTGCTCAGCGCGCAGCTCGAAGCGTGTCTGCTGGCGTGCGAACGCAGTCGTCAGCTGTGCGGGCTCCATGCAGGCGAGCACGAACACTGCCGTCTGTGCGTGCAGGCTACCGAGCGTTGCATCGATGCGTGCAGAGAGTTGCTGCGCGCGGTACATCACTGAGGCGCGAGGCAGGTTATCGCCGCCCGCTGCAGCCCGAGCCGTGTTGCAACCCCCGGCCACTCCACAGGAGATCTCACAGCTGGAGACCGACCTCGGTTTTGCACTGCACCCGCACCTGCGGGCACTGCTCGAACGAGCCAACGGCGCGGTCCACACCCGATACCGCGACTATGGCGAGCACCCGGCCGCGTTCATGCCGCATCGATACGAACTCGAGAGCACCCGCAAGATCGCCGAGTCGTGCCGGAACCTCGTCGCAATCACCGAGACCGACGCGGCTTCATGACCATGGCGCCGCCCGGGATCTCATAGTCGCCGACGGTGAGGTCGGCAGTGGCGCGGCGCACCAACACCGGTGAGATGGCACGCCAGTTCTCGGTCTCGTCGAGACAGGCCCGCAGGAACGGCATCGCTTCCACCGAGGTGCGATCAAGCGAGTCCGAGGCCAGCGCCTGCTCGGCTTCGGCGCGGGCACGGGCGAGAAGATGCGGATGCTGCAGCAGGTCGGTCAGCATCCACGCGATCATGGCCGAGGTAGTCTCGTGCGCGGCCCAGGCAAGGACGAGAAGCAGGCACTCGATGACCTCCTCCTCCACGGCCGTATCGTCGTCGTAGGTGCGCGTTGCGAGGGTCTGGATGAAGTCGGGCTTGCCCAGCGGGTTTTCGCGGCGGCTGCGGATCAGGACGCGCAGCGCGCCTTGAGTTCTCGACCAGCGCGGCGGGCTTCGGAGATTCCGGCGGCTGGGGATCCAACCCGGAGTGAAGGACATGCCCTCGGAAGATGCCCTGAACTTCCTTGTAGGTTCTCGCAATACATGACATTCGCCTCCTTTCCTTCTCCAGATTCAGCAGCTCTTCTCACGTTCCTGTCTCACGATCCTTCTCATCGTTCTGTCCAATTCCGACGTTCCGACTGGCGCCTCGGGGACGAACGGCGTAGGTGCGGCGCCCACGCCATCGATCCAGCCAGCGTCAGCATTCAAAGTAACTGAGCCAGTAGCGCTTTCGACGAATCAATAGACCCACCTGTTGTGGGTGGCCAGCATTTGAGGCGGATCATCTCCTCGCTGACATTCGTTCGGTTGCAGCCGGTTTAGACTGAAACACTGACCGCGGTGGCGCCCGGCGGCACGTTTGCTACGAGTTCACCGCCCCGACGCGGGCATCTGGTTCTTCCATCCGCACGTCGACCAAGCGGGCATGCATGGAGTGGCTGTCTACAGCTACACCACCGTGAAACAAGCGATGTGACCAGTATTACAATGCCTGCGGGCAAACGCGGAGGAAACGGATTGAACAGAGCAGCGCGCGGCAACCCCTGGGTCGCTGTCAGGCCGGATGACGATCTCACGCAGTTGATGCAGCGAGTGTCGTCCGCCCACCGCTCCTTCCTCGAAGGTGTGGACCAACTGCCGACCCTGCGCCCCGAGTGCTACTCGGTGCGCCCGGTGGTTCTCGATTCCTGGCGACGCAGCCGCAGCAACGGTGTCAACCCCGACGACTCCGGAGACGGGGTGGATCTCGACGGTCTGGAACTGCAGCGGTATCGGTCCGCGCATCCGACGGCGCTTATCCGACCGGTTGTGCGAAAGCTGCTGGTCGAAGACGCCGCCGAGGCCGGGCTGCTCGTAGCGATCAGTGACGCCGAGGGGCGATTGCTCTGGGTCGAGGGCGATTCGAAGGTCAAGGACCGAGCCCTTGCGATGAATTTCGTGGAGGGCGCCGACTGGAGCGAAGACAGGGTCGGTACCAATGCCCCTGGTACCGCGCTCGCCCTCGATCACCACGTGCAGTTCTTCGGGGCCGAACATTTCAGCCGCATCGTGCACGAGTGGAGCTGTTCGGCCGCGCCTGTGCATGATCCGCTGACCGGCCAGACCATCGGCGCCATCGACATCACCGGTGGCCCGCGCGTCGCCGGGCTGGAGGTGTTGTCACTGATCAGGGCGACGGTGTTGGCCGCGGAATCCGAGCTACGGCTACACCTGCTCAATTCACCCAAACCGCTCGACACGACGACGCGACTGCGGGTGCTCGGCTCGGATCGGCCGTCTCTGACTCGCAACGGCGAGCGCATCCGCCTGTCGCAGCGGCATGCCGAGATCCTGTTGCTGCTGGCCGACCATCCGGAGGGTTTGAGCGCCGACCATCTCGCCATGCTGCTCGACGAATCGGAGTTGGATCCGGTAACAGTGCGGGCGGAGCTGTCCCGGGTGCGAAAGCTGTTGGGCGCCAACGGCCTCGGCTCGCGACCATACCGACTGCTGATGGAGCTCGACACCGATGTCGACGAGGTTCGACGCGCACTGGGGCGCGGCGACGCGGCGGCGGCATTGCGCGCCTACCCGGGCCCGATTCTGCCCCGCTCGCTGGCGCCCGGCATTACCGAGCTGCGCACCGAGTTGCGTGGTTGTCTGCGTGCGGCTCTGCTGACGGCGGGCGATCGCCGACTTCTCGGCCAGTGGACCAGTTCGGTCGACGGGCGCGACGACGTTGCGGCGTGGACCGCGTACCTCGCCTCCCTCGACCCCCAATCCTCGATGTATGCCCAGGTCAAGTCCAAGCTGGTGCTGCTGGACCGCAGACTGGGCATCTGACCAGTTTCTTGCAACTGCCGTGCAACGTGACTGCTCCTAGTGTTCCGGGTCACACCTGCTGCAGGAAATGTCACAAGATCGAGGAGCATTCGATGACCGTCTTTGCCCGCCCAGGAACACCCGATGCCGTCATGTCGTTCCAGGCTCGTTACGACAATTGGATCGGCGGCGAGTGGCTAGCACCTGTCAAGGGGCAGTACTTCGAGAATCCGACCCCGGTCACGGGTCAGCCGTTCTGCGAGGTCGCCCGTGGCACCGCCGAGGACATCGAGCTCGCTCTCGATGCCGCTCACGCCGCCGCACCGGCCTGGGGCAAGACCTCGGTTGCCGAGCGCGCCATCATCCTCAACAAGATCGCCGACCGGATGGAGCAGCACCTCGACGCGATCGCCCTCGCAGAGACCTGGGACAACGGCAAGCCGATCCGCGAGACCCTGGCCGCCGACATCCCGCTCGCGATCGACCACTTCCGCTACTTCGCCGGCGCGATCCGCGCCCAGGAGGGCTCGCTGTCGGAGATCGATGTCGACACGGTCGCCTACCACTTCCATGAGCCGCTCGGCGTGGTCGGCCAGATCATTCCGTGGAACTTCCCGATTCTGATGGCCACCTGGAAGCTCGCCCCTGCCCTCGCCGCAGGCAATGCCGTCGTCCTCAAGCCGGCCGAACAGACGCCGGCCTCGATCCTGTTCCTGATCAGTCTCATCGGCGATCTGCTGCCGCCCGGCGTTGTCAATATCGTCAACGGCTTCGGTGTCGAGGCAGGCAAACCGCTGGCGTCGAGTCCGCGAATCAAGAAGATCGCGTTCACCGGCGAGACCACCACCGGCCGCCTGATCATGCAGTACGCCTCCCAGAATCTGATTCCGGTCACGCTGGAGCTCGGCGGCAAGAGCCCGAACATCTTCTTCTCCGATGTGCTCGCCGCGAACGACGACTACCAGGACAAGGCCCTGGAAGGTTTCACCATGTTCGCGCTCAATCAGGGCGAGGTCTGCACCTGTCCATCGCGCGCGCTCATCCAGGCTGATATCTACGATGAATTCCTGGCGTCTGCCGTGGTGCGCACCAAGGCCGTGCGACAGGGCAATCCGCTCGATACGGAGACCATGATCGGCGCGCAGGCCAGCAACGATCAGCTCGAAAAGATCCTCTCCTACATCGAGATCGGCAAGGGCGAGGGCGCAACGCTGCTCACCGGCGGTGAGCGCGCCGACCTCGGCGGCGACCTGTCCGGCGGCTACTACGTGCAGCCCACGGTGTTCGCTGGACACAACGCGATGCGGATCTTCCAGGAAGAGATCTTCGGCCCCGTCGTCTCGGTGACCTCGTTCGCCGACTACGACGATGCCATCAAGATCGCCAATGACACCCTGTACGGGCTCGGCGCCGGCGTATGGTCACGCGACGGCGCGGTGGCCTACCGGGCAGGCCGCGACATCCAGGCCGGGCGGGTGTGGACCAATACCTACCACCAGTACCCCGCGCATGCGGCGTTCGGCGGCTACAAGCAGTCCGGGATCGGCCGCGAGAACCACCACATGATGCTCGACCACTACCAGCAGACGAAGAACCTCCTGGTCAGCTACGCGCCGAAGGCGCAAGGCTTCTTCTGATGGTCGATGCCGCTGCGGTAATCCCCCGGCGGGTTCTTGCTACCGCGGCGGCGATGGATCTGCTCCGTCGCCTCCGCGGTCTGCACGGACCGCTGATGCTGCACCAATCCGGCGGATGCTGTGATGGTTCGGCCCCGATGTGCTATCCCGCAGGCGAATTCGTGGTCGGCGGCCACGATGTCCTACTCGGACTGCTCGATCTGCGGTTGCAGGTCGACGAAGTGCCCGACACGCCTCCCACACCGGATGATATTGCGCCGGTATGGATCTCGGGCCCGCAGTTCGCCGCTTGGCAGCACACCCAGCTCGTCCTCGACGTCGTACCAGGACGTGGTTCCGGATTCAGCCTGGAATCGCCGGAAGGACTTCGATTCCTCAGTCGCGGAAGGGTTTTCGAGCAGACCGAACTACTCGCGCTGGCCGGGACCGAAACCGTGACCGGCGCGGACTGGGAGCGCGGCGCGCGTCCGACACCACCGACCCAACCCCAGGTCGTCGGCCGAGCGGCCGATGCCTGTCCTGTTCCCGTTCGCGGAACACCCAAGAACTCTGTGTGATTCATCCAGCAAGAAGGAGGTCGCGATGGCGATCCCCACTGATCGGCCCACCCACGACGACCATAACCAGGACAGTGCTTACCTTGCGAAGCGAACCCTGAAATCGGGGTCTGCGGGCTGGTTGCTTCTCGCCGGTCTCGGCGTCAGCTATGTGATCTCCGGCGACTACGCCGGCTGGAACAATGGCTTGGCGCAGGGCGGTTTCGGAGGCTTGCTCATCGCCACCGTGGTGATCGCGGGCATGTATCTGGCCATGGTGCTCGGCATGGCCGAGATGTCCTCGGCGTTGCCCGCGGCAGGTGGTGGCTACACCTTCGCCCGGCGCGCGCTCGGGCCCTGGGGCGGATTCGCCACTGGCGCGGCCGTCCTCATCGAGTACGCCATCGCGCCCGCGGCCATCGCGACCTTTATCGGTGCGTATGTCGAATCGCTGCATCTGTTCGGGATCACGGACGGCTGGTGGGTCTATCTGGCCGTGTATGCGCTGTTCATCGGCATTCATCTCACCGGCGCCGGTGAGGCGCTCAAAGCGATGTTCGTCATCACCGTGATTGCGTTGGTCGGGTTGGCCGTCTTCGTGGTGTCGGCGTGGGGATTGTTCGACGCTGGGAACCTGACCGACATTCCGGCAGATCCTGCGGCGGTGGGCAGTTCGTCGTTCCTGCCGTTCGGATACTTCGGGATCTGGGCCGCGGTGCCGTTCGCGATCTGGTTCTTCCTGGCGGTGGAGGGTGTGCCGTTGGCCGCCGAGGAAGCACGGGAACCGGAGAAGAATGTGCCCAAGGGCATCATCATCAGCATGCTGGTGCTGATGACCACCGGCGCGACGGTGCTGTTCCTTGCGACCGGAGCGCTCGGCGCCCAGGCGATTTCGACCTCGGGCAATCCGCTGGTCGAGGCGCTCGGGGGTTCGGGTGCCGGCAAGCTCGTCAACTACATCGGTCTGGCCGGGTTGGTCGCGAGCTTCTTCTCGATCGTCTACGCCTACTCGCGGCAGACCTTCGCGCTATCGCGGGCCGGATATCTGCCGACGAGCCTGTCGGTCACCAACGCGCGCAAAGCGCCCATGCTTGCGCTGATCGTGCCCGGCATCATCGGATTCGCACTCTCGCTGACCGGTGAGGGCGCGATGCTGCTGAACATGGCCGTCTTCGGGGCGGCGCTGAGCTACGTGCTCATGATGACCAGCCATATCGTGCTGCGCGTCCGGGAGCCGAACATGCCCCGGCCCTATCGCACTCCAGGCGGGATTCTCACCACGGCCTTCGCCCTCGTGATCGCCTGCACGGCCGTCATCGCCACCTTCCTCGTCGACCGCACGGCCGCGACCTGGACCTTGCTCGCCTTCGCCGGGTTCATGGCCTACTTCGGCCTCTACAGCCGCCATCACCTGGTCGCCAACTCACCGGACGAGGAATTCGCCGCCCTGGCCAAGGCGGAGGAGGAGCTCGAATGACGGTCTACCACCAGCAAATCGGCGGCACCAACTACACCTTCGACGGTCTCGTCGAATTGATGGCCAAGGCGACGCCACGGCGTGGCGGCGATGAACTGGCCGGCTGTGCGGCGGCATCGGACGCCGAACGCGCGGCCGCGCAGTGGGCGCTCGCCGAAGTGCCGCTCGACTGGTTCCTCCGAGAACTCCTGGTGCCCTATGAGGACGACGAGGTCACCCGACTGATCATCGACTCGCACGATCGCGTTGCCTTCCAAGCGCTCTCGCATCTGACCGTCGGTGGCCTGCGGGACTGGCTGATGGAGACATCGACCCGCGACGATGCCGCCGCCAGGCTGCGGGCGGTATCCCAAGGGCTGACACCGGAAATGGTGGCCGCGGTCAGCAAGATCATGCGCAATCAGGACCTCATTGCGGTCGCCCGTGCCACCGAGGTGACGGCGGGCTTCCGCACGACGATCGGGCTGCCCGGGCGACTGAGCACCCGTCTGCAACCCAACCATCCGACCGACGACCCGCGGGGTATCGCCGCCGCGACCCTCGATGGACTGCTGCTCGGCTGCGGTGACGCGGTGATCGGCATCAATCCGGCGACCGACTCCCCGCATGCCACCGCGGATCTGCTCCATCTACTCGACGAGATCCGTCAGCGCTTTGCCATTCCCACCCAGTCGTGCGTGCTCTCGCATGTGACCACGACGATCGAGCTGATCGAGAAAGGTGTTCCGGTGGATCTGGTCTTCCAATCCGTCGCGGGCACCGAAGGTGCGAATACCGGCTTCGGAGTGAATATTGCGCTGCTGCGCGAAGGCAACGAAGCCGGGCGATCGCTGCAGCGCGGCACCGTCGGCAACAATGTGATGTACCTGGAAACCGGACAGGGATCGGCGCTGTCGGCGAACGCGCACCTGGGCACCGGTGGCAAACCCGTCGACCAGCAGACCCTGGAGGCCCGCGCGTACGCCGTGGCGCGAGATCTGCAGCCGCTCTTGGTGAATACGGTCGTCGGCTTCATCGGCCCCGAGTATCTCTACGACGGCAAACAGATCATCCGCGCCGGCCTCGAAGACCACTTCTGCGGCAAATTGCTCGGCCTGCCGATGGGCGTCGACGTGTGCTACACCAACCACGCCGAAGCCGACCAAGACGATATGGACACCCTGGTCACTCTCCTCGGCGCGGCCGGAGCGGCGTTCGTCATCGCGGTGCCAGGCGCCGATGATGTAATGCTCGGCTACCAGAGCCTCAGCTTCCACGACGCCCTGTACGCGCGGCGGGTACTCGGCCTGCGCGTCGCACCGGAATTCGAGACGTGGCTGCAAGGACTTGGCATGGCCGATGCGGGCGGACGAATACTGCCTGTGGAAATCGCCTCCTCCCCATTGCGTGAATTGACCGGAGCGCTATGAGCATCGAACGCGGAGATCTAACGCCGCAAGACTTCTGGGACATGCTGCGCCCGAGCACCCAGTCCAGGATCGGTCTGGGCCGCGTCGGTGACGCACTGCCGACGGCGAATGTGCTCGAATTCCGCTCGGCACACGCTGCGGCCCGCGATGCGGTACACCTGCCACTCGACGTGTCCGCCTTGGCAGCTCGGGTCGAAGCGGTCGGCCTCGGCACACCCGTGACCATCCGCAGCCGGGCCACCTCTCGACCCGAATACCTGCGCCGCCCCGACCTCGGCCGACTCCCCGACGACCTGACCGCGATCCCCCACACCAGTGCCGACCTCGGCTTCGTCCTCGGCGACGGACTGTCACCGCGTGCCCTCATGAACCACGGCGCACCGCTTCTCGCCGCCATCGCCGAAGAACTCGCCGACACCTATTCGATCGCGCCACCGGTCATCGCCACCCAAGCCCGGGTCGCCCTCGGCGATCACATCGCCACCGCCATGGGAGTGCGCACCCTGATCGTCCTCATCGGTGAACGCCCTGGCCTCTCGGTGGCCGACAGCCTCGGCATCTACCTCACCCACCTACCACGGCCCGGCCGAACCGACGCCGACCGCAACTGTATCTCCAATATTCATCCGCCCGAGGGCCTCGGCTACCACCAGGCGGCAAAGGTGGTGTCCAGCTTGATCTCCGGCGCACGGAAGCTCGGCAGATCCGGCGTAGACCTCAAGGACACCTCCCGCGCCCAAGAATTGGATTCCACTGCGGCGCTGGCGATTTTGGATACAGCCGAATAGAAGACGGGTCGCGGCCGACCCCGGACAGGGCGGCGGCCGACATGATCATCATGCAGGGTCGAACGTGGCCGCCGTCACCTCTGTGCGGCCTGCATGCGAGAGAAGAAGAGACGAGATGACCGAAACCACCGCCGACCACCTGGATGCCTATCCGCCCAGCGCTGAGTTCGCGGCCGCCGCCAACGGCGACGCCTCTCTTTATGCTCGAGCCCAAGCGGA
>NZ_JBIWMX010000064.1:0-21371 GCF_044766925.1 Nocardia sp. NPDC101769 | reverse complement strand
GGCGGCGGGATGCATGATCGCGTGCCACCACGATTCGAGCCGACTCGGCTCCGGCCAGCGCACCACTGGCACATCGTCATCGGAACCGCTGGTGATGGTGGGTGGGGTCGTATGCCGCTTTCCCAGCTGGGGAGCGGGCCTGTCACCGCGCGGTTCGGGTGGGGTTGTTGTCATGGCGTGCCTTCCGAAATTCCTGCCCGGCGCCCGGTCTCACCGGGCGGGCTGGATTCTCGGCTCGCGGCGGCGGTGTACGCCGAGGTCGACCGCGCGCAAGGAATGCCACGAAGGCCCAAGGGGCAATGCCGAAGGGGTCTGCACCATCGCAGAGGGGGCCGACCTGCGCCATGGTAGGCATTCAAGGTCAACAGCAGGCTACGCTCGAGCCGATTGCCGGGGTCTCCCCTGAGAACGAACCCGGCGGGCGCACCGACCGGTGGAGCCCAGAACTTACCACTCCGCGGTGCCCACCGACCGTCCCGCAGCAGACGGAAAGCCTCCTCACCGGACGCCTTGGCCATGCAGGTCGCAGAACACCCGAACAGCGATACGGACATACCGCAGGCAACTTCATGGCAGTACCGTTGGTGGCGAACCCGACTTCAGGTAGGAGACGGTGCAGCCGATGATCAAGGTCTTTCTGGTCGACGATCACGAGATCGTCCGGCGCGGTATCGCCGACCTGCTCGACGGTGATCCCGAACTGACCGTGATCGGCGAGGCGGGCGATGTCTGCACCGCCCTGGCCCGGATCCCGGCGCTGCGGCCCGATGTCGCTGTCCTGGATGTGCGGCTGCCAGACGGCAACGGCATCGAACTGTGCCGGGATCTGCTCTCACGCGTCGACGGCTTGCGGTGCCTGATACTGACCTCGTTCACCGACGAGCACGCCATGATGGATGCCATCCTGGCCGGCGCCAGCGGCTATGTCGTCAAAGACATCAAGTGCATGGAACTCGCCGCTGCGATCAAATCGGTCGGCGCAGGCAAATCACTGCTGGACACCCGCGCCGCCGCCGCCTTGATGAACCAACTACGCCACCACATCGACCACGACGACCCCGTGAACAACTTGTCGCAACAGGAACGGACCCTGCTCGACCTGCTCGCCGAGGGCCTGACCAACCGTCAGATCGCCGAGCGAATGTTCCTGGCGGAGAAAACGATCAAGAACTACGTCTCCCGGCTCCTGACCAAACTCGGTATGCAACGTCGGACCCAAGCAGCGGTCTACGCCTCCCACCTCCACGACACCACCGACCGACGCACCCAACCCCGCGGCTGACACCTCCACACCTTCATTACCGGCAGTACTGGCAGCTCACCAGTAGGTCATCGGGCAGGGCATGTGTTCGGAAAACCATGGCGGGCTCAAACGGTAAGTGCGTCACCGCTGTTCAGGTGGTCAGCATAGACCTCGGCGGGACTGCGGTAGCCGTGGATCTGGGGGCAGAAGACGCATCCGCCCAGAATCCGGCGCTAAAGGCGAGCGAGCGTCGGCAGCTAACCCATGTTGACCATTGCGTCGCGGGCTACCCCACAGTGGAAAGGGGTCGAGCCATTCTGTGAGGAGTGCTGTTCCCCGCTGCTGAGAGCGGATTGTTCGGGCAGCAGAGCGCGCAGGGGTCGCGCGGCTCCGGCAGGGCCCGGCATGCGATACTCGCTCGCGCCGGTGTGTCCGGTATCGATCTCGCCACTGCGGCCCGTCTGCTGTCGGATTTCGCCATCGGTACGTCGATGGCGGACGCGGCCTGGCGGAAAATCCATGATCCCGCACTCGTGGCGAAGGCGCGGACTCACATCATGGGCCTGGCTCACCTCTACCCGACGCTCAGCGCGTCCAGCCTCGTCGATGGCACCTGGTCCGATGACGAGCTTTTCCACCGTGGCCTCGCGCGAGTTCTCGATGCGGTACTGCCCGCTGCCGGAACACAATCCGAATCTCGGTGAGAGAGCGTTCCAGTATCGCGTCGATGAGTACTTCGGCTGCACGCAACTCGGAGGTCGGCTGGGCTCTGTTCGGTGCTTTGTTCAGGGCCGGCGGATTCGTGTCCGGCGCGGGACATGCTCGATTCCTACCTCGTGTGTCGGTGAGTCCGCTCGGGTCGCGCTACGGCGCCTTTCCCACCAGAAGGTGGCCGCCACCGTGACATAGGAGACGGCTACGGCGAGCGCGGGCATGAGCACGGCGAGAGTGATCAACAACAGGGTCATGGGCATCGGCGGCTTCCTGTACTGAGGGGTCCCCGCCGCGCCGCGGACGACCTCATGCTACCTGAAACAGCCTGTGTCCCAGCGTATCCCCGCGCGCAACCAGCTCCTGGCGAGCGCCTTCGGCGGCGGAGTCGCGGTGGTGGCGTCGACTCGCCGGATTCGGTTCACCGGGCCTGGTGAGGTGTTTGGCGCAGGCCGGGGAATCGTTGGTGAAGCCTCTGAATCTGCTGACGGACCTGTGCCAGTTCGGCCTCGATGGCCTGGTCGGGCGCGTTGTCGCGCCATTGACCGCGCCGGCGAACCAGACGTTCCTCGAACTGCTCGAGGTCACCGAGGAACACACGTGCCTGGGCGGCTTCGGGATCCTCGGTCACCGCGGGTTCGTCTCAACCGGTTGTGGCCAGTCTTCGCCGGGCGTCGCGTTCGACCAGCAGTGGCACGAAATCGCGAACCGGTCGGCCGTCGAAGCCGCTGTGAATCTCGGAGACGATGTTCTCGACGGTCTCGGTACCGAGGTTGGGGAACTGCGCGGCAAGACGCTGGACGAGCGCTGCGATCTGCTGTTGTTCGTCATTTGTCGCCATGATTCATGGTTGTCCGCGACCCCCTGCGTCGTCAACGTCCCATATTCCCGGTTCGGGGAGTATGCCACGTTCGATGGCGGAGGGTGCGTCAATCCTGTTCGGCATCAGGATGATTGGAGATGCCGCCGGGGAGGGGGGTCCGGCGGCATCGACGGCTACGATGATCGCTCGTCAAAATCGACGTTGCCCAGAGGGGCCAAGAGCGGGTACCCGTGAATGCCCCGGCTCGATGCTAGAGCCGATCGGGCCCTCGCGCCTGTCGAGTTCGCCCGCGGGTCAGGTCCGAGGATCACGTCAGCGGACCGACGGTGTCGGCGCGTTGCGGAGCGCGGGGAAGCGCCGGTGCAGCTGTTCGATCTGGCGGCGGATGATGGCGAGTTCGGCGTCGGGGCGCGACGCCGCCGGTAGAGGAAGGGTTCCATGGCGCCGGACAAGCGTCTGCGCATGCTGGGTCAGCTCTCGCACGAAGGCGCGGGCTTGAGCGAGTTCGGGATCCTCGGACATGGTTTCTCGTATCGACAGGGGTCGGCCGCCTCGATCGGTCGGCACCCGGGGGCAACCATTGAACCATGGGCCGTCCATCCAGAATTCGCCAACTGTTCGGAAATCCCGTCGAATGTGTTGCTTGAGCCGGGAATACGCCGACCCTGGCCTGTGTCACCGGATGGCCGATGTGAGCCGTCGGGCGGCGCCCCGTTCGACGAGCAGCGGAATGAAGTCGCGGATGGGACGATCGTCGAAGCTGCGATGGATCTCGCTCACGATCGTCGCGATGGTCCATGTACCGATTGCCGGGAATCGGTGAGAGAGCCGTTCGGTAAGCACATCGAGCTGCCTGAACTCATCAGATGAGGGCATGTACGAAGATTGCTCGCCGTTGGCGCGGCAGTCAACCGAGCGTGGCCGGTTCGGGCGTATTGCCGCGAATCTCCCCCGATTCCAACGCGAATCGGGAGTCGGCGCGTGAACGCTCCACAGGTTCGGCCGCTGGCTCGAGTCGATCGTCCCGCGCCGGAGTTCGGGCGGTCAGTTCGTCTCGGAGTTCTCGAAGTATCGGCCGTGGTCGAGATCGCCGAGCAGGCCGGGGTGGGTCGGCTGCCAGCCGAGCAGCCTGCGGGTCAGAGAGCTGGAGGCGGGGGAGTCGAGGCTGAGAACTCCTGCCAGCCAACCGAAGTGGTCGAATGCGGCAGCCGCGGGAACGGATTCGACCGGCAGGTTCAAGCGCTCGCCGATCATTTCGGCGATGACCCGAATCGGCACGCCTTCGTCGGCGACACCGTGCCACACCGATCCTGCAGGCGCTTGCTCGAGTGCACACCGGAACAGCGCGGCGGCGTCGAGTCGATGCACCGCCGGCCATCGCTGCGAACCATCGCCGACATATCCGGAAATTCCTTGGATGCGGGCGATATCGACCAGCCTGCCGACGAATCCGCGCTTGACTTCGCTGTGTACCACCGGCGCGAGCCGCACCACCGAGGCGCGCACACCGTGTTGTGCCGTCGCGAGCGCGGCCTGTTCCCCTGCGGCCCTGGGCATCAGGGCGCGGTCGGCGACAGCTGCCTCGGTGCTCACGCTGCCGATCGTAAGCCCGATCGTCCCTGAAGCGATGACCAGAGGACGCTCTGATCGCCGCAACTCGGAACCGAGCGCGCCGATTACGTCCGCGTCGGTCTGTACGGCCGCGGCGTAGTCGGAGAAGGTGTGATCGAAGGCCAGATGCACGACCCCGTCCGCTATCCGTGCACCCGCCCGTACGCTGTCGAGATCCTCGAGGCCGCCCCGCAGCACCTCGGCCCCGACGACTTCCAGCGCTGCGGCCGACGCGTCCGAGCGAGCCAGGCAGACAACCGTATGATCGGCGGCCTGCAGCTCGGCAACCACCGCGCTCCCGATGAATCCTGTTGCACCGGTGACGAATACGTGCATCACATGCTCCTTGCGGACGGATGGGGCTAACCCGTCGGTGATCACCGCACGGGTGGGTGACTCCACCGTGCGGCCGTCGAGCACGCAGATCCAATGAATCTTTCGCACAGCCCCATGCGGATTCGGTATTCGTGCCGCACATGTCGGCTATTGGCCCGTCAAGTGAGCCAGGACGCATTCGCGGAGACCGGGAAGCAGCCGATTGCGGTCGGCGGCGCGGGTCGCGAGCACGACGCGACTGGGTGCGACACCGGCCAGCGGGACGGAGGTGAGGTCGGGGCGCAGATGCCGGGTGGTAGGGGCCGCGGCGATCGTGATGGCGCGGCCATCGGCCACGAGTTCGAGCCTGTCCTCGATGTCGTCGACGACCGGTCCGTCGGGCGCGCGGCGGCCGTCAGGGCGAGGGTCGATGCGCCAGAACGCCGCCCACACCGCGTCTGCGTGCCGCACCCGCACCAGCGGCTCGTCGGCGATGTCGTCGATGGTGACGGATCCCTTCCCGGCCAAACGGTGTCCGGTCGCCACCACCAGTACTCGCGGTTCGTCGTAGAGGGTCGTCACCCGCAGGTTGTCGGTGGGGAAGGGCATCCGGGCCACCGCAGCGTCCACACGATGCTCGAGCAACGCGGCTCGGGCATCGGTGGAATCCAGGTGCAGGGCGTGCACGTCGGCGAGAGGGTGCAGGTGACGTAAGGCGCGGACGGCGGGCGTGATGATCAGTCCCGAGGTGAAGCCGACGATGAGCCGGCTGGGTGCGGCGGCCGCCCGGGTGCGTGCCACCGCGGCGTCACCGGCACGCAGCAGCTCCGCCGCGAGGGCGAGGAAGACCGTCCCGGCCTCGGTCGGCTGTGCGCCCCGCGGCGTGCGGTCGAGCAGGCGCACCCCCAATTGCCGCTCCAGTCGGGCGATCTGACGGCTGAGTGCCGGCTGGGTCAGATGCAATGCCTCGGCCGCGCGACCGAAGTGCCGGTGCTCGACGACCGTCGTGAAGCAACGCACCAGCCGCAGATCGAGATCCGTGGGTGGCATCGGCGGCTGCGTCATTCCTCGACGGTAGCGCCGCCCGCGCGTTCGCGGGCGATGAGCTGGATCGATGCGCGAATCGGAACGGGCTGTGCTGAACATTCATTGGACCGGGGCCGCCGGGAGACTCGACGCTGGCATCGACTGATAACGATGGCCGCAAAGGAAATCCGACCATGTTCGCCTTCCGAAGACATCCGCTGCTGCTCGGTGTGATCGCGCTGTGCGTGGCGTTGCTGGGTGTAGCGGTGTTCCTCGTCGTCCAGCGGGACGATCGGAGGGGTCCAGTCATCGCCACTGTGTCGAATCCGCATCCCGAGATGATCAGTGGCGACGCCGTCTTGGTAAAGGTGACCGGCGCGGAGCCAGTGCGGTTGAGCGTGGATGGCCGCGATGTCTCCGCGGTCACCCGTCGGCCGGACGGCTCGACGCTCGCGCTGGTCACCGGTCTGCGCCCGGGGGACAACCGGATCACGGCCACCGGTCACGGCCGCTCCACCACGCTGACGGTCGTCGACCATGCCCGTAGGGGACCGGTCTTCTCTGGACCGCGGCAGCTGCCGTTCTATTGCGAGACAACCTCGTTCGGCCTCGCCCCGGCCATTCAGCCGCTGTGTGACGCGCCGCCTGTGGTCACCTACCGATATCGCACCACCGCCGGTGTGTTCGCGTCGCTGACAGACCCTGCCGCCCGACCAGGTGATCTGGCCACCGCGACCATAGGCGGACGTAGTGTGCCCTACGTCGTGCGAGTTGAGACCGGCACCATCGACCGGGCCGTCTATCAGATCGCGGTGCTCTACGACGGCACCGATCCCACGCCGCTGCAACAGGATTCGAGCTGGAACGATCGTCTGGTCTACACGTTCGGTGGTGGCTGCAATGGCGGCCACCACCAGGGCGACAGCACCGGCGGCGTGCTGAATGACCTCTTCTTGTCCCAGGGCTACGCGGTGGCGTCCTCCACACTCAACGTGCTCGACACCAACTGCAGCACCATCGTTTCCGCGGAGGCGGCGATGATGGTCAAGGAACATTTCATCGACACCTACGGCCCGGTCGCGCACACCATCGGCTGGGGCGGCTCCGGCGGTGGTATCCAGCAGTACGACATCGCCGACGCGTACCCGGGCATCCTCGACGGCATCATCCCCGCCTATGGCTTCCCCGACGTCCCGACAAATATGAAGGTGGCCGGTGACTGTCGGCTGCTGGACCGCTTCTTCGCCGGACCCGGAGTCACGTTCACCAACCGCCAACGCCAAGCCGTTGCCGGCTTCCGCGACTACGACAGCTGCGTGTCCTGGGACAATCACTTCGCTGATCGCCTCACCGCCGCCGATAGCTGCGACAAGCCCCTGCTGAGCCGTGACGCCGTGATCCCCGCGGCTGACATCTGGAACCCGGTGAGCAACCCCGGCGGTGTGCGCTGCGCGGGAATGGAGTCCTACGCCAACCAATTCGGACGTGATCCAGCGACCGGTCTCGTGCGCGGGACCCTGGACAACGTCGGCGTGCAATACGGCCTGGCGGCGCTGCGGGACGGCACGATCACCTCCGCGCAATTCGTCGCGCTGAATACCGCGATCGGCGGCTACGATTCCGCGGGCACACCGGTCTCGCAGCGCACCGAAGCCGACCGCACCGCGCTGCGAGCGGCGTATCACGACGACGTTCTCAACAGTGCGGCACAAGGTTTGGCGACCACGCCGATCATCGACCAGCGCATCGACATGAACACCAGCGGGCCACTGTGGGACGTTCACACCACCGAGTGGGGATTGGTCATGCGCGACCGATTGCTCCGTGCGAACAACTCCGCCGCCAACCAGGTGATCATCGAGAACAGCACCGCTCCTGCCGATACCGCGGCGGCGAGTGCCTACGAGCTGGCTGCGATGGATCGCTGGCTGACCGCCATCGCTGCCGACGATTCCGGAAAGGGGCTGCGGGACAAGGTGATAGCGAACAAGCCCGATGGGCTCACCGACGGCTGCTTCCTGTCGCCGAATACCCGTGTCCAACAGTCGATCACCGCTCCCGGCGCCTGCGCAACCGCGTATCCGATCGGCGCCGACCCGCGCCTGCAGGCCGGTGAACCGAGCTACCAGGACATCCTGAAATGCACCCTGCGGCCGCTGGAGTTCACCGCCTACCCGGTCGTCTTCAGCAGCACCGAACAAGACCAATTGAACAGAGCGTTCCCCGGCGGAGTATGTGATTACACCCGCCCGGGAATCGGTCAGGATCAAGCGCCGAGGACCTGGATCGACTACGGCCATCAATGATCGGTATCGGCCTGCGACGCTCGAGACGTCTCATACGAGACCCCCTCGAGCGCTGCGGGTTTCATGAATCGGATGCAATCGGGCGACCGAGCCCGACCACTCGTTCACAACTGGAGGCGAGTATGGATGCGGCCGATCAGTTCGGCGGTGCGGAAGGGTTTCGGAAGGTAATCGCAGGCTCTTGCGGCGAAAGCGAGGTCGATTACGGCGGGATCCGTTTCGGCGGACATGACCATGACCGGTGCGGGGGTGGTTTGGCGCAGTCGCAGGCAAACATCGATTCCGGAGAGATCGGGTAGCAGGATCTCCAGCAGTATCAGGTCAGGAAGCCACTGCCGGGTGAAGGTCAACGCCTGGGTTCCGGAGCCCGCGTGCAGCGCGTCGTAGCCGGCAGTGGCCAATACGAGCAGGGCCATCTCGGCGGTCGCGGCGTGCTCTTCCACGACGAGAACCCTGGACGCCGGCGTAGGCCGGGATGGTGGGATCGGCGGGTGCGGGGCGCGCGCGACGGAGAGTTGGTGTGTATTCATGGGCTACCCCTTCGACCGGATCCCCCGACCCGTCATGTGTCCCGTGGCGAAATCATCCCGAAAGGTCAATTGGGGACCTTTTGGTCTGTTTTCTGAACCGGATCTCGAGGCTAACGCCCGATGGCAATCGTTCGGCAATTCAAATGTTGGAATTGTCCGGCAGGGGTCAGTCGCTGTTCATCGATCGGAGACATTTCCGAGACAACCGGAGGCCGACGTGATCCGAATGCGATCTGACGTGCGACGATGCCCTTACTATTTCCGTCGAAGCCTTTATGCGCATGTAGATCAGGGTGTAGGGGCAAGAAGTTGGCCCTGTATGCAGCTGCGCTGACCGCGAGATCGGTTGCGGGCAGTCCTGGATACCGATCACCGTCACGCCGGTTCCTGAGTTACCGCCTGCGCCAACAGGCTCGTTTTCTATTCGGCAGGTTGGTCGTTGACGGGGGCGTCGGGGTGGGGCGGGGTGTGGACGCGGGCGGCGAGTGTTGCGGCGGCGAGGCAAGCGGCTGCACCTACCAGCAGGGCTGTTCGAGGGCCGCTGGAGCTGACGATCCAGCCCGAGAAGGTGCTGCCGATGGGGGTGGTGCCGAGGTAGACGAAAACCCACAGGGCCATGATGCGGCCGCGGTAACCCGGGTCCGCGTGTAGCTGTAACGCGGTCGAGGCAAGGGTCACGAAGCTGAATGCGGCGAATCCGGTTGCGATCAACGCAACACAGGCGGTGGTGAGAGTGGGTGCGGTGGCGGTCAAGGTGAGGCTGATGCCGAAGGCGAGCGCTGTCGCGACCAGGTAGATGCGCCGGGGGTGGCGGACGAATCCAACCGCGAGCGACCCGGCTACCGACCCGACGCTGAGTGCGGTCGAGAGCAGCCCGTAGGTGCCGCCGTTGCCGTGAAAAGTGCTGTCGGCAAGCACCGGGAGGATCACGGGGAAGTTGAAGGCGAACAATCCGACCAGTGCCATCATGGTCAGCGGTAGCCAAAGTTGCTGCCGGGCGCGGGCGTATCCCAGGGCTGCCCGTATACCTGCGTGTGGCGTACGCGCGGTGGCGGGCGGTGCGAGCGGACGCAGGGCCACCAATGCACCGATAACGGCGAGGTAGGAGAAGGCGTTCACCGCGAAACACGGCGTGGTTCCGACCGCGGCGATGAGCACTCCGGCCAGTGCGGGCCCGACTACACGGGCGCTGTTCATCACGACCCCGTTGACGCTGGCCGCGCTTGCCAGATCGGCGGGCGGAACCAGTTGCGCCACAAACGATTGCCGAGCCGGTGAATCGACGATCTGTACGAAGCCGCTCGCGAGCGTGACCGCGATGACCAAGGGCACCCCAGCTGACCCGGCCACCGCCGCCAGCCACAGTAGCGCGGCCAGGATCCCGTTGACGGTCTGGGTGGCGATGAGCAGTCGCCGCAGGTCGACCCGGTCGGCGAGTACTCCGCCCCAGGGGCCGAACAGCAGTGGCGGCAGCCCGCCCGCCGCCAGCACCAACCCCAGCGAGGCGGGGGACCCGGTCAGCTGCAACACCAGCCACCCGAGCGCCGTCGCCTGCACGAAGGTACCGCTGGCGGAGGCGATCTGCCCGAAGAAATAGAGTCGAAACGGTGCGGATCGCAACGCGCGGAGAGCATTTGCCCGCCTGCTGGCCCGCGGGACCGACGGTGTCGAGGTCGCTTCGGGCACTACTGTCAGCGCGTCACGATCCATTCAATTGTCTTCGCTCAGGACTGGATGAAGGCGAGCAGGTCGGCGTTGATGGTGGCGGCCTCGGTGGTCGGCATGCCGTGCGGGAAGCCGGGATACGTCTTGAGGGTGCTGTTGGGCAGCAGTTCGGCCGAGCGGATGCCGCTGTCGGCGATCGGGACCACCTGATCGTCCTCGCCGTGCAGCACCAGGGTGGGGATGGTGATCTTGGTGAGTTCCTCGGTGAAGTCGGTCTGGGAGAACGCGACGACGCCGTCGTAGTGTGCCTTCGCGCCGCCCGTCATGCCCTGACGCCACCAGTTGGCGATCACGCCTTCCGACGGTGTCGCGCCGGGCCGGTTGTAGCCGTAGAAGGGTCCCTCGGCGAAGGTGCGGAAGAAGTCCGACCGGTTGGTGGCCACCTGCTCCTGGATGCCGTCGAACACGGACTTGTCCAGGCCGCCGGGGTTGTCGGCGGTCTTGACCATGATCGGCGGTACCGCGCTGATCAGCACCGCTTTGGCCGCTCGGTCCTGGCCGTGCCGCGAGAGGTAGCGCACGACTTCACCGCCGCCGGTGGAGTGGCCGATGTGCACGGCGTCGGTCAGGTCGAGGTGGTTGACGACGGTGGCCAGGTCGTCGGCGTAGTGGTCCATGTCGTGCCCGTCGGCGACCTGTGCGGAGCGGCCGTGACCGCGCCGGTCGTGGGCGATCACCCGGAAACCGTGGGACAGGAAGAACATCATCTGGGTGTCCCAGTCGTCCGAGGACAGCGGCCAGCCGTGGCTGAAGACGATGGGCTGTCCGCTGCCCCAGTCCTTGTAAAAGATGTCGACGCCATCAGATGTGGTGATGATGGGCATAAGGGCTCTGGTGAAAACTGCTGAGCTGCAGACTTTCTGGATTTCGAGGCTGGCACCCTATGCGTCGTTCCGGACGTGCGGTGCACCGCTCAGCGCGCCAAGAATCCCACATTTCCGGCCGCCTCTCGCTTATCGAGCGGCCTGTTCGATGAAGGCGGCGACGACGGCCGGTTGCGAGACCAAGGACGCGTGCGAGGCGTCGACCTCCGCGGTGTGCGCGCCCATTCGCTGCGCGAAGTAGCGTTCGGCGGCGGGTGGTATCACCCGGTCGGCGGCCGAGACGAGATACCAGGTGGGCGTGGTCGTCCAGGAGGCCGGGCCGCTGGGTTCCAGCAACGCGTTCGCGGCGATCGAATGCTGATGGGCGATCATGTTCTCCGCCGTGGCGGGCGAAACATCCTGCGCGAACACGCTGTTGAAGGAACCGGGGGCGACATAGCCGTCCAGGCCCGCGCTCGAGGGCTCCAGGGCCAGGGCGGGCGGCTGCAACTGGCTGCCGGGGAATCGGAAGGGGTCCATTGCGATCGCGATGGGCTCGCCTTGCTGTGGCGCGAAGGCCGCGATGTAGACCATTGCGGTCACCTTGGGGTCGTGGACGTTGGTGATCACCGCGCCGCCGTAGGAGTGCCCGGCCAGCACGATCGGGCCATCGATGCCATCGAGCACCTGCTCGACAGCAGCCGCGTCATTGGCGGGCCCGCGTAACGGGTTGTCGGGCACCACGACTCGGTAGCCATCGGCGCGCAGAGCGGCGGCGACACCGTCCCAGCTGGTGGTGTCGGCGAAGGCGCCGTGCACGAGCACGATGATCGGACGCACGGCGTCGGCATGCGCGGAGGCCGCGAACGCGGCCGGGGTGGCGGCCAGAACGGCGGCGGCCAAACCCGCGCGCAGGCACTGGGAAACAACCATGATGGTTCCTCGGGGTCGGGGTAACTGGGTTCGGTCTGGAGAAATGGCTGGAGGGGATCAGACGGCGTAGAGGGTGTCGGGGAGATAGCCGATCTGTGCCAGCAGACCGAATTGGTCCTGTACGGTGCGGATTTCGGCGACTCTGCCGTTCTCGAACCGCCAGATGGCGATGTCGGATATCTCCACCGGTTTGCCAGAGGGCTCGGCTCCGCCATAGGGGCCGGTGTGGGTGCCCCGCCAGAGGAGATGGATCGCGACGATGTCGCCGTCGGCGTGCAGTAGCTGATTGTCGGTGATGAGGTCGGGGAATCCGTTGCGGCGCTTGAGGATCCGCTTCTTCGGCCCGTCGATGCCGACCCGGACGCCATTGGTGATCAGGTCTGGGCTGAAGAACTCGTCGGCCAGTGACACGTTGGTGAGCCAGCCTTCGGTGAACCAGCGCCGGGTGATGTCGAGGTGTCGCTGTCGTTCATCCACTGTTCGAAGTCCATACTGGATTGACGTTTTTCATCGTGGTTGCCGGTTCGCCGGGTCTGTCCACATCTGCCTGCGGCGGCAGGCTCAGAGCAGGTATTCGCGCCGACGATGCTGGAGGCTGACCCAGTGGTCTGTCGTGAACTCGTTGACCGCCCAGCGCCCACCGAAGCGCCCCAGGCCGGACTGTTTCTCGCCGCCGTAGGCGGTGTTGGGCTCGGCGTTGACAGGTGAGTCGTTCACGTGTGTCATCCCGGCGTCGAGTTGCAAGGCGAATCGTGCGCCGCGCTCACCGTCGGCCGTGAAAACAGCGCTGGAGAGCCCATACTCGGTGTCATTGGCGATGCGCAGAGCGTCGGATTCGTCGCGAGCTCGAATGATCGTGATCGCCGGTCCGAACACCTCCTCGCGTGCTGTCGCGACATCGTTGGTGCCGAGCAGTACGTGTGGTGGCAGGCTCAGTCCGGCCGGTCCGCCGGGTTCGCCGCCCAACAACAACCGGGCTCCCGCATCCACGGCACGGCTAACCTTGTCGAGTACTGAATCCCGTTGCCCGGCATTGATGACCGGACCTATCTGGGTGCCGGGCTCCGAGGGATCGCCCACCACGAGGGTGCGCACACGTGTCAGAAATCGTTCTACGAACTCGTCGTGGATCGACGCATCGACGATGATCCTGTTCGCGCGCATGCAGATCTGACCGGAGTTGAAGAACGACCCGAATACCGCGGCCTCTACGGCTGCTGGCAGGTCGGCATCGTCGAGGACGATCAGGGGGCCGTTGCCGCCGAGTTCCAGGCACAGTTTCTTGATGCCCGCGATCCGGGTGATACCGAGGCCGACGGCTGTCGATCCGGTGAAAGAGACCACCGCGGGTACCGGGTGCGCGACCATCGCGTTGCCGATCTCCGCGCCGGGCCCGACGACGACATTCAGAACGCCTGCCGGCAGGCCCGCCTCCTCGAGGATCTTGGCGTGCAACAGGCCACCCGTCACGGGCGTATCACTCGAGGGTTTGAGAACGACGGCATTGCCGAGCGCCAGCGCGGGCGCCAGGGTCCGGTTGGTCAGGAACAATGGAAAATCCCAGGGGCTGATCAGCGCGATCACCCCGACCGGCGTGCGGTAGACGCGGCTCTCCTTGCCGGGGATGTCGGAGGGCACGATGCTGCCTTCCGCGTGGTGCGGTAGTGCCGCCGCCTCATGGAAGCCCGCCCGCGCCACCGCCCATTCGACAGCACATTTGCCGAGGGTGCCGCCGGACTCTCGGACGAGCCAGTCGATGATTTCTTCTCGGCGCGCGTCCATGATGTCGGCTGCCGCGCGCATGACCGTTGCCCGTTCGCCGGGCAGCCGGTCGGCCCAATCATGTTGCGCGGCTTGGGCGGCGGCGTAGGCCTCGTCGAGGTCTTCGGTGGTGGCCGTCGGCAATTCGGTCAACACCGCGCCACTCCATGGGTCGGTGTCGGTCAGTGCGGCGTCGCTCGCGCCGCCGCGCCATTTGCCGCTGATCGGCATGGTGTCGAAACCGCTGTAGGGAGTCGGTGTGTCGGCTGTCATCTCACGGTCCTCGTTCTTCTGTCGAATGCTGACACGGGTGCGTGGTACTACGCGGCGACGTGGCGATGATCTGATCCGTGTGGTGTGATCGCCGCTGGCCGTATCGATTTCACACACGAGAGAAGGGCGGCAGCGGCGGTCCGCTGAGACGGGTGTCGAATTTCCCTGCAGCAGCGGCCAGCGCGTCCAGATCCGGTGGGATCTGCTGCACCAGAGGCGCCGTGGCTTCGAAGAAGCCCTGCATACCGCCGGGGACGTATAGGGTCAGGAAGCGCATCGGAGTCGTTCCACCGTTTATCCACGTGTGGCTGGTGCCCCGGGGAACGAAGACGAGCGCGCCGGCTTCGGCGTCGTGGAGTTCCTCGCCGAGCAGGACGCGGAGGGTGCCCTCCAGGACGTAGAAGATCTCGTCGGCGAGGTCGTGGATGTGGCGCGGTGGGCCCGAGACGAACGGCAACGCGGTCACTTCGGCCGCGTCGAAATGTCCCCCGGTGTCTTTGGCGGTCACCTTCCACAGCAGGTGTTCGGTCTCGGTCATGGTGAACGGCTCGCCTGCTTCGGCGTGCACCACCGCGGGTTCGGTTGTCATGGCTTGCCTTTCGGATGAATCAGGTTCGGGCGCCGACCGCAAATGGTCAGAGTGTTCGGATGAGTCCGCCGTCGATCCGGAAGTCGGCGCCTGTGACGTTGGCGGTTCGCTCGCTTGCCAGCAGCAGCACCAGGTCGGCGACCTCCTGCGGGTGGGTGAAGCGGCCCGTCACGCTCTCGGCGGCGGCCTGCCGGACCACCTGGTCGGGGTCGGCGGAGGCGGCGGCGCCGACGACGGCGGCGACGCCTTGGTCACCGAGCCACAGTCCGGTGGTGACCGGGCCGGGCGAGATGGTGTTGGCCCGGACGCCTTGTGGGCCGAACTCTTTCGAGAGTGATTTGCTGAAGTTGGACAACGCGGCCTTCGCCGCCGAGTAGTCGATGACGCTGGGATCAGGGAGGTGCGCGTTGACCGAGCTGATGGTCACGATGGCGGGGGTGTCGCGCTGGATCAGGTACGGGAGCGCGGCGCGGGCCGTGCGCACCGCGACGAGCAGATTCGTGGTGAGCGACCACTGCCAGTCCTCGTCGGTCATGGCGAGGAACCCTTGCACCCGGGGGATGACCGCGCCGATGTTGTTGACCAGGATGTCGATTCCGCCGAAGGCGGTCACGGCGTCATCGATCAGCTGTTGCGGTCCGTGCGGGGTGGTGAGATCGATCAACGGTGTCCGGATTCCGTCGTGTGCGGCCAGCTCCGACAGGTCCTGACTCCCGGTGCGTGACCCCGCGACCACCGAGACACCGTCAGCGGCAAGTGCTTTCGTGACGGCCAGGCCGATGCCTCGGCTGGCGCCGGTCACCACGGCCACCTTGCCCGCGAGGCTGAGATCGAACATCTCCGCCTCAGAGCTCCTGGCTCTTCAACCACGACAGGCAGGCAGTGGCCACCTCGTGCCATCCGTGATCGATCACCAGCGAGTGCCCCCGATCCGGGAACTCCAGCAGGTCGGTGACCGCGTCGGAGTGGCGGTACTGCTTCAGCGTCGCTCGGGTGACAGCCTCGGGGACGGTGTGGTCCTTGCCGCCGGTGATCAGCAGCAGCGGGCCGCGCCCCGCATTTGCGGTATCGACCTTGGCCGCGGAGTGCGGGTTGAAGTTGGCCGCCGCCGCCTCGAACAGCGGTTTGCCTGGGGCGGGCACGGCCCAGCGCCCATAGAGTTCGTCGGATTCCTCGGCCGGGATCGCGTTGCCGAACGCGTAGCGGAACTCTGCGGCCGTGAGCGACACGGCCCGATTCCGATTCGCGGGGTTCTTGAAGACCGATGTGGTCGAGCGCAGTGCCGAAAGCGGCAGCGGCAGTACGCCTTTGATCTGGGCGGCATCGATAGCGATGGCCGCGCCGGCGCGGTCCTGTCCGAGCAGCTTCTGGGCGATCATGCCGCCGAAAGAGTGCCCGATGAGGATCGGTGGTGCCGGGAGGTCGGCGATGATCGAAGCGTAGTGCTCGACCACGTCGTCGATGCCGTGACCGGCGATCCCGTCCGAGGTCGCCCGCGCCGAGGCGACGGTGTCGAGTTCTCCGGGCCAGCCGGGCGCGGAGACCGAGTAGCCATGCTCGGTGAACAGGTCCAGCCAGGGCTGCCAGGATGCCGAGTGCAGCCAGAGTCCGTGAATGAAGATGACCGGTGTGTCAGTCATGATGTCGCCCTTCGCTTTCGGTGGCGTTACCGGTCAATCAGATCCTGTGTGAACCGCTCGGCGAATCGGAGAAACACCCCAGTGATCGGCCCTAGTCCCTGGGACCCAGCGTCGAACGGAGCTGCCTGCGGGAGGTCACCGCTAGTTTCCGGAAGACCTTCGTGAGGTGGTACTCGACAGTGGAGGTGCTGATGTAGAGGCGGGCCGCGATTTCGGTATTGGTCGCCCCCTCGGCCGCCAATGCGGCGATCTGGGACTCCTGAGGGGTGAGCTGGGGGCCGGACGTCGGGTCGCGGCGGAGTACATGTTCGCCTGTGGCGGCCAGCTCGGCGCGGGCGCGTTCGGCGAAGAGCGGGGCGCGGGCCGAGACGAACATCGTGTAGGCGAGTCGCAGCTGCACGCGGGCCTCCGAGCGCTCCTTGCGCCGGCGCAACCATTCGCCGTACAGCAGATGCGTCCGAGCGAGGTCGACGACGATCCTGGTCCGTCCGAGCTGGTCGATGGCTTCTCGATACCACGCCGCCGCGGTGTCGTCGTCGGCCATCAGGGCCCGCGCTCGCGCCAAAGTCCCCAGCGCCCAGGGTGTTCCGCTGCTCTGCGCCTGCTCCTCCAGCCGGGTCAAGGCCTGCAACGCCGGTGCTTTCCGTTGCGCGCGAACTCCCGCCTCGATCATGTCCGCGAGTATCAGGTTGCTGTGGCCGGGCACGTCGTGGTCGTAGAGAAACTGGGCCTGGTCCAGCGCCGCGCGATAGTTTCCCAGACTCAGTTCGAGGATGATCAGGTAGCGAGCCGCCAGCGCCGCCTGCATGGCCCGGCATGGGAAGTCCGCACTCTCGACAGTCGACGCCAGTGCCCGGGCCTCGGCTTCCGCGCCGCTCCAGACCAGCAGCTCCAGCCGTTGGATGGACTTCTCCTGTGGCGACCCGATCACCGTCAGCAGCTCGCGGGACTCCGTCAGATGGTCGGCGCACTCGTCGGGCCGACCCGCCCGCAGCGCGTCGGTCGCCTGACATTCGAGGACGACGCGGAGCCCGAGCAGCGCGCCGGTATCTCGATCGTGGTTCTGCAGCCGCGCGAAGACGACCTGCCGGGCACGATCGTCCCACAGCTCGTCACTCGCGTAATGGGCGAATACCGCCAAAGGCAGTCCCTCCTCGGCGATTTCATGGTCGCGCAGCGCGTCGAGGGCAGTACGCCAGAGGGGGACCGCCGCGGCGTGGCCTTCGCTGACCCGGGTGGCGAAGGCGACGACGAACAGGTCGTAAACCGACAGGGCCGCCGACCGCTCTTCGCGCGCATTCAGTACAGCGCGTGCGACTTCGGCCACTGTGGTGCCTACCGTGTCGTCCCTGGATAGCATCGCCGAACTCAGAGCCTGGCACAGCAGGAGCCAGCTCAGGTCAACGTCCGCCGGGCCCAATTCCGTGGCGGCGGTCAGCAGCAGCGCGGGCTGGTCTTCCAGTCGGCTGAAGTACCGCTCGATGGCGGCCTGCAGCCATCGAGCCCTGCCGCGCATCATGGGCACCCTGCCCGCCGGTTGCGCCCCGAGAAGCAGGCGCTGCGCCGACTGAGCGTCACCGCACATCAGATAGACCTGGGCCGCAGCCAATCGGCGTTCGTCGCGTCGTGATACTTCGGGCGTCAACTCGGCCGCGCGGGCCAGGAACTGTGCCTCGGCCGCATAGCCGCCTCGGGCTCGAGCACGCTGCGCGGAGTACTGCAGATCGCGTGCGACCACTTCATCGGCGCCTACTGTGGCGGCGGCAAGATGCCAAGCTCGGATGTCGGGGTCATGGTCCGGGTCGCAGGCCGCAGAGATGGCCTGATGCGCTCGCCGCGAGCCGGCCGGGTCGGCAGCCGCGTGTACGGCGGACCGAATCAGTGGATGGGAGAAGGCGTAACCGTCGCCGGGCACCAGCACTCCGGCCTCGATTGCGGGGTCGGAGTCGGTTTCCGACAATCCGAGCAGCGCCGCCGCGCGCCACAGCAGCGCCATATCCCGAATCGGACTGATCGACACCAGCAGCAGCAGATCTCGGGTGGTCTTGGGAAACGCTTGGATCTGCTCAAGGAAGCATGCCACGAGCCGTGGGCCGATCGGAAGCGGTTCGGGCAGTGCCGCAGTGCCGCCCAACTGTTCGGTCGTCAGGGAATACGCCAACGTCACCAAGGCGAGCGGGTTGCCACCGGTCTGCTCGGCGAGCCTGCCGGCAACGTCGTCGTTGAGGAAACGGCGAGTGGTGCAGGCCAGCAGTTCTCTCGCGGCCGAACCGGGTAGTCCGGCCACCGTATGGATCGCCAGACCTTCGAAACCCGTGCTGTCTGAAGCCGGTTCGCGCACCGCGAACAGCATTCCCACTCCCTCGGCGTGCAAGCGCCGCGCGACGAAGGTCAACGCGTCACAGGACTCGCGATCGAGCCATTGCACGTCGTCGACCAGGCATATCAGCGGGCCGTCGTCGGCCAGGTCCGCGAGCAGGCTCAAAGTCGCGAGACCCACCAGAAAACGATCGGGCGGAGGGCCCGCCACGAGCCCGAAAGCCGCGCCCAGGGCGGCCTTCTGCGGCGCGGGAAGGCGCTCGCGACGATCGAGGAACGGGCGCAGCAGGCGATGCAGGGCGGCGAACGCCAGGGGCGACTCCGACTCGATACCGGAGGTCCGCAACACCAGCAGATCCTGGGCGGCGACGGCAGTGTGGTCGAGCAGCCGGGTCTTTCCTATCCCCGGCGCCCCCGCCAGCACCAGCCCTTCGCTCTGTCCTGCTCGAACCTTGCTCGTGAAGGCTTCCAGCACAAGACATTCCGCCGCCCTTCCGACCAGCGGAAGCTCTCGGGCGAGAGCCGGTGTGGTCGCGGGGTCACAGATTTCGGTCATCGGTATCGCCTCGGGACGAGTTCGGATCCGCCCGAGTCGGCTCGACGGCGATGTCGGCGTTCACCGGGCCGGTGCACGCGAACTGCCGGTTCGAGGACAGCGACGACCTCGCTCATCGTGTCTCCTTCGCGACAGGTGGCCTGCTTTCAAAGCTAAGGAGACGGGTACGCCGGCGTGAACCGCTGGCGCTCGAGTTGTGCACGCACAGAACAGCACTGTGCCGAATCGGTCAGATTCGTCAAGGGGGCTGACATCAATGGGCTTGTTGCCAGTCCCGGGGAGATATTCCGTAGGCGTTGCGGAATCGGCGAGCGAAATGGGCGGGGCTGGCGAAGCCCCATCGGCGCGCTACCGCAGCGATCGAGATGCTGCGGCCCAGCCTGGCGAGATCGGCGCGCGCGCCTTCGAGGCGCGCGCCGATGATCCACTGGCTCAAGGTAGTTCCACTCGCGGACCAGATATTGTACAGATGCCGGACCGAAATATTGTGCGCCCGTGCGATCTGATCGGCGTTGAGGCTGGGGTCGCCGAGGTGCTGCTCTACGTAGGCGGCAATCCGGAGATAGAGCGAATCATGCAGGGCTTCGCGCTGGCGAGGGTCGGCCGCGGCCGTGGTGATCAGCGCGCGGATCAATTGGACGGTGGCCGACGCGAGCATGATGCCGGCGGGGCCGGGCTCGATGTCGCCCGCTTCGCCGAGCGCGGCGATATGGGCGGTGACCACACCGTAGAGCGGGCTGGATTTGAGTCTGGGCGCCGCGCGGCGGACAGTTTCGACGGGCAACGCGAGCTGGTCGTAGTCGAAGATCACCACCTTGGAGCCGCCGATCCCGGTGGAGGAATAGTCCGAAGTACTGGTGCCGTCGGTGAGTGAGAGCTCACCCATGCTGATGACCTGCTCCGCGCCGCAGTGCGAGAAGGTCCCGGATCCGGTCAATTGCACACCGATGCCGACTCGTTCGGGAGCGGCGATGCGCAACTGCTTTGTACCCCGCAGCACGCTCATCCCGGTGCCGACGACCTGCGTCACATGGATGCCGGAGCCCATGTCCCACACGGCGAATCGGTGCCACAGTTGACCCGCGACCGATCCGAACTGATTGATCGACGGAATCTCGGTGTCGGCCAGCAGATCCTGCGCCGCCTCCATCCGCTCACGCACCGGAAGCAGACCGGTATCCAACACCACGACCACGCGACACCTCCCACGATCCCTCCCGCGAGGAAGGGTGGTGAGTAGGTTATCCAGTGGGCCGCCTGGACGTCGTACATGTTCGGCCACGAATCTTCGAAGCGCTGCGCCGGGCAATCATCACCCGCCTCGGGATCTCGCCTCGCCGATAGCGGCAACGATTCCGTGCACCGGCGCGGCACACGCAGACGCGAACACCGCGACGATGGCCGATGACGCCGTGCTCGCGATGTCGTGAAATCACGGCATTCAGTCAGGGATGCGGCCGTGGGTAGTGGCAATGGTGTTTGCACACTTCGTATTCCGTGGCTCGATGTCGGCGGACACGATCAGCTCGTGGCGATTCCATGTTTAGGGGTTAGTCGTTCATAGCCTTATGTACGAACTCCAGACGGTTGCCGTCGAAGTCGGCGACGTTGGCGGCGTAGTAGCCGGGACCGAAGTATGCCCGTTCGGCTGGTTGTCCTTCGTCGATGCCTCCGGCATTGATCGCGGCGGCATAGGCGACGTCGACGGCTTCGTTGGTCGCGCACGCGATGCCGATGTAGAGCCCCGTTTCGCTGGGTTGACGATCTCGCAGCCAGATGCTGGATCCGACTCCGGTCCCGGAGACGTAGACGTCGTCGCCGAGTCCGAACAGATCCGGCACGCCGGCCGCGGCCGCGAAGTTGCCCAATTGACGCCAGCCGAGCGGCTTCAACGCCTCGGCGTAGAAGGTCAGCGACTTCTCGATGTTGGTGACGGAGATATAGACGTGATCGATCATTGCTGGGCGTCCTTCCGGGCTGGAGTGTTGCTGCGGGCGAAGTCGCGGATCGTTCGAGCTGGTGTGGTGGTGATCCCTTCGACCGTATCGGTGCGGCGATACCGGCCGCTTCAGGAAACGGTCCGGGCGAGTTGCCGCGGCATTCGCCGCAAACTAGCCCGGATCTTTCGTGCGGCTGATGTGCTGGCCTGTTCGGGTTCGGATTGATGTTTTGCGGCCGGCTTCTGGCTGCGGGGCATGATTGGCTGA
>NZ_JBIWMX010000063.1:0-21642 GCF_044766925.1 Nocardia sp. NPDC101769 | reverse complement strand
ATTCCCGCCGGCAGCTTAGGATCCTGAGCCGGGCAGCCCCAAGCGTGAAAACCCTTGGGGCACTGTAGAGTCCGGACGGCCTGGGTTCGAACCGTTTCGGATGCACTGTATTGCCGCATACCGCGCTGACCGAACCGGCCAGCGGGGGCGTCGGCACCCGGAACCTGGTGCGGTGCAGAACGTCCGCTATTGCCGATGAGCGAGTATCTGTTGGAGTCCAAGCCGTCGCCTGCATCCGGTCAAGCAACGGCCGGAGATCTGGGTGTCATGGCACGAAAGTAGTGTCCTGGCAATACAAGCCGATGTTGCAGGCGCACTCCGTACGGCGAGATTCGCCGCCACCTTCAACTGGACCTGGAGTGATCAAACCTGGATCAATTTTGCTCGGAGGCTGGATGGACTGCTCCGACGGGCGCCGAAGGAAATGCCTTGTGGCAGACCGGCCTCAGTACTCCAGCCAGATTTCGTGCCTATGGTAGTGGCAGGTGCGGGCGCGGTGTTGGTGTCGGCGACGCAAGATGGACCAGTGCAGCCGGTGGCTGTTCAGGCGGGCTGTTGGCTTGATCAGGATAACAGGTGACGAGCCTCGTTGCGGGTCAACGCAATAAGGCCGGAAATCGATGTTTCGGTGGCGCATTCGCTGGTGGCGAGGGCGGTGAGGAAAGCGTGGGCGAACATGACCAGCAGCGTCCAGCGGTGCCAGGATCGCCAACGGCGGACTTGGTGCTGGTCGAGCCCGGTCAGTGTCTTGGCGTCTGAAAATGAGGATCGAGAGCGTCGCGGTGGATATCGTTGTCGCTGACCCGCAACAGCGGAATCCGCGCCGGAATGGCGATCTCGCGTTCGAGGCGGTCGAGGTGGGTGTAGACCGCTTCGGGTCCCACTTCCTCGACCACACCAACCATCATCACCGTCCACACCCTGGGCGGTTGACAGCAAGCCCGACACCCCAAACTGAGCGGTATTGCCGCTAGCGGCCGGTTTGAGCCGAACAGGCGACGCGACCGGGCCTGATCGTCAAGTGTTGCCTGGTGCGTGCGACCGCTGTGGTGTCAGTCATGACAGATAGCAGAGCTGACAGATTTGAGTTGGGAATGTCAGTCATGACTGACACGCATGACGCGCGCTACGGTGGTCGGTGTGGCAAAGAGAGTTGGCAGGCGTGAGTTGAATAAGCAGGCGACGCGTCAGGCGTTGCTCGATGCCGCTAAATCTCTTTTTGCTCAGCGAGGCTATGCCGCTACAACTGTGCGGGAGATCGCAGATGAGGCGGGAGTGACCGAACGCACGTTCTTCCGGTATTTCGCCGGCAAGGAGGAACTGCTGGTCGAGGACTTGCTAGCCCAGATGCCTATGATCGTCGAAGCGATCGAACGTCGGCCCTACGATGAGCCACCCCTGGTGGCGGTCGAGCGCGCGATGGTCGAGCTGATAGGTCGCTTTCAGGATCAGCGCCGCCCAAACGCGTTGTTGTTGTTCCTGGATCGACGCCCGGTAACGGGCCTGGGGCGCTCGACCACGACGCTGACGGTGCGATTCGAAGAGGCGATGTCGACGGCGATCCGGAACAGGCTGGCTCGCCGCGATCCGGTGCCGCCGGACCTGAACTTCCGTGCCGCTGTGCACGGCCGCACGGCGGTGGCGGTCATGCGAACGGCGCTGATTCACGACCTGTATCTACGCAATGCCGCGACTGATCCGCGACCATCTCTGACGGAGTTGATTGGGCAGGCATTCGCGATGGCACCCCAAGGCTGGGGCGTCAGCGCAGCCCGGGTCGTGAACGAACCGCAGTGATGAGGACTTACTACCGATAGTCGTTCGGCTCGGGTTCACCGCGTAGAACCTCAGAGTGAAGGCTGAGCGGCCAAGCTCTGAAAGTGTCGCGCACCGGCATGCCCGCCGCCGGTCCGTGCCGCGTGATACGTCCAGCCCGCGGCCGTTGCGAGCAGCCGCCGCCCCGATGGGTCTCGACATCGAGGTTACGAGGGGGCGCACGTCTCAGCGATCGATGCCTACGCGCATCGGCGCAACAGGCGATCCGCGCACCGTACTCGCCGACGCCCTGACGGCACCACTTACCTCGGCGTGCTCGGAGACCTTGCCTCACTGGGCGACGGGCACTGATTTTCCCGATCGGGGCCGGCCTCGCCGGTGATGCCTCACAACATTGCTCTCGGAGAGGCATCACCACGGCGAACCACGCGAACTCCAGATAGGCGTGGGCGCACGGCGCGGCTGTGGGCGAACGGGGCAGCCGGTAGCGCTTCATATTTATCTGGCCAACCACGACGGCACTGTCAATGCCTCGCCGCCCGACTCACGGTCCCTTCGTGCACAACCTTCTTGGCTGATCGCACGAGTTCCACACCTGAACAACACTCAGCACCACCCTCCAGCGCCACCATCGGCGACGCAGGATCGGGCACTCCGCACATTCCCGCACCTGCCGCGCAGTCCCCACCAGTCGCGCAGTCCCCACCAGTGTGGGAGTGCGGCATGTATCTGCGTTTTCCAGGTGAACACCCTCAACTGTCCGTGTCTTCCAGGGGAACAACCTCAACATCGCCGCACAACAGTCGCATCTGCACGATATCGCGGGACACGCGTTGCTCGCGACGGTCCGACATCCGCGCGCAAGCACATCGGCGCACGACCACAAAAATGTCACAACTGCCAGTTGTCATATATGACACTTTATGAAAGGCTGATGACTGCCTGAGATGTAGCTCACTATTCGTGGTGACTGTGACTCAGGGCATCTACTCGGCCCAACGGGGTGTCGATGAGGTTGAGCGCGCGCTCTGTGCGCACTCTTCGGCGACGCTCGAGATCCGGTGTGCGCGTTCACTTCTGCGGTCGCATCGGGCCGGTTGCCACGGCAGATGAGGAACCGATGAGAACAAGCACCCGAACTCTGATGACAGCGCTGCTGGCCGCCGCGAGCCTCGAGCTCACGGTCGCGGCGGTGGTTCGCGCCGAGCCCGACGCCGCGCCTACGCCGGTCGGCTACCACGCGTTGGTAGATGGCGGCGACGTCGTCGCCACCCTCGACAACGGCAGCTTCGCCGACTCCGGCGACGGGCAAGCCGTACTGGTCCGCAACGCCGCCGACGTCGCGCTCGACAGCGTCCCGTTGTCCTATTCCCTCGACGGCTCACGCCATCCCATTACTCGGCAGATTTCCGCCGACGGGCGCAGCCTGCGGCTGACCCCAGACACCTCGCATGTCAACCTGGCCGCACTCGAGCCGGTCGCCTCGCCCGTGGAGAACCAGTTGGCGATGAACGATCTGATCAACAGCGTCAGCATCGGAACATCCGTCGGCAGCTTGATCGGCACGGCCATCGGCGCGACGGTCGGTGTCGGCATCGGGTTCGCGCTCGCGGGGGCCTCGTGCGTCGTTCTGAGCCTGGGCTGTGTGGTCGCGGTGCTGCCGATCGTGGCTTTGGCAGGTGGTGTCGGCGGCCTGGTCGGCTTGACCCTCGGCGGTGCGCCCACGACCGCCTTTGCCCTGTACGAGTACGTCCGCACCCTTCAGTCCGCACCCGGGCAGTCGAAATACGGCGACTACTACCGGGATCGGCAGCAGCCCGCGGCGACTCCGACGGCTCCCGCGACTCCTCAGTAGGGCGACATGCAGAAGAATCTCGTGAAATTCGGTGCCTTCTTTCTGGCTGGGCCTCTGGTGACCTCGCTGGTCCTGGTCGATGTGACCGCTGAGGCTCAGGCGCCTGCCCCGTCCTATACCGCCACGGTCACCGACGGGTCGGTCGTGATGACTGTCGATCAGGCGACGATCGGCGTGACCGATGATCGGAGTCTGCAGATCAGCGACCGCGCCGGTGCGCTGCTGACGACGCTGCCCCTCGGATTCGTTCTCGAGGGACGGCAAGGCGATATCCGCTACGCCATCTCCGACGATGCTCACACCGTCCGGCTCACCCCGGATATGGCAACGCTGCGCTCACCCGTGGCCGCCACGGACATCGCGTCGCCACTGGAAGAGCAGTTGGCCCTGGATGAACTCGCAACCAGTCTGACCCGCAACACATTGCTGGGCACATTGGCGGGCAGTGCGATCGGCGCGCTGGTCGGCGCAGCGATCGGTGTAGCGTCCTGCCTGGTCGTGGGCCCGGGTTGCATCGCCACCATTCCCGCGGCGGTGGTCGCATTCGCCGCCGGCGGCGGCGTCGCGGGCACCTTGGTAGCCGGTGGCGCCACGTTGGCGAGCGGTCTGTGGAAATACATCACGACCCGTAACTCCCCGCCCGGGCAGAGCCCGTATGCCAACAGTGACGGGCAGCAAAACCCGGACGGCACCGGAGTGCCTGACGCCAACCTGCGGCTGCCGAGCGGATCAGCCGGCGGGATCAGGCCGGGGTCCTCCGGCGGCTCCTCGCGCTGACGAGAGCCATCCCGCCGGGCGAGATTCGATGACCAGCGCTGATTCGTCACGCTCATCGATATGAAATCGAGGCCCCGACTCTCAGCGAAGGCGTGTCGGCTGCCCATGTCGGGCGGCCGACACGCCGACGTGTTTAGCACGTGGCTACGCCGACTCGAGACTCCTGAAACATGATCGAGTCGGCGCAACCGGCGGGCCGGACGTGCTGCGTGAGCAACACTGTTGGAGCGTGGTCGCTGCGTACCCGTTGTCTACGAACAGGCGGTTCGCAGCGGCCTGCAGGGCGCAGCGCGGCGCCGTCTTGTTCACCTCACGCCTGTCGGCCGCCTGTGCCGCAGCGCGACCCGCCCCGTTGAATATCCTCGGGAGGCCATGGCCGACGGTCTGTCCGATAATATGTCGTGCCTGACAGTTTTCATGCCTGCCGTCATAAGGTACATCGGGTACCTCAAGTGGGGCGCCGCCTGCACTGTCTTCCGAGGGTGTCGTTGGATCGCGGTCATCCGACAGTCGACGCTTCGGAAGGGGGCTGGAGCTTGCAACAACCGGCCCTGCTCTATATGGTGTCGCTCATGACAAATGTCATACATGACAGAATGTCGGCTTGTGGATGTCGCTACCAGCGCCCGGCTCCTCCCCGGGGCCACGCCAAGGGGTCGACACGGCGTTGCGACACCGACGGGATTCGGACTCGCAGCCGTAGGCGTCGAATGGTGATGCCCCAAGCTGCGTGACCCGTCGGCCACGCCCATCGGAAGCCGGCCGTGACCACCTTTGCTGCGGTGGCTGTGCTGACGACAGCGTGCCCTGCCCGAGGATTCCCCTGACCCTCGGTCGACTCCCGTGTCGGATCACACTCTCCCAGCTACACGACCGCCTCCGCGCTCACTCGATCGCCCGAGGATGAATGACGCGAGTTCTTCACCCTGAGTGCCCGAGTCGCTGGCGTCATCGGCCAGACAGCAATGGAGGATCGATACCGCGAACGATCGTACAAATAAACGAGTCGCCGCTGCTCGCGAATTAACGGCGGCGGCATAATTGCAAAGACGAAAACAAAGTTGCTGAGGTTCTCAACCATGAAAGTAATCTGGCGTTCCGCCTCTATCATCGCGGCCTTGGTGGCCACTTTCTTTATTCCGGTGGCCGTGCCGATTTCCGCGCAGGCTGATACGGGCAGTTCAGGCGATCAGTCCTGTGCGTGGCTGGCGGAATTGTCGCCGCGCACCGTCGGTGAACTCAATGTCGCGTACCCGGACACCAACGCCTGGTATTGGATCATGCCCTACGACGTCGGCCCCCACACCACACTCACTATCAAGGGCCGGTTCCCGCACGCGCGCTACATGTCGTTCAACACCTACGACAATAAACGTAATTCGTTCACCAACGACGCCGCCTCGGCGCTGCCGGACTACGCCATCACACCCGACTCGGGCTCGATCAACCCCTGGCAGCAGGCCGGCGCCACCGGCGGGCAATACACCGTCACCGTGCGCCCGGATGCACACGCGGGAGATCCCAACGTGCTGCCGCTGGCACCCGCTGGTGTGAGCAGCGGCAAGGGGTACCTGATCTATCGGATGTACATGACGACCCAGGCACCTGGGCCCGCGGATCTACCGCAGGTCACCGTGACTACCGACGGTGCTGCGCGCAACTACGGTTCCTGTGTCGTCAGCTCTCACAACGGCCTGACCGCCCAGGTGCTCGAGGCCGGTCAAGGCGTGGCGGGCTTCGTGCCGGGAGCCACTGCTGGACCCGACTTCGTTCGTCGTGGCGCAAACGGAAGCTTCCCCAACGGCGACAACGCGTACCTCCTCGCGACCGTCTCCCGCCCGGCCGACGGCAAAGTGCTCGTCATCCGCGCCAAAGCGCCCACCGCGCCCGAGAGCAACGAGCCGTCGGTGTGGCCACAGCCGGGTCAAGACGTGCGCTATTTCTCCCTGTGCAACAACGTGAACTCGGTCCTGGAGCCCGTCGTCTACAACACCCTCCCGGATGGCTCGACAGATCTGGGCTGCCGTGCCGACAACGTCACCAAGCTGGATGCCAACGGGTACTACACCTACGTGCTGGCGACCGAGGCCCAGCGCGCCGCGGTCGAGGCGATCCCGAACGCCACCTTCGTCCCATGGTCCGTGCAGCACCCGGACAGCCCCCACCTGGTGATCCTGCGCAACATGCTGCCCAGCAGCGACTTCAGTGCCGCCATCCAGCGTGTCGGCCTGAATACCGGCCCGGCCGATGCCGCCGCGACGCTGGGGGAGTACTACCCCCATTACACCGTGTGCGATCTACCGGCCGTGACCGCAGGAACCTGCGCGCCGTAACCCATCCCTCACCGTATCGACCGGCCGCCGACGATCGTCTCGCCGAAGGCACGTCGGGGGCCGGTTCCGACCTCGTACGAAATATGGCGGAGATGACATTCCGCAGACTGCCCCCTGCTCGGAATCGATCGGCGTGACGTTGCCGCTCTGCAGCGCATGGTGCGCCACAGGCGTGCCGAGGAGCTCGGCGAACGCGTACTGCTGATCGTCGTCGAGGTGGTGCCGTCCGCGGAAAAAGATCACCTTGTGTGTCAGCAGCGCCTGGTAGACGGCCTCTACCACGGCCGGGCCCAGATCGGCGCCCAACCGCACCCCATCGATGTGCAGACCAAGTTTGTGAACGCTCCCTGCGCTCATGTACGACTCCTGTAATCGAATCCTCTGCTCATGGATGACCCGGTCGGACCTATTGCGGCGTGAGGGGCGGACCGACCGGATCACCCCGCAAGGGTGCGGCGAAATGACCGCGCACCTGCTGCCCATCTCGGTGGCCGAGACCATGTGCCGGCCGCGCGCCTCGGCTCGGCGCGGTCGTGACGACCGGATTCCAATCACCGACATGGCCCCAACGGCGGCTTCGGCGGCTCGCTATCGTCCCAGGTCTCCGACCACGGCAGTCAATGCACTGTCACCCACCATTTTCTAAGAAGCCGCATACCGCGCTGACCAAAACGGCCGGCGCGGGGCATGCAAAGATCAACTGGCCGTGCCGATCCGAGGACGGCGGAACGTCCGCTATTGCCGGTTTCTGTACGAATGACGTGGAGCGTGTGAGCTTCGCGCCATGGCCTATCGAGGCTGTGCCCGCTGCGGGAGACGACATCAGCCATGGCGGGCCGCTCACCGCGCGGAAGCTACCAGAACCCCGACACGTCGGCTCTCGTCAACCACTAAAACGTGACATAACTGACATTTGGCAGGACTGCCATTTTGGGAGAGGATCAGCGGGCGAGGCCGGTCGGTGCTCGTATCCGATGTGAGAGGAATCCGGATGAGATCGATGACGTCCGTGGGGACGGTTCGGCGGTCGGCCACGGTAGTGTGCGCGGCGCTGGGAGTTGCCGCTGGCGCGGCGGTCGCGACGGCCGCGCCGATCCCCGAGGAGCCGCACCTGCCCGAGGTGCCGGTATACCTCGGCGCGCCCGCGCAGCCGCAGCCGGTGCTTGGGGCCGAGGCGCCGCAGAATCCGTTCCTGGCGGCCAACGGGTACGCCGGGATCCACGGCGACGGCTGGCAGAGCGACGCCTATCCGCAGCCGGGCCCGCTGGGTCGCGACCCACAGGTTTCGTCGCTGTTGATCCCGGGCGACCTGTGCGGCTCGATCACCTTCGACAGCCACGGGCGGATCGTGACGACCTGCATGGGCGCCTCCCCTGGCCTGTATCTGATCGATCCCGCCAAGATGGAAATCTTGGGCAAGTACGCGCTGCCCGGGAAGCCCGTCACGGAGATGCTGAATCCGTCGGTGTTCACCAATTTCACCGGCGGCGCGTACTTCTACCTCGACAACGTCGATCGGGCGGTCATCGACACCGCCGACGGGCACGTCCAGGTCATCGCGGAGAACAGCACCGGCAACGGCTTTGTCCTCGACCACGACTACGACGCCAGCTCGGCGCTGCAGCCGGGCGAGTCGCTGAACTCGGTGCTGCCCGATTCCACCGGCCGGCTGTGGTTCGTCGCCAAGACCGACGGCGTGATCGGGACCGTCGACCCGGATTCCGGTGCGGTGCACGTCATTCGAGTTGGGCAGGGCAGCGACGGGGAGATCTCCAAGTCGTTCGCCGTCGGCGCGTCGGGTGAGGCGTACGTGGTGTCGGATCGGGAGTTGTTCCGGCTGCATGCCGGTCCCGATGGCGCTCCCGAGATCGATTGGCGGGCCACCTATCCCAACACGGGAAAGACGAAACCCAGTCAGCTGGACCCGGGTTCGGGTACCACCCCGACCGTGCTGGGCGGCGGCCGATACGTGACCATCAACGACAACGCCGACCCCATGGACGTGGTGGTGTACGACACCGCCGACGGCCACCAGGTCTGTGCCGTCCCGGTTTTCACCGCCGGTTCCAGTGCGAGTGAGAATTCGCTGATCGGCGCGGGCAATTCGATCGTGATCGAGAACAACTACGGCTACACCGGGCCGCAGGCCACCCTCGGCGGCCGCGATACCGCGCCCGGCTTCGCCCGAATCGATATCGACGACAACGGAACCGGCTGCCACACCGCGTGGACCAACACCACCACCGCCGCGCCCTCGGTGGTGTCGCAGCTGTCCACCGCGACCGGGCTGATCTACACCTACACCAAGGGCAGCCAGGTCACCGATCCGTGGTACTGGACCGCGCTGGACTTCCGCACCGGAAAAGTAGTGTGGCAGCGCCTGGCCGGCGCCGGGCCGCTGTACAACAACAATTACGCCGGCATCGCGCTCGGACCGGACGGGGCGGCCTATGTCGGGACGCTCGGCGGCATGGTCGCCATCCGCGACCGCGACTGACGCCACGCCTCACCGCGGCTGGCGCTCAGCCGGTCGCGGTGTCGCCCCAGCCGCCGGGGACCGCGGCGAACGCGGCCGCGACCGCGGCCGCCGGATCCGGGGTCGTTACCCCCTCGGTGCGCAGCTGCAGGTCGCGCAGCAGGACGCTGCGCAGCACTGCCACGCTGATCCGGGCATACATTCCGGCCCGGAACTCGATGTCGACCGACGCCGGGTCGTAACGCCGCAGCCGTTGGGCCAATGCGACCGAGATCGCCTCCTCGACCTGTATCAGCAGCGATACCCCCGACCGTGGCAGTGCATCAGCAGGTTTGCGCTCCTGGAACAGCTGCACCGCGGCCTGGTCCTCGGCGCGAGCCGACCCCAGCAGGGCGAGGATGGCCGCGCAGACGGCGGTCAGTGGCGCCTCGTTCGCCGGCCGAGCCAGCAGCGACGCCCCGATCGGCGTCATCTGGTCGATCACCTGCTCGGTCAGCAGCTCCTCCTTGCCGCTGAAGTAGCGGAAGAAGGTGCGCTCGGAAACCTCTGCAGCATCGGCGATTTCGCGCACCGTGGTCGTCGCGAAGCCACGCTCGGCGAACAGCCGATCGGCGGCCTGCTGTATGGCGCGCCGCGTCGCCTGCTTGTTCAACTCCCGCCGTCCGGTCTCTACACTCACGACCTCAACCGTAATGCCCGATCGCGGTGCCGAATGGTCCCACTCGACAAGCCGACCGGCCGCTCGCCAACGACGAGGCGACCGGCCAGGCAACGGTGGACAGTTCAGGTCGCGCAGCCGCGTACCCCCATAGCCGTGCCATAACGTGGCGGTGGATGGCGATGAGCTGTCAGCTCCCAGTCAGCACCCTGCACCACCAATAGGCCGCCGGCGGGCGGACTGTCGTTGACGACAACCCTCAACATCCGCCAAACGCACTATTCTGCCGCTTACAAGGCTGTTCGGACCTGCCCCCCGCGGTACCGCCGAAGATTGTGTCGGCCGATCGATCGACGGGACCTCGGGACAGCTGCGTCGGAAACGGCTCCCGCGCCTGGCCGGTTTGTTCGTACCCGATCCGATCAAGTTTGTGCATCGTCGATGGGTGGGTTTGACTTGGGGAACGCGCGTTCAGCCTCCCGGCCCGGCCCTTGAGGCGCGCCAACTCTCGATAAATCGCTCGGCTGTCTCAGCGGAGATCTCCGCGTGAGGCTCGTCCACTCCGGGCTCGTAGCGTCACCCAACGAGAGAACGCTGACGTTGCCGTAGTTAATGCCTTGGATCCGGATCTGCGTAACCGGATCGAGCAGTACGTCTGGTGTTGCGGTGAGGCCAAGAAGGCAGGCAAGGACATCGTCGCTATCTGGGGTGAATGAGCAGCCCAATACGGTTGGTCGAACACACTCTTCTGCCGCATACCGCGCTGACCGAACCGGCCAGCGCGGGGCGGGCGAAGATCAACTGGCCGTGCCGATCCGAGGCCGGCCGAACGCGCGGTAATGCCGATTCCAGTGCCTTCCCACCGGCAATCTCTGTCGCATTGCCCGAATACCCTCACCACGACTTGATCGGTCGCGGCCGCCGCAACCGGTGAGTCTGAAGCATCACCGTGTCCTGCCGTCGGTTTCCGGCGGCAGGACACGGCGAATGCTTTAGAAGCCCGTCAGCGCGAACAAGAGGTTCTGGTCCTCTGACACTGCCGCGTAGCAGACGTTGTTCTGATCGCTGAGCTGGAAGACGCTGATACCGAAGGCATTCGCCGCGGCTGAGGGAATCAAGTGCAGGGTCGCCGGGACGTTCACCGCCGGTGCCAGCACGTGCAGACTCAAGTCGGTGCCGCATGGATCAGCCGGCGCGTCGGGAAGTGATCATTCGGGCAGACGGCGGATGAGTCCGGCACGGACATCGGGCCAGTCCTCGCTGGTGATAGAGAACAGGACGCTGTCGCGGATGGTCCCGTCGCCTCGCCGGAAGTGACGGCGCAGGGTGCCTTCGTAGCGTGCGCCGAGACGGGCTATTGCCTGTTGTGAGCGGTGGTTTCGGATGTCAGTCTTGAGCTGGATTCGCCCCGCCCTCAGCGTGGTGAAGGCGTAGTCGAGAAGCAGCAGTTTGGTTTCGGGATTGACGGTGCTGCCCCAGACCGAGGGTGTGTAGAGGGTGAATCCGATCTCGAGTCCTGCGTCGCGTGGATGGACGTCCATATAGGCGGTCACGCCGAGGATCGCGCCGGCGGGTGTGTCGCCGATCGCTTGCCTGGACCGCACTATCCAGATCTGCCAGTCGTCGACCGACTTTCGCTGGCGCAGCCTGTCTTCGAGCTGTCGGTGGTCGGTGGGACGCCCGGGGATGTGTGCCCACACCGCAGCATGATCGAGAGTGTGAAACAACTCGGTCGAATCGGCCGCGGGATCGGCGGGGGTCAATTGCACGACCTTGCCGGTGAGCACGGTGCAGTTCGGCACCGGCCAGGTCATGTCCGGCCACGCTTGATCGTCGGGGCGCGGATCGGCAAGTGGTTGAAAGCGCTCCAGTTGCGGGGTTGGTTGTGCTTGTGGCCATGTCTCGGTCGGCATGTCGAGGGTCTTCTCGTGAGGATGGCAGTGAAGGTCGGCTTCGACTCGTGTGTGGTCGGCGTGACCGCTGTTCCACGACTCGAGCGGGCAGCTCTGACGGGTGATCAGAGGTGGGTCTGCAAGAAATTCAACGTATTCGGCAGCGACGCGAGGAAGGTCCCGCCGTGATCCATGCCGGGATACTGCGTCACCGCCACGTCGATGCCGGGGTTGATCGTCTGCAAGTGCTCACCGAAGCTCTCGGTGTAGACAGGGGTGACATCGATGTCGGCGGTACCGTAGCCGATGCTCACGTCGACCGGGAGGCCCTGTTCGCGGAAGGCCGCCAGGCTGGCGATGTCTGCCTCGAAAGTCGGTGTCGGCGAGCCGGGATCGGCGACCAAGGCTGCGGGCCGGCGCCCGGCAGCCGAAGCGACCAGGTCGGACAAGCATCGGGAGTGCGCTTGCGAGACAAGCTCCCTGCCGAAATCTGACAGGTACGGCGTGACACGCTCGGGATGGAGTTGCTGAAGAGCGGCGAGGAAGTACGCGGCGTATCCGACCTGATTGGCCGAACCAGTCGAGTCGGTCTGGAACATAGCTCGCAGGCTTACCCCCGGTTCGGCTCGCAGTCCGGTGACGACCACGCCGTTGAGTCCGGCTGTGCGGGTGGAGGGTTCGTCAGGCGACAGGGAGGCTGCGCTCAGCGCGGCGTGTGCGCCCGCGGACTGCCCGATGATGACCCATTTCTGCGACAAGGGGATGGGTGTCGTCCGAATCGCCGCAACAGCATCCAGAATCGAATGGCCTTCGACCTGGGTGTTGTAGTAGCTGAACTGTCCTCCGGTCCCCAGTCCTTGATAGTCGGGTGCCAGCACGGCGTACCCGTGATCGAGGATCTGACCGAAGTAGGTGCGGTTGCGCTCGGATTGCGGTTGATGTGACGGTGCGCAGGCGTCGGCGAGTCCTACAGTCCCGTGTGCCCACACGATCAGAGGCCAGCCACCCGCGGGCGGCAGTCCACGCGGCACGTAGAGCCCGGCCGATGCCTGCGCTACAGCGCCGTATTGATCAGTGGTCGTGTACTGGAGTCCGATCGAAGCTGCGGCGTTCGGAAAAGACCAGGCCGAATCAAGCACGTCGAGCTTGCTCAGCTGCCCGGTAGCCAATTCGTCGGCCGCCGCTGTCGGGCCGGCAAGAATTGCGGAAGAGAAGACACACCATACGGAAAGGACGTACGCCGCTCGGCGAAACGACGAGGTGAACATGGTGCGGAACCGTACGTGCCCGACCGGTTTCGATGCGCCCTGAAGCGCCGGGCGAATCGGTCCCGGAGTACCGGTAACCACGCCTTTCAGGCGTTAGAATCAGACCAATTTTTATCGATAAACGCAGAATTGATGCACGTCACGCGCCTGCAGCCGAAATGTCCGCAGCGCACTCGACTAGCGATTGCCCGCCCTTGTGGTTAAGGTCGGTTCCGTTGGTTCAACCAGTAATCCTTGAGGGGGGATGGTGAATACGGACGTGTCGTGTCCGCGCTTACTCTTCGAGTCCACGTCAGCGCGGGCTTCCGCATTATCGAGTCGACATTTCTCGTCCGATTCACGTATCTCATGAAATATGTGCGGGTTGGTTCCAGCGATCTCGAAGTATCGAGGTTGTATCTGGGAACGATGGTTTTCGGTACACAATGTGACGAAAAGCAGTCAATCGATATTCTCAACTGTGCAGCCGACAATGGCATCACATTTCTGGATACTGCTGACGTTTACCCCTTGGGTGGCGATCTGTCGTCGGTGGGTCGCACCAAAGAAATAATCGGGCGATGGATCGCCGGACGCCGTGACAGCTTTGTGATCGCAACGAAATGCCACGGCCGAATGGGGCCAGGGCCATTCGACGCCGGCAACAGCCGCCGCCACATCATGAACGCGGTCGAGGGATCGTTGAGGCGGCTGGGCACCGATGTCATAGACCTCTATCAGCTACTTGCGCCGAACGACGCCGGGTGTGATCGTCACGCGACGCACGCTCCTGGTTCCTTTGCGCGGGTCTGCGCCGATCGTGTCCCTGTCGGGCAGGAGCGCCTTGCCGCCGACCGGCAACCTCCGGATTCGCGGCCGACACCAATCGGGGCAGCGCTGGTTTGGCGAGGGCGTGCCCTCGATCGATGTTCATATGCCTGCGGGCCTGTTCAGCGCGCAGAGCGAGACAGTGCTGGCCGAGGAATTGGCCGGTGTCGCGTTGCGGGCGGAGGGGCTGGAACCCACGCCGTTTCTGCTGGGGAAGTCGTGGGTTTTCGTTCATCGTTACCAGCCATCCTCGGTCCGTACCGGTCTCGGGACCGTGGCCGAGGATGCGGTACGGATCCAGATCCTCGCGCCGCAGGGAAGACTCGGCGCGCAGGCTCGTGCGACGCTGATACGCGAGGCGACGGAGATCGTGGTGCGAATGACGGGTGATCCGACGCAGGCTGAGCGGACTTTCGTGCTGATCGGTGAGACGGCTGAAAGTGTTTGGGGGCTTGCGGGATTGACCGGCGAGGCGCTCGTCGCGTGGGCGGTCGAGCGGAGCCGTTCCGAATCGGCCGGCAGTGCGGGGCTTTGTTAACGCTCGGGTTAACCGGCGTTGCGAAATGTCGCATTGTTCACCGGTCGGCGGCGGTCGATGCTTGTCCTGCACTGTCGGCGCCGGATCGGCGGTGGATGGGGAGAGGCTGAGGCGTGGTCGAGACAGTGAGGACACCGACAGCGCGGCACGATGATTCGGTGCGGGCTGTGAGGCGGTCGTGATCATTGTCGGCGCGGCAATGACCCTGACGGTGATCGATCCGGTCGTGTCGAGCGAGTTCTTCGCTACCCATCTGGGGTTTCGGGAGATCGTCGCTACCGAGGATGTTGTCTACCTCGGCCGCGATGACACTGCGATCGAGATCGTTGTGCAGCGGCTGGACATGGAAGCGCCGTGGGCACCGGGCGCGGGCCGTCCCACCGGAGTCGTCGTGACTTTCGCCGTCATCGGTATCGCTGCCGAATACGACCGGCTGCAGCGCGAAGGCGCCAACATCACGAGCCCACTGGTTCGGTTGCCCGGCGGCGAATGGCAGCTGCAGCTCACCGATCCCAACGGTGTGGTCGTGCAACTCACCGAAACGCAAGCGCCCGCGGGAACGGACGCCGCGACGGCACAAGACCGGCCGTCGGCTGATCGGCCTGGAACCGAGGGAAGTTCCCACAGCGCACTACCGCAACCGCGTCGATACGTGAGCCTCGCGCTTCTCCTGTGGTGATATCGCGCCGGGATCCGCGTAACTCGCCGTCCGATTACAATGCGGCCGGGCCGAGTTCGCGGATCACGGTGACCAGCGCGCGAAGTAGCGGGTTATCGGTGTCCGAACGCCAGGTCAGCGTCCAATGCAAATGCCGGCGGTCGGTGATCGGCAGGTACAGCACATCGGGGCGAGCGAAGAAGCGTTCGGCGTGCGCACCTACCGAATGAATGATTTGTCCCTGGCCGATTGCGCCGAAGAGGCTCGCAGCCTCCAGTACTACCAGTGGTTTTTCGACCTTTCTACCTAGCGGTGTATAGAACGGAACGAACTCGTCCTCGGAGTATTCCGGCAGCAGGTTCGCGCCAACGGTCGGGTTGGGATAGTTGCCCAGGACCTCAATCGACACCGACTTCTCCTCTGCCAGTTCGTGATCGACAGAGACAGCGAGCATTCTTGGTTCGGTGAAGACGATCGGGCCTATCGTGAGGTCGGGTTCCTCGATCGGCAGCCACCAGACCAAGGCGTCGATGTCTCCGTTTCGCAGCGGCCCGAACGGATCCGCGAATCCGTTGTGCTTGATCGACAGGCCCCATTGTGGGTGACGGGCTCGAAATGTATCCCAAAAGGCCCGCAATTCATAAGCATTCGCCGCCAGCATGCCGATCCGCAGTTCATCGGTCTTGTCCTGTGCCTTGAGGCGCGCTCGGGCCAAGCTCAGGCGCAGTCCCCGGTAGTGCGGACCTAGTTCGTCGCGCAAGGATTCCCCGACCGGGGTCAGGCAGACGTTTCGGCTGGTGCGCTCGAACAGGTCGGCGCCCACGCTGCGCTCCTGCTTCTTGATCGCTTGGGAGACTCTGGCCACCGATACGTGCAGTCGTTGCGCCGTCCGTCCGAAGTGCAGTTCCTCCGCGAGGGTGAGGAAGATCTCGATATCGCGCAACTCCACGGCAAACCCTTCACTCGACCGAACGTGTTCAAGGTTAGACAGACCTTGCGCGTGAACTACCTTCGCCCCTTTGTTAATCCCAGAGTTAAACGGCGTTGCGAACTCTGCCGTTGTTCACCGATCGAGCGCGACCGAAGCTTGTTCTTGTGCCGCTGACGCCACGTCGGCAGGTTATCGATCGATGGAGTTGATCATGCAGAACAAGACGGTCCTCATCTCCGGCGCCAGCGTCGCCGGGCCCGCGCTGTCCTACTGGCTGGACCGCTATGGCTTCGACGTCACCGTCGTGGAGAAGGCTCCCGGTCTGCGGCCGGGCGGTCAAGCCATCGATTTCACGGGTGAGACTCATATGACCGTGCTCGAGCGCATGGGGGTGCTCGAGGACATCAAGCGCAGGCAGACCGGGCGGACCGACATCTCCTTTGTCGACGAGAGCGGTCGGCAACTGGCGTTCATGTCAGGCGATTTCACCGGCGGCGATCTCGAGATCCTGCGCGGCGACCTGGCGCAGGTGCTGTACAACCGGACCGGCGATCGGGCCGAATACCTCTTCGGAGATACCGTCACCGCGCTCACCGAGACCGCGGACGGGGTGTACGTGGAGTTCCAGCATGCGCCTGCCCGCTGGTTCGACCTCGTGTTCGGCTGCGACGGAATCCATTCGCGAGTGCGCAAGCTGGTCTTCGGCCCCGAAGCGGACTACGTCCAGCATCAGGGCTACTACTACTGCATCGCCGGATCCTCCCCCTGGGAGAACGACGGGCGCGGCGAACCCGAACGGGGACAATCGGATTCGTTCAATGCGCCCGGACGCATGGTTTCCCTCGGCGGGTCGAAGGCGGCGCAGATGTATTTGTTCGCCGCCGACGAACTCGATTACCCCCGAGACGATTTCGACGCTCAGCGCCGCATCGTCGCGGAGACGTTCGCCGATCTGGGCTGGGAGGTGCCGCGCATGCTGACCGAACTGCCGTACCTGGAGGGCTTCTACCTGGATTCGATCAGCAAGGTGAAGATGAAGCACTTCACCAATGGACGCGTCGCGCTGGTCGGTGATGCGGCCTACGGCAGCACCCTCGCAGGGTTCGGCACCGGATTGGCAGTCGTCGGCGCCTACGTGCTCGCCGGTGAACTGGCGGCAGCCGACGGCGATCACACCGCCGCCTTCGCCCGTTACGAACAGATCATGAAGCGGTACACCAGCAAGTCCGATGACGCGAGCCCAGGCCGATTCCTGGCACCGAAGACTGCCCGCGGCATCCGGATGCGCAACTGGTTCCTGGGTTCACGCGCCTTCGGCCTGATGCTGAAGTACGGCGACAAGGCCAAGAACGACATCGATCTGATCGACTACCCGCAATCGGTCGGCGCGCGCTGACCACCGAAGCAGCCTGAAATGACCACCACCCGGGCCGCTTTCGACATCGACGGCCGCCGCCTGTCCTATCTGGACTTCGGCGGGGCCGGACGAGCGTTGCTGGCATTGCACGGCCACATGTCCGACGCCGCCAGCTTCGCCGGACTCGCCCGGCGATTGACGCCGGGCTGGCGGCTGATAGGCCTCGACCAGCGCGGACACGGGCACTCCGACCGCGCCGGCGACTACACCCGCGCCGGATATCTCAGTGACATCCTTGCGTTGCTCGATCACCTCGGACTGGATCGCGTTGCGCTGCTGGGACATTCGGTCGGCAGCATCAACGCCTACCAGCTCGCCGCCCGTCACCCCGAACGCGTCGAGGCGTTCATCGATATCGACGGCGCGGTCAGCCTCGGCCTCGACGGCCCGAACCCACTGAATTTCGTGCTCTCCCTGCCATATCAGGCACCCACCCGAGAGGAACTCGTCGACGCCATGGGGCCCTTGGCCGACCACTTCGCAACCATGGTTCGCGAATGCGCCGACGGCACCTGGAGCCTGCCCTTCCACCCCCGCGACATGGTCGACTCCGAAGACCATGTGCGGGGCGAGCACTGGCCCGATTGGGAATCCAGCACCTGCCCCGCCCTGCTCATCCGCGCCACCCGCGGAAGGATCCCCCGCGAACACGCCGACGCGATGATCGAACGCCGCCCCCGCACCCGCATGGTCGAACTCGACACCGACCACTTCGTCTACACCACCGACCCCGACGGCTTCGCCACAGCCGTCAACGAATTCCTCACCGACCTCTGAACCAGCAACCAACGTAATCGGGCCCCGCAAAACGGACGCGGCAGGGTTGAAGGTGTCGACGTACTGCGGAGAGATCCACCAGGAGGAATACCGCGCCGGTTGCGTGGTCGGAGCGCACGACAAGCCTCAGGTCAAGACCGCTGGATGGCCCACTGTTGCACAGGGAAGGCAATCTGCTCGGACGTACGGATATCCGCACATGCCGCATAGTGCGCGAATCGAATCGGTCATCCAGCGACCAGACGGTCGTGCCGAAATCTCGATGTCGTAGGGTGTTTGGCCGAGACTTGGGAGGGTGAGCATAAACGACCGGGTGGTGATCGCCGAGTACGATCCGCAGTGGTCGATCACCTTCGAGTCGACGGCGGCTGGGCGCGGGGGCGCGGACACTGGCTGCTGGCGCGGCGGGCGTTGACACCCAACAGCAAGGGCGAATTCGAGATCGCCTACTACCTCTGCTACGGACCCAAACAGTCCCGGCTGATCGATCTGGCCTGGACGGCCGGGTCGAGATGGCATGTCGAGGAGGCGTTTCGGCAGGCCAAGGGCGAGGCCGGGCTCGACCACTACCAGGTCCGCACCTTTCGGGCCTGGCACGCCCACATCACCTTGTCCATGCTCGCCCTGGCCTGGCTCGCGGCATCGAAAGCCGTTGCCGCAAAGGGGGACTCGGCCCCAGCGATGCAGACATGATCGTTCTCACGTTACCGGAGATCCGCCGCCTGCTGATAGCGCTGATCCTCACCCCAGCCCACGCCGCAGACCACATCTGGTCCTGGTCGAACTGGCGACGCCGCCGCCAGCACCAAGCACGCCTCAGCCACTACCGACGACGAGGCCACCCACTCACCTGACCAGCGAGTGCCGTTGCAGTACTGGTGCGCCTGACACCACATGTTCACCCTTGGCTGGGGCTGACACTGCTAGCGGTTGTCCTGGGCCCCAAACTCATTCGATATCCCGCGGTGATTCGGCGCGCCTAATGGCTGGGCTGAAGGCACCTCGCCAAACCTGCCCTATATCGGTGGCACCCGAGCAGATTCGCGTAAGACGAGGTCATTCGCTAACGAACGCACTCTCTTGCCGCTACCCGCGCGATTCGACCCCGGCTACATAGGATGCCGAAGCTCAACGTGCCGAGGGTATCTCGATCGTCGACGATTCGTGGCAGCTGTCGGCAGCGGGCTCACCCAGGCGAGTCCACGCGGGTGTTCACAGGGTTTCCGCGCTGTAAGGCAGGCCTTGGCCGAGTGCCCAGTTCTCCGCGATCCGGCCGTTGTCAATGCGGAAGATCTCGATCATCATCGGTTCCGGGCCGCCGGCCATGGCCGGGATTCCTTCGATCGACGACCGGACGGCGACTCTGTCTCGATCGACCAGGACATCTTCGGCGACGACACGGATATCGGGGAACTGGGCAACGAGACTGCGCCAAGCACTCTTGCCTGCCTCGAATCCGGTGGCGCCCAAGGCATGGCTGAAGAAGTCCGGGGTGTGCAGATCGTCGGCTTGGTCGAACTGCCGGGTGTTGAAGCACTCCTGCATCCGCCGCACCAGAGCGCCGGAGTCGTCCATGGTCATGATGGTGTCCTTCACAGGTGATCGACAAGAACCCGGGTAGCGGCCCACACCCAAGCGGTGCGCCGCCCCGGTTATGGTGATAAGCATACGGGGCGTCGCCCCGGTTATGCTGGGTGCGAGATGACCCACCAACGGCCCCAACACATCCCGACCGAATCACCGGCAGCTCGTGAGAACATCCGGCAGCCGCGGGCCGACGCGCGCCGCAATCGCCAGCGCGTCCTGCAGACCGCTCAGCAACTGTTCGCCCAGGAAGGACTCGGCGTCTCACTCGACGAGATCGCCCGGCGAGCCGGGGTCGGCCCGGGCACGGTCCACCGGCACTTCCCCACCAAAGAAGCCCTGTATCTGGCGGTTTCGATCGACCAGATCGAACACCTGGTGACCGAAGCCGCGATACTGGCCACCACCGACGACCCCGCCGCGGTGTTCACACTGCTGTCACGAATGATGACCAACGGCGCCGAGAACAGTGCTGTGAAAAGCGCGCTCACCGCCGCGGAATTCGACTTGCGCACCGCCGCACCGGAACTGGCAGCAGATCTCACCGGTCATGTCGCCCACCTGCTCGAGCATGCACGCACCGCCGGAATTGTGCGGGACGACGTCACCGTCGAGGAGGCAATGGCACTCGTCGCCGGCGCCTTCGCCGCGATCCATCACGCCAACGCGCAAACCAACCCCGCCCGCTCGGCGCACCTCGCCAACATCATCCTCGACGGACTACGCCCCCGCCCCCTGGAAGCACCGGACACTCGAACAGTCAGGTGACACTCCGGGCCAACCGGAATCGTGCTCCCACAAGCCCTCTGGCTAGAGTCAGGGCTAGTCAGCTGTAATGCCGCATACCGCGCTGACCGAACCGGCCAGCAATCCCCCGAATGTGCTGGGCTGTCGTTGGGTTAGGGGGTATTGGCGCAAGTGGCCGGGATCCGGCGCTTAAGCCTGGCCCAGTCACTGATCGCCCAGTCAGGGGGTGTCGTTGACGAGTATGTCAACGACACCCTGATTTATCAGACGGCGAGGCGGGCATGTGTCAGCCCAGCGTGTACTCCAAAACGTAGGAATGGCTGCCGTCCTCGGACTGAATCTCGAAGGCACCCGTGATCCCCGCGAGGTCACCGGAACCTGTTCCCTGGACCACGCGGATCGCGATCTGCTGCTCACCACGGCTACCGGGCGCGCTGTGCTGGAGGACGAAGGAGCCCTTGCGGCCGTTGAGTTCACCGGTGAATCGCTCCACGGCGACATAGGCGGCGGGACTGCCCTCGCTGTCGGCCACCGACAGCATGTGCACGGTGCTGGTGCCAACCAGGCCGCCCTGGAAGGTTTTGGTGATCCGCACGCGGCCAAGCGCGGCGCCCAGGCCTTCGTCGAGCACCTCCGGTTCGAATGATGTGAGGTCGAACGTTCCACTGGCCTTCGTGCTCATTCCGCACCCCTCGAATCTTGATCGTCTGTATCGCGCAGCAGCCTTGCACACAGCACCGACGATCGAGGACCTCCAGTGATCCAACTCGCTCGCGGAACTGTCCGCTATTGCCGCATACCGCGCTGACCGAACCGGCCAGCGCGGGGCGCCGGGGGCCGGAACCTGGTGCGGCGCAGAACGTCCGCTATTGCCGATGTGCGGATAACCGCTGGCACCGGAGACGGAGCGCCGGTTGACTCAATACTGTGATCCCGATCGATACCCGACCATTGTTTCCACTCGAGCGACGGGCGCTGCTGGAGTTGCTGCAATCGCTGGAAGCTGCCGACTGGGCGAAGCCGACCGTATGTCCCGGGTGGGATGTCCACGATGTCACGGCGCACATCGTGAACGACTACCTGCGGCGAGTCTCGGGTAGCCGCGATGCATACGGTGGCGCTGTGTTCGGAGAGGGTGAAACCTTGCC
>NZ_JBIWMX010000062.1:0-22519 GCF_044766925.1 Nocardia sp. NPDC101769 | reverse complement strand
GGTGTCGCTGGAGCAGGCCCGCGAAATCGCGACCCGGGCAGTCGACGCCGCATTGGCGGGTCTGTCGCACCGGCCCGGTCACGCCGCTTAACCGGAACTATTCAGGACCGCGGGGTCCGGCCGCGCGGCCGGACCCCGCGGGCGGCGCGTTGGTCGGTCAGTTGCTCGCCCAGGCATCTGATCGCTCTCGGTCACCCGGGTCCCGCTGCAGCACGGCTGATCGCCGCGATGGCCGATCGAAGTCTGTGTTGCACCGAGCCATTTGACCGTGGTTCAGCATGTGGATGCGACGCCACCGTCTCCCGGTCCGCAGCACCGCCTCCACGTGCGCGCGAGTCGCTAGCGGGAACTTCACCCCCACAGCCGGTTTCCCATCCGCGAATCATCTGCGGTAGCAAGTCTTCTCGCCGGATCTGTAGCCGCTGGCCGTCGCATGCCGACTACGTCTGGTCTGTCGTCGAGTCAATGGTCCCAGGATCTCCTGGAGAAGCGATCCGAGGTGCGCTCGCGGATCGCCTTTTGGTCGTGTCCCGACAGGAACACCCGGCCGCCACTGACATCCGAGTGACTAGAACTACTAACGTTCCGTAACGAATCCGCAGGTCACAGCACTGACACATCGCGGTGACGAAGCAGATGTGAGGCGACACGAAAATGTCAGTGGGTCGGCGACACGAGAATGTCAGCTCGGCACCTGTGATTCGTGTGCCGATCGCTGAGCCCGTCCGGCGCCGGGCGCATCAGACGTTGCTGATCGGCAGTAGCTCCCGCTCACCGAAGACCTTCTTGGCGACCAGAGTCGCGTTGATGGCCCGCGGGATCCCGCAGTAGACCGCGGAGTGCAGCAGCGCCTCGGAGACCTCCGATGGGGTCAGGCCGACGTTCAGCGCCGCGTTGATGTGCACGTCCAGTTCGATCTCAGCGCCCCCCAGCGCCGTCAGCACACCCAGGGTGACCAGCTGACGGTCCCGCGGCGACAATTCGGGCCGGGAGTACATGTCCCCGAACGCCCACGCCACCACCTGATGCCCCAGCTCGGGCGAGGTGTCGGACAGGGCGTCGACGATCCGGCGGCCGGCCTCGCCGTCCACCCGGTCCAGCACCGACATGCCGTGCTCGTAGCGGTCCTGCTTCGTGGTCATCGTGTTCGTGGTCATCGAGAGTCCTTTCGTTCTTGCGATGACACCAGCATTGCCCGGCGCCACCCGATCTCAGCTGGATAGGCATGAACAGATATGGTTCCCATGCCCAGGAGGTATGGATGGACCTACGACTACTCGGCTATGCGGTGGCGATCGCCGAGGCCGGCAGCATCAGCGCCGCAGCCCGGAACCTGAATCTGACCCAGCCGACGCTCAGCCGCCAGCTGAAGGAATTGGAGCGGCGCGTCGGGGCCGAGTTGTTCGAGCGCGCCGGCCGCGGCCTGGTGCCGACAGCGGCCGGCAACGCACTGGTGGATCGGGCCAGGATCGTGCTGGCCCAGGCGCAGGCCGCCCTCGAGGACGTCCGGCTCGCCGCCGAGGGCCGCAGCGGCAAGCTGACCGTCACCTTCGCCGGCTCCGGCATCAACGGACCGCTCGGCGCGGTTCTGGGCCGTGTGCGGCGCGAACTACCGCGGGTCGCCCTGCGGTTGGAGGAGAGCTTCAGCGACACCGAGATGTCGGCGGGCGTACTCGACGGCCGCTACGACCTCGCGGTACAGCGGCTGCCGATGCGCGATCCCCGACTGGCCACTCGTGAGTGGTGGCACGAGCCGATGGCGCTGTTCGTCCCCGACGGCCATCCGGTCGGATTCGGCCCCGGTCCCGCGCCGCTGACCGCACTGGGCCAGATCCCGCTGGTGTTGTGGCCGCGCGAGGTGTCACCCCAGTCGCACGACGAGATCCTCGCCCTCTGCGCGAAAGCCGGTGTGGTGCCGCGGATCGGCGCCGAGGGCCGCAGCGTGCAGACGGTGCTGGCACTGGTCGCGGCCGGATTCGGCGGGGCGGTGCTATCGGATTCGCATCGCGCGCTGCGCCGGGTCGGAGTGATCGCCCGACCGCTGGCCGGCACCCGGACGACACTGCGGCTGGTGTGGCGCGTCGGCGACCGGAATCCGGCACTGGAACGACTGCGGGGGGTGCTGGCCGAGGTTCGTTCCGCAGGCGAGCAGCCGCCCGGTGAATCCGGACCACCCGTGGACTGAACCGGTGGCCCGCCGGTCTCAGGGCAGCAGACCCGCTGGTCACGACGTGCAGCCTCTCGATCAGCAGTGCGGCACCTGTCCCCGTCCGGCTCGGTCAATCCCAGTCTGGCGAGAGGCCGGTGACGGCGCTGCCATGCGAACTGGTTGACAGAAATAATTGACAGAAATATGTAGACCGGTCTAAATTTTCCGCATGGGACAGAAGGGCGCCGAGACGCGAGACCGGCTGCTGGACGCTACGCAGGAGCTGGTCGAGGCCGGAGGGTATTTCGGCGCGGGGCTCAACCAGGTGATCGCGCTCAGTGGTGCGCCGCGCGGTTCGCTGTACTTCCACTTCCCCGGCGGTAAGGACCAGCTGGTGGGGGAGTCCGTGCGGCGGGCCGGAGCGGTGATCGGCGATTCTCTTGGGGCGCTTGCCGATTCCGAGTTGCCGGTGGCCGAATTCGTCGACCTGGTGTTGCGTCAACTGGGGGACAGGCTGGAGACGTCGGAGTGGCGGAAGGGGTGTCCGGTCGCCACCGTGGCGCTCGAGACGGCCGCCGTCAATGACCCGATGCAGCAGGCGTGCTCGGAGGTCTACTCCTCGTGGGAGGAGACCCTGCGTGCGCGGCTGGCCGGGCAGCCCGGCGCCGATGATCTGGCCACCGCGATTCTCGCCCTGATCGAGGGTGCGCTGCTGCTGGCCAGGGCGCATCGCAGCAGGGAGCCGCTGAATCGGGTCGGTAGGCAGATCGCCGTCTGGCTGCGGTGAATACGGGCCGGCGTGATCGTCGGCTCTCTTTTTGGCTCGATAATATATAGACCGGTCTATTAGGAGTGGACATGGACGCAATCGTCTTCGGCGCAACCGGATTCATCGGCCGTTCGCTGGTCGCCGAGTTGCTCGGCAGGGGACAACGGGTGGCGGCGGCAGTGCGGAACGACACCCTCACCTCGTGGCTCGTCGACAAGGGGGTCGACATCGGCGGGCTGACGGTCGTCACCGCCGACATCACCGCACCGCTCACGGGTTTGCCCGAGGTGCGCGACGTGTACAACGCCGCGGCGCGGTACGCGTTCGGACTCGACGTGCGCGAGGCGCGGGCTACCAATGTGATCGGGGCGATCAATGTGCTCGACTGGGCCGCGACCCTGCCCGGGCTGCGGCGCCTGGTGCATGTGAGCGGGTACCGGGTGAGCGCGCCGGACGGCGAGCCCGACTACGCCGGGCTGGGGGCGTACGAGGCATCGAAATTCGAGGGCGATCTCGCGGTGCGGAACCGGGCACGCGAGCGCGGCGTACCGCTGACCATTGCCAACCCGAGCACCGTGATCGGGCCGGGGCAGCATCTCGGGCTGGCCGGTCTGGTCCGCGATCTGTGGGAGGGACGGCTGCCCGCGGTCCCGGGCGGTCCGGAGGTTTTCGTGCCGATCGTCACCATCGACTACTTTGTCCGGTTTCTGGCACGCATTCCCGAATCGCCTGCGGGCGAGCACTATTGGGTGCTCGACGACACCACGCCGAGACTGCCCGAACTGGTGGCTACGGTCGCCGACCAGATGGGGGTGCGGGCGCCGCGGCGCAGCGTTCCCGTCGGTCTGCTCCGGCGCCTGCCGCGCAGGCTCACCGGAGCCGATCCCGAGACGCTGTCCTTCCTCTCGACCGACCGCTATCCGACGGCTTCCGCTCGATCCTTCGCCGCCGCAACGGGTCTGGAGATGCCCTCCGCGGACGATGCTCTGCGGACGTGGGCCGACGACCTGGTCGCCGAACGCTTCGGCGCCACGTCACCCTGGGCGCGCCCCTACGGTTTCCACACCGTGGCGGGCAGCCGGACCTGGATCGCCGGAGACAGGCACACTCCCGATCACGTGCTGCTGCACGGGCTTCCGATGAACGCCGATCTGTGGGCACCGCTCGCCGCTCGGCTGCACGGTTCGGTCCTGGCGCCCGATCTGCCGGGCCTGGGCCGCTCGGCCGCCTCCGGCCAGCCGGTGGAGGTGTGGCTGGGGGAGGTGCTGAGCCAGGTCCGGACGCGGCCGGTGCTCGTCGCGCACTCGCTGGCGTGTGGGCCCGCGCTGCGCTATGTCGTCGAGCATCCGGACCGCATCAGCAGGCTGGTTCTGATCTCACCGCCGTTCCTGCAGGCCCCCGGCCCGAAGTCGGCCCGCTCACCGCTGGCGGCGTCGGTGCTGCGACGCATGTCCACCGACCGGCTCGCCGACATGCTGGGCCTTCCCGCGGGTCCCGAGATCGACAGTGCCGCAGCGGATGTGCGCCGTCCCGGAGTCGCGCGGCGGGTGGTCGAGGCGATGCGGACCGTGCACGCCGAGCGGGCACGGTCCCGGGAACTGCTGGACCGGGTGGGCGTCCCGGTCGAGATCATCGTCGGGTCGGCCGATCCGCTGGTCGTGCCCGTCGGCCATCCGGTGACCGAACTGCCCGGCGCCGGACACTATCCGCAGCTCACTCACCCGGCCCAGCTTGCCGGCCACCTCGAACCGATCCCCGGCCCACGCCGCCGGTGACTCCGGCCGTGGACGGTGCGGGGATCAGCCGAACAGATATCCGAAGATCTCATCGCCCAGCTTGCGCTCGGTGATCTCGGCATTGTTGGCCTCCTCGCGCGCGAACTTGACTGTGTGCTGGAGCTTTTCGACGCGCCCGGTCAGTTCGTTGACGCGCTTGGCTGGCAGCGCGCCGGCGACCGGACGTCGCCGGGTTTAACGATGAGAGCCCTCTGTCGCGGTAAGCAGCGAGAAGGCGTATTGGTGGTCGGCGGTCGGGGACTTGAACCCTTGTGGGAGGCGGTGTTCTGGCGCGGTATCACGCCTTGGCCCCGCCGAATCTTCAAACTGATGCCTCGCAGGTCATTTAGACCCATCCGCATCAGATCAATTGAGCCAGGACACCAGTCCGGAGCCGGATTCCGCGAGTCCAGCCGACATCCTCGCGCCGCCGCGCCACCGACATTCCGACGTCACCGACGGCTCTCTATTTGCCCAGGTCAGCGGGGTACGGACCTAGACGGGTTTGAGGACATTCGACGTCGCCTTCCACACATCCGGTGTCGTATCCGCAGGTCAGGGTGCTGACATCAGCGCGTCGCCTCGCACTCGATCGGTCACCTCACAAACGTCAACTTGAATTGACGCACCCAGTTTCATGGATCAGTTCAGGTCGACGTCCGATAAGGCGTATTAACGAACGCGAATCGCGCCGAATACCGGGTGGAGAGCATGTTCTGGGATAGGATTCCGCTGATGATGCCGCCGGACCTGCCGGTGGCCGGCCCCGCACTGCGGCGACGGGACCCACCGCTCACGCACGGCGCCGTCGTGTGACGTTCCCGTGCAGGGGCGAGCGGGTCCGGGCGCCGCGTCCCGAACCGAGGGGAACCCGATGCCCGACACCTCGCCGCCGCACGGCGGAGCCGTCCTCCTTGCCGACCGGCCCCTGCGGTGCCCCCGCACCGCCGCGACCCCGGGTGAGCCGATACCGGCCCATGCGGCGATCCGCGTCACCGACCACGCCACCTTCGACGACCTCGCGATCCCGGCCGAGCAGGTCGGATCCAGCCGGACGGTGCTCGCGACGCCGGCGTGGGACTTGTTCGGGATCGACAGCGGGCGCGCCGATATCGCCGCCGGCCAACCCGAAACCCGCGCCCGGCTCGACGATCTGCGCCGGGAACTCGATCGATGACCCGGCCCGAGCCGGACGCCACCACGGCACCGTCACCCGATACCGCGCCCGCGGGCGGGCCCGCGTCCCGACCGCGGAAGCCCTCCCCGCTGCTGCGGCTGGTCGGCGCGAGCGGGGATCCGGTGGTCGATGCCGCCGACGAGCTCGTCGACCGGTACATGGCCGCGGCCGACGCCGACAACACCACCCGCACCTACGCCTCGGCCTGGAAGCGGTTCGCCGACTGGTGCGCCGCGACCGGGCACACCGCGCTGCCGGCCGAACCGCGCACCGTCGCACGATATCTCGCGGTCGCGGCCGACGACACCGCATGTCCGATCGCCAAGGAGACCTTCACCGTGTGGGTGGCCGCGATCGCGCGGGTGCACTCCGATGCCCGGCTGCCCGACCCGACCGCCGACGCGACGGTGCGCCGCACGGTGCGCGGGATCCGCCGCACCCGCACCCAGGCGGGGGAGACCTCCTCCCAGGCGCCCGCCCTGACCCTGGCGCCCCTGCAGGACGTCCTCACCCACATCCACGGCCATGCCCGCACCTGGCGCCAGCAGGTCGCCGCGCGCCGCGACATCGCGGCGTTGGTGCTCATGTACGCCGCCGGCCTGCGCCGCAGCGAGGCCCTGGGCCTGCAGCTGGGGGATCTGAGCGTGGTCGAGGGCCCCGACCCGCAGCAGCCGCGGCTGCGAATCCGGTTGCGGGGCAGCAAGACCAGCCAGGACGCCGTCGAATACCTGTACCTGCAACGCGGCACCGGCGACGCGTTGTGGTGCCCGTGGTGCGCGCTGATCCGCTGGCAGGCGGTGCTGACCGCCGCCGACGAGGCCGCGGCCGCGGCCCGCGCCCGCCTGCGCGCGGCCGGGCACCCCGATACCGACCTCGACACCGGCGAGGCGGCCGCCCGGATCCGCGACGGCGCCTCGATCGCCGTGCAGCGGCTGCTGCGCGGCGACGCCACCGACCCGCACCGGCATCGATGCACCGGCGACTGGCCCGCCCCGCACCGCGCCCGGGCGCAGCTGTTCCGGCCGGTATCCGGTGGCGGGCTGCCCCACGACCCGCGGGCGGCGCTGACCGGGCAGGCGCTCGGGCGGATGATCACGGCCCGCGCCCAGGCCGCCGGGGCCGGAGCCGCGCGCGGGCACTCCCTGCGCGCCGGGATCGCCACCTGGATGTACGACAACGGCGCCACCGACGCCGAGGTCATGGCCAAGGGCCGCTGGAAACGCGTCGAGACCGCCCAGCGCTACGACCGCCACCGGGCCCAACGCTCCGCCTCGGCCCCGACCGGCCTATGACCACAGGTGGTGAATTCCGGTATCTGCCAACAGATTCGAGACATCGAGCACGATGAGTGAGAGGAGTTCAGGCAGTGGTCGACGAGGCTGGGCCGGGTTCGATCTCTTCCCACACCGAGGCCTCGACCAACGAGATCAGCCCGGTTCTCGACCGGATGCGCGGACTGCGGGCCGCCGGTCTCGATGTCCGGGTTCCTTCGCGGCCGGCAGCGAAGGTCGGCAACAGCCTCAGGTACCGGGCCGACCAATCACGGCTCGAGCGGGTCTGCAAGGGCATCGACGGCCGTCCGGGCCGACGCGGGCACGATCCGGACGCCCCGGTGGGACCGCAATGACGGCACCGGACGGCCACATCGTCCCCGCCGAGCCGGCGCGCGACGAGTACGGCCTCGCCCTGGGCGTGCTCGCCGGCCTGAGCGGTGAGCACGCCCGCGAGTGGCGGCAGTTCCTGCGCTGGGCCCTGGCCGCCGACCTGCCGGTACTGCCCACCACCGCCGACACGGTGCTGGCCTACCTGGGCGACCACACCGGTACCCCGGCCACCCAGCGCGGCCGCGTCACCGCCCTCAACACCGCCCACCAGCAGGCGAAGCTCCCCGCACCGGGCGCGGCCGAGGCGGTGCGCCGCGCCCTCAACCCCGGCCGTTCCCAGCGCCTGCAGGCGGCCCGCACCCGCGCCGACACCGTCATCGAGCGCCTGCCCATCAATGGCTGGCCCGACGCGCTGACCGGGCGCCGCGACGCGGTCCTGCTGCTACTGGCCACCGAAGGGCTGGGCTGGACCCAGATCGCCGCCCTGTCCCAACGCGAGATCACCGTCACCACCGGCGAGGTCCGCATCGGCGCGCAACCACTGCTGACCCTGCCCGCCACCGGCCACCCCCGCACCTGCCCGGTCCGGGTGTTCCGCCGCTGGCACCAGATCCTGGCCCACGCCCCGGCCGCGACCGGCCACATCCGCCTCGAAACCCTGCTCACCGACCCCGAGACCGCCGGGCCCGACGGCGAGCCCGGCCCGCTCGCCCCGCCCGCCGAGTACCGTGACCAGCCGCTGCTGTGTGCCTTCGACGGACGCGGCCTGGCCGTGGGCTTCATCGGTGAACTCGACCCGCTGCCCGCCGACGAGATCGCCGCCATCACCACCGGCGTGCTGCTCGGCCGCGACGAAAACCCCGCCACCGGAACCGATCTCGACCCCGACTACCACGAGCGCGGCATCGCCGCGCGCTGGCGCGCCCGGCCCGTCCTCGACGAACTCGACCAACTGCTCGACCGCTTCGACGACATCGCCGCCCAATTCGACATCCGATAACCGACGCCGGCAAAGAGCCGGGTGGCGTGGCGGACCGATCGAAGCTGCCCGTGCCGGGCATCATCTGTGCAGGTCATGGCACCTAACGTCTTGGACAGGAGGCGCTCGCCCATGGCGAGTAAACGAAACCACAAATCCCGAGCTCGTTCCACACCGCCATCACCGTCCAAGACCCCCACACCGCCGTTCCTCACGGCCACCAAGCCCTTGTTGCGTGGCGGGTACGACCTCTGCGCGGGCGTCCGGGTCCGCCCCGTCACCGGGTCACCACCCTGATCGCCAACAAGGGCTACGACTACCCGAACGTGCATGCCGAACTGCGGCGACGACGCATCACCGGCTACATCCCGCGGCGCGACAAAAGGCCAAGGCTGACACAAATCTTCGCGCGTTCACTGCCCAAGACCATCAATAGCCCTGCCCGTCAGTCCCTGGCTAGCCGAATTCGTAGTTCAGTCAACATCATTGGAGGTTGCGCCCCATACTTGCGGTATGGGGGTGGAAATGGCCGACGTCAGGATCGAACCGGTCGGCAGTGCCGACAATCCGACCTTGGCGAAGCTTGTTGAGCTCGGCGATCTCGCACGCCGAACGCTGGGCCTGTTGCCTCCAGCGGTCTATCACGATGCAGCGGCCAAGAACTGCCTCCTGGCGGCCTTCGTCGGCGATGAGCCGATCGGGTACGCCCTGTTTCGACTACCACGCGATGAGGTCGTGCTGACGCATTTGTGTGTACAACCCGACTATCGCAGAGCCGGTGTCGCCAAACTCCTCGTCGACGAGCTGAGCAAGCGTCATCGGCAACGTCAGGGCGTGAAGGCGAAGTGTCGGGATGATTACCAGGCGATAGCAGACGTCTGGCAGGGACTGGGATTCGCACCACGCGCGAAGACCCACGGGCGCGGACATGACCGCGCACCGATGACAGTGTGGTGGCGCGATCATGGGCATCCGAATCTCTTTACCCCACCGATGGAAGAACCCACCGTCGTGCGCGTGGCCCTCGACACCAATATCCTGCTCGACCTCCAACCTTCGACAAACCACCATCGTCCCCCTCGATCCGAGCTTCTGCTGGCTCAACACCTTTCGGATCGGATGGAGTTGATCGTCTCGTACGGACTCGAACGCGACATCGGCAACCATCGGGTAGCCGATCCGACCACCACCATTGAGTTCGCCAGTACCTTCACCCGGCCGCGTGGGTCCCGCAGCCGTGCCGAGCAACTGTTCGACGCGATGCGCACCGAGGTCCGCGCGCACGATTCCAAATTCCCTCGAAGCGAGCAGGACATCGGCGATCTGTGGCACCTCGCGGAGGCCGCAGCCGCCGGTGCCCAAGTGTTCCTCACCTGGGATGAGCGTCTGTGCAACGACGTCGCACCGCACGCACTCAAGGCACGGGCCCCCGAACTGTCCCGCATGCGGGTACTTGACCCAGATCACCTGGAGATTCGGTTGGACGAGCTAGCGAATGCCGCGGCCTACAGTCCAAGCGACTTGGCGGGAAGCGAATTCACCACCGCGCGTGTCGGATCGGATGCGCGGCAACATCTCCAGCATTTCCTCGATCACAACCGGGGCGAATCCAAATCGGAGTTCCGGGCACGGCTCCGAGAAGCCGCCCGGACCCGAGACGGCTACGAGGTCGTGAGGGCACCCGACAGCGCACTCATCGCTTGCTACTCGCTCACGATCGAGGACTCGATCCTGGACGTACCGCTTTTGCGGCTCACCGACCACCCGATAGCCGAGACACTCACCCGCCAATTGCTCTGGGGCTTCAGACATCGCGCCCGCCAAGCAAGCGCCTGCGTCGTCCGGCTCACCGACCCCTACCTCTCCGAAACAACCCGCCGAATCGCTGAAACCGAGTCCTATCGATCCCACAACTCGACACTTGCCGCGCTCGTAGTGGACCGAACCGGTCCCGGCACGATGATCGGCGCGACTGCGACTGCGATCGGGCAACTCATCGACCTTCCTCCGACACTGCTGATCCGGCCGCATGAAACAGCCGCGACCGCTGCACATTACGAACGATTGTGGTGGCCGGCGAAGATCACCGACAGCGAACTACCCGGATTTGTCGTCCCGATAAAACCACGATGGAGCACCGACCTTTTCGGAGTCCCGGCGGCGCTGCTGGCTCGTGACTCACAACTGGCTCTTGGTCGCCAACATGTCTACTTCCGAAGCGGAAGGCGTAGTTGCCTACGGGCACCCAGCCGTATCCTCTGGTACATGAGTAGCAGCGACTCATCGGGTGAGGGCAAGTTCATCGGCACTTCGCTACTCGACCACACCGAACGCGGCACACCCCAAACCCTCCACGATCTATACGGACGATACGGAATATTCCGGATCGAAGATATCGAGAAGGCTGCCACGAACAACATCGCGGAAGCCCTGCTGATATCCGACACAGAATTGTTTGACAATCCGATTCACTGGTCGACATACATGGCGCTGAAACCTGCGGACGATGGTCCGCGAAGCGTGCAGGGTCCAGCCAAGATTTCATCCACGCTGTTTGAAAGACTGTACCGATACGCAACAGGTCGACACGAATCACGAACCTAGGGCGATCGAAGATGTACGAATCGCTGGTTCAATCCACCGTCACGGCACCCATTCAGGATATGATCTCGGATGTGATCAACAAAGATTCGGGAAAACCGGATGAAGGCCAGCCCCGCCCGCTGGTACTGTCCCTGAAGCCGTGTTACGCAACCGCAATTCTAGATGGCACCAAGACCGTGGAACTTCGACGCCAGCGCATTGCAGCCCCGTGTGGGACGACGATTATCCTGTATTCGAGCGCACCTGTGATGGCAGTCGTCGGCACGGCAACACTCGCAGGCAGCGATACCGATACAGCAAGCAGAATTTGGCAGCGTTATGGATACGGACTGAGCCTGAGTCGGAAGGAATACGACTCCTACTTGATCGGAGCCTCCAGCGCGACGGTTCTCCTAATAGGCGATCCTACACCACTGGATGATCCCCACCCTCTGAAGTTTCTTCGCGAACAGACAGGATTCCGACCCCCACAAAGCTACCGATACCTCCACGCGAATGACCCGGAGGTATTGCACTTCATGGCGTCCCGAATCCCGGCCTGACCACAGCCGCAGAATCCCCGCTATTGGTTCGGCGATTGCATCGCATCCAGACCGTCGATCCCGAGGCTGTTCACAACACCTAGACTCGGGATCGGATTGGATTGGATTGGATTCAGCGACCCCTATTCCAAAGGGTCGCAGAAAGTAACCTGGTATTACCGATCGGGACCAAGCCGTCACCCGCCCCGCCGTGGTGGCCGACATTCTCAAACGCCGTGCGGCCCAGGCGGGTTTCGACCCCGCCGTGGTCGAGACGCTCAAGGGGCACTCCGCCCGCGGCGGAGCCGCCACCATGGCCCTGGCGGCCGGGGTCAGCATCAACGACGTCGCCAAACACCTGCGCCACCGCGACATCAACAGCACCCGCATCTACGACAAGCGCCAGCCCTGGGCCGGGAACACCGCCGCCGACAACCTCGGCCTGTGAACGCCGTGACCCCCGACCACGACCACGATCTCGACGACGTCGACGACCCGGACGGCGAATTCGTGTGCGCCGCACCACCTCCCGGGCTGCCGGCGCGCTATCACCGCGGCTGGCGCGACTACGCCATCTGGTGCGCGGCCGTGCAACGCCGCGTTCTGCCCACCGCGCCGCTGACCATGCTCGAGTTCCTCGCCGAGCATCCCGGCGCCACCGCCACCCTCGCCGGGCGGATCACCGCGGTCAACGCCGCCCACCGCGCGGCCGGGCACGCGGTCCCGGGCCGCGCCGAAGCGCTGCGCCAGGCCCTCGACGACGACCGCGCCCGCCGCGCCGCCCGGATCCGGGCGGTGGTGGAGGCGATCGTGCCGCGGATCCCGCGCTGGGGCTGGCCCGCCGGGCTGGCCGGACGCCGCAACGCCGCCCTGCTCACCCTCGCCGGGACCGGCCTGCCCCGCGCCGCCATCGCCGCACTGACCCTCGGCGACGTCGTCACGACCACCGATGCCGACGGCCGGGTGCTCGTCCATCTCGGCGGCGCGCCGCTGGCGACGCTCACCGCCGCCGATGATCCGGACCGGTGCCCGGTCACCGCGCTGCGCGGCTGGCTCGAGGTGCGCGGCGCGCTGCAGCGCTACAGCGGCCACGCCCTGCTCGCCCACGCGCTGGAAAACCACACGCTCCCACCGATTCCGGTGGAGTCCGTGGATCCCGGTCAGCCGTTGTTCGTGCTGCTCGACCGCCACGGCTACGCACCCACCCCGCACACCGACACCCCCCGGCGCGCCGCCGACCCTGCCCGCCCTCGGCGTCGACTCGATCAGCGCGGTCATCACCCGCCACCTGTCCGGGCAGCCGGTGCGCTACCGGACCCGGTCGCGCACACCGGCTTCCGGCGATCCGGTACCGATCCCGGAGCCGGAGCCGATCGTCGAGATCGAGCTCGCCGGCGACTACTACGAGCGCGGCACCGCCGCCCGCCGCCGCGACGCCGAACTCCTCGCCGACGTCGACGACCGCCTCGACGCCGTGCTGGCCCAGATGGACGACTGGCTCACCCGCACCGACGCGCTCATCGCCGACACCCTCGGCACCCGCACGACGTGAACGCACACTGGGCCGCCGAATCCGGCTGGCCCCAGCCGGATTCGCTGACCGCTGTCGGTGCGGGCTCCCATGCTCCCGGCATGCCCCGCGCCGAGAACTAGCCATTAGAGGTGGCCAGAGGATAGAACCGCGGGTCAGCGCTGGAAGCGCGATCAGCCATCATGATGGCCATTTAGGCGGATTCACCGTTCTTCGGCGTCAGCACCAGAATCACCGAGCTCGTCTCGGCGTCGGACCGGACGTCGAACCCGCACACTTCGATTGGCGCGCCCGGGCCATAGGGTCATCCTGCCACGAAGCTACGCAGTTGCGTGCCCGGCGTTCCGGAGTCCCATTTCGTGAAATCCGCGGACAGCGCAACACCTTTGAGCAGCCACAACGGCCGCAGCGTGCCCACATACACGCAGTGTGTCGGCTAGCTGTCACTCGCACCGTTAAGATGATATGCAGTCGGCCCAGTGTTCAACCAACGCAAGAAGGTTGAGGCCGATCTCCCTGACTGGGTTCGCTCGCGAGCGCGGCGTGCGGGGTTCCTCCGAATTGTCCGGAGTGGCCCTGTCCGTCGCGCTCGCGGCGGAATCCCAACTCACGGAGAGGAAGGCACGTGGAATATCGGCTGCCTGAATCGAACACGGCACCGACGAAGCGGCACCGGAGCAACACCCGTGTACTGCTCGAAGCACTCAAGTGGGTGCGGACCGGTGTGAACGTCTACATGCTGGTGGTCGGCGAACATGAGACCGCCGCCTCAGCGATCGAGACGATCACCAAGGCGGCGGTGCACCTGCTGCACGAGAACTGACTTCCTAGGGACGTATCTCGTACCAGCTCCCCAGCCCCGAACGGTGAACCGTTCGGGGCTGGTGCGTTTCCCGGGCACTCGAACAAAACTTCGATGTGCAGGTTTGCACATCAGTTTACGACAACGAATTAAGCCGTGGAAATAGGTGGCAGCCGGACATGGGAAACCATCCCTGGAAACCATGGCTGCCGGGACACAACGCTACGAGCATCTCCCAGCCCACTTGGGACACAACGCAACAAGCGTCCCAAGCCCGCATCCGTGAGCAACAGCGCGGCGGCCGACAGGTTCGGTCAGGCGTCGTCGCCGCCCCCGGACACCGCTGACAGTAATCGGGGGACCTCTTCGCGCAGAGCCCAGTGCTCGGCAATGCCGCCGTCGGCGAGACAGCCTCGGCAGTCATGCCTACCTCACTTCCTTCGCGATGAGCGCGAAGTCGACGTTCGGCGGAATGACGTTGTTCTGCAACGCCATTACCGCGGTGGCCCGGCGGCCGTGCCCGCAGCCGACCTCGTGGTGGCGTATGTCTCCAGCTGGTCGGCGATTTGTTGGGGGCGGGTGAGGGCGGCCATGTGGCCGCCGTCGATCTCGTCGGGGACGGTCCCGAGGCGTTCTGCAACGATGTGCCGCATGAACGCGGCGGGCAGGAAGCGATCGTCGCGGCAGAGCAGGAAGCTCGTCGATATCGCAGGCCATGCGGACAGGGGCCAGGGCTCGGTGAACGGGGTGCTGGACTGCCGGCGGCTGCGCTCACGCGCCTGCGCTGCCAATTCGGGTGGAACATCGTGGAAGAACAGGGCGTCCTCGTCGTCGGGGCGCCGGCCGTCTCGTTCGTCCTGTTGGCGGCGGGCCTGCTCGTAGCCGGTGTTGGCCCACCAGTCGGCGGGGGCCTCACCCGGCCGCGGGATCATCGCGGACAGCAGCACCAGCCGCTGGACCGGAATGCGTTGGCAGACAAGCGGTGCGGTGAACCCGCCGAACGAGTGGGCGACCAGCACAGTGTCGGCGGGATCGCTGATGGCCGCGGCCACGGTGTCGGCGTACTCGGGCAGCCCGGCCGCATCGTCGTCGCAGGGTAGGTCCGGGGTGGCCACGCGGTGGCCACGGGAGCGAAGTATGCCGGCGAGCAGATGCCAGTACCAGGAATCGGACCCGGCCCCGGGGATGAACACGAACTCGGTCTTCACGAGCGCCCCCGCCGCGCGAAGTCGACCGCCGTGGAGCCACCGGGGAACCGGGTCCGGAAGTCCAGGACCCCCACCCATGCCGGGCGCACCGCGATCCGGGCCATCCGTACCCCGGGTCCATTGACGGCCGCGACCTGGGCCGAGGCCTGTTCCTCGCCTCCGTAGCGACGCAGCGCCAGCGCGTACTCCGGAACGATTCCGTCGATCTCGGTGATCTGGGCACGGCCGCGCAGCAGCAGCGCCTGAGGCTGGGCCGCAGCCGCATCGATCGTGATCGCCACCTCGGGCCTGGCCCGCAGCGCTGTGATCTTGCGGGCGGGCACGAACGTGGACAAGACCACCTCATGCCCGGTCCAGTGGAACAGCATCGGGAAAACGCGTGGGGCGTCGTCCTCGGCGACATACGCCAGGCGCGCCAGTTCGGTCGAGGTCAACAGGCCCTGCGCAATGTCGCTGTCCAGCAGGCGGATATCGCCCTGCGGCAGCGACCCCAGTTCTTCGCGTGTCAGTGAGTGCACACCTGGCTCCTTGAGTCATCGACCGCGTCGGTCGCGGTCGTGCCCTGTGAGACCGGTGGAGCGCGGAAAAGGAATCGGAGCCGAATCAGGACAGGGTCGCGGGCAGACCGAACGCGTCGAACACCTCCGGCTGGAACGCGGTGATCTCGACGATCCGTCCGTCCTCGACACGCAGCACGTTGAGCACCTGCGCCTGATAGAACGGCTCTCCCGGCCGCAGGAGGTACCCGGCCATGGCCGGCTGCCGGTTCGCCCAGACCGCCACGCCCCGCCATCGCCCCTGATGCAGCGGCGATCCGGGCCCCAGCGCATGCGCGGCGAAACCGACGACCTCCGCCCGGCCGGCGAAGAAGTACGGCAATGGCGGCATGGACAGTCGCACATCCTCGCTCAACAGCTGCGCGAACCCCGCGATATCGGCGCACTCGTGGACGGCCATGAACTGCCGCAGCAACTCCCGCTCCTGCCCGGTCGGAGCCGGCACCCGGGCAGGAGCCTGCCCAACGTCCCGGTGCGGCAGATGCGCCCGAAGCACAGGCCGTGCCCGCTGCAACGCGCTCTTCACCGCGGCCACGCTCATCTCCAGCAACTCACCGGTCTCCGCCGCAGACCAGCCGAGCACGTCCCGCAGGATCAGTACCGCCCGTTGCCGAGGCGGCAAGTACTGGATGGCCACCAGAAACGCGAGCTCGATGGTCTCCCGAGCGACGATCACCGTCTCCGGCTCCGCGTCCTGGTCGGCCACCGGCTCCAGCAACCGGTCCGGAAACGGCTGCAACCATCCCACCTCCGCCGCTGCGCCGGCTGTATCCGGCGTCGGCTGCCACGGGCGCCGGTCAAGGAAGTCCAGGCACGCGTTCGTCGCGATCCGATACAGCCACGCGCGAAATGTGGAGCGTCCCTGGAAACTTCCGCGATAGCGCCACGCTCGGAGCAACGTTTCCTGTACCAGGTCCTCGGCCTCGTCGAACGAGCCCAGCATCCGATAACAGTGCACCCGCAACTCCCAGCGGTACCGCTCGGCCAACCCCGCAAACACCGCTCCGTCCCCGGTATGCGCAGCGACGACGCCCTCATCCTCCACGACCCGACCATACTCACGGCCGAGAAGGTCGCCGCTGTGAAGTACGTGGTGCCGGAGAACCTCGTCCCGGCCACGACCGGCAGGCCGACCCGATCGTTCCGGACGGAAAACCTACCGCCGCCGACGAACACGCCGACGCGCGAACTATGAGATCTCCTCGCACACGTGGATCGCGGGCGCCGAGGTGAGCGAGCCAGGCGATGTGTTGGTCTCGGGACGGCTGCTCACCGAGATCGCGAAGGCTCTGCCGGCTCGCCCGGTCGAGTTGTCCGACAACGGCGACCGCCTCGAGATCGTCTGTGGTCAATCACGATTCGCGTTGCCGCTCATGGCTGTCGACGACTATCCAGCCCTTCCGGCCCTGCCTCCGATGGCAGGCGCTGTCGACTACGCGGATTTTTGCGACGCCGTGACCCGAGTTGCCGTTGCCGCAGGGCGCGCGCAAAGCCATCGCCGCCGGCGGCGATGTCGCGGGCTTGCCCGGCCCTGCGGACGGAAGGCAGAACCGGGCGGGGGTGACATATCTCCACAGCAGGCACCCGACCATGGCCGTGGCCATCGGCGGATAACCACAGATCATCGTAGGTACGCGACCATGCGCCGGTGCCCCGCCACGCCGCGATACGAACCCCCCACCGCTACATCCACAACTCGGTGTCGGGAGGAGGCCGGTCGCCACGAGCCGACAAGCGCTGCGCGAAGGTTTGCGTCCACGCCACCGTCTCCGATTCCTCCCCGGCCCGGAGAGGCGCCGTCGCGTCGCCGAAGCACCGGTGCGGCTGTCCGCACCGCCGGGGCGGACCTGCGACGCCAACAGCCACACTCCCCAGGAGACGTAGGCCTCCACGCTCATCCCCGCGCACTCGGCGGCATCGTTCAACGTGAGCCAGTCGTCCTCGCCCACCGTCACCACAATGTCCCTGCTCGCCATACGACCAACGCTAGACCCGCCGAGGATGTGGGCCGACAACCATCACCGCAGGCAACGGCGTTTCACACGCGGACTATCAGCGGCCGGTCAGCTGCTTGTAGCGCAGGAACTCCTCGAAGGAGACCTGCCCCTCCGCCCAGATGCGGTCTTCCTTGATACGACACCCGACGATGTCCCGCACTTCCGGGTCCTGGGCCGCACCCCACACGAGCGCGTCATCGAAGGTGATGAAACCGTCGCCGTCGGTATCGATCTCGTCGAACTCCCGCCGGGTGGCGATGAACTGCTGCTGGTCCATGCCCTTTCTCCTCTACCGGTTGGTTACCGCCGAACAGCCGCCTTCGTTCGTCATCGATCCAGCGCACAATCGTACGCGGAAAGTTTGCTACCACCCGGAAGGGCAGGGAATCGAAACGAACCGAAGCATCGGGGCCAACGCTTCCGGTCCCAGGCCCACACAAGGCAACGGCGCGTGAGCGGCGGCGATCGTGGTGGTGGTTTCCAGGCAATTGGCGGTTTTGTCGCCCTGATGTCGCAGCGCCTCGGGCGCGCTATGGCTGTCTATAGTCGTTCGCTATGAAAAGGTGGCGGCGCAAGCGGGTGACCATAGACCGCGTTTCGGTGGCCGGGGTGCGGGAGGACGCGCGGCGGGAGCCGGGCGGCTTGACTCCGCACAACGGGTTTGCTGAACGGATACTGTCGACGCCGGCTGTCCCGGCGTGGATTCACTGGGTCCATGACCGCGATCCCGAGATCGCGCGCTTCTACTTCCAGCTGCACTATCCCCTCGACGACGGCCATGGCGATGAGCAGCGGATCCTCAAGCGGCCCTATCAGGCCGAGCAAGCCGCACGCTGTGTGGAACGAGCCCGCCGCTTCCACAGCGACAGACCCGTGGTGAGCGCGTACTTCCCCGAGCTGCCCGACGACGAAGACTTCCACGCCGCCTGCGACGCCGGGCGGGAATGGGACGGGCACTGGTACTCCCGCGACCCGCTGGAAGCCTGGCCCGATGTCCACGGCCTCCGGTAGCCCGCCAGGACTCGTCTTCGTGCCGCGGAGCGAACTCCGGCAGCACGAGATTGTTCGGAAAACGATTTACGACACTTCACCCGCCGAAGGTGAAGACTCTGGTCGACTCGATCGAGCGCGTGTCCGAACAACGTGTCGAAAACCCCTGGTGTCAAACAAAACAGCACGGCCGCTGGACGCCGCTCGGCGCGCTCACACATCACGCGGGTGGGTCCGATGCCCGCAGGGGGAAGGAACATTCGCGTCAGGTCGTGCGCTGCGTGCGGTCAAGCTTTTCTGCGGCTCGTGGCCCTGAATGCCTGTCGGCACGTAAGTCACGTTGATGGTGAAGTTCTCACTGTTCCTCGACGTGGAGGAGCATCGCCGCGGCCAAGGCCCGCGGCGCGTGCACCGGCCGCACACCCGCGCTGACCGACGCCCAGGCCGGGCGGCTGCGTGAGCGGGCCTGGGCGGGTGAGTCGAAGTCGTTGCTGGCCAGGGAATTCGGCATCACCACGAAACCGTCTACAGCTACCTGCGCGCCGACACCGTCACCGGCTAGGTTTGTGCCACCTGCGGTAACCTTCAGCTGAGCTGCTCGGCTAGTGTGCTGAACCAGTAATTCGTTGAATAAGTGAGTTGTAGGCTCTTCTGGTGGCGCGGACGGGTCGGCCGGTGGCCGAGGTGGTGTTGACCGACGAGGAGCGGCAGACGTTGCAGCGGTGGGCGCGGCGAGCGAAGTCGTCGCAGGCTCTGGCGCAGCGGTGCCGCATCGTATTGGGTTGCGCGGCAGGCAAATCCAACAAGGAAGTAGCGGCCGAGCTGGGGATCTGGCCGCAGACGGTGGGCAAGTGGCGCAACCGGTTCATCGCCCGCCGGCTCGAGGGGTTGGTCGACGAACCGCGGCCGGGCGCGCCACGCACGGTCACCGATGAGCAGGTCGAGACGGTGCTGGTAGCCACGCTGGAACGGCAGCCCGCCGACGCCACCCACTGGTCGCGGACGTCGATGGCCGCCGAGAGTGGATTGTCGAAGTCGACGGTGGGCCGGATCTGGAAGGCGTTCAGGCTGGCGCCGCATCGAGTCGACGAGTTCAAGATCTCCAATGATCCGCAGTTCGTGGACAAGGTCCGCGACGTGGTCGGGCTCTATCTGGATCCGCCGGAGAAGGCGCTGGTGCTGTGTGTGGACGAGAAGTCCCAGATCCAGGCCCTGGACCGGTCGGCGCCGGTGCTGCCGATGATGCCCGGCATGCCCGAACGCCGCACCCACGACTACATCCGCCACCCCATCACCACCCTGTTCGCCGCGCTCGACATCGCCAACGGCGAGGTCATCGGCGAGATCCACCGACGTCACCGCGCGGTCGAGTTCAAGAAGTTCCTCATCACCCTCGATAAGCGGGTGCCACCCGAGCTGGACGTGCACCTGATCTGTGACAACTACTCCACCCACAAGGCACCCGTGGTCGCGAAATGGCTTGCGGCACATCCCCGTTTCCACATGCACTTCACCCCCACCTACTCGTCGTGGTTGAACCAGGTGGAACGTTGGTTCGGCCTGCTGACCGACAAGAAACTCCGCCGCAGCGCCCACCGGTCGATCCAGGCCCTCGAACGCGACATCCGCGACTGGATCACCCGATGGAACACCGACCCGAAACCGTTCACCTGGACCAAGACCGCCGACGACATTCTCGAACGACTCGCCTCATATCTTCAACGGATTCCTGGCGCGGAACACTAGAGCGTGTCCTTAAAGCCGGTTTGGTCTGACCGGTGTCGTCGGTGGTCGGGCTGTGATTTGATGCCCGATTGCGGCGCGTAGGCACGAATTGACCGAGCAGCAATGGCGAGTGGTGGAGCCGTTGCTGCCCCCGTCAGGTGCGAAGGGGCGACCCCGGGTCGATGACCGGCGGGTGATCAACGCCATGCTCTACAAAGCGAAGACGGGTGTGGCGTGGCGGGATCTGCCCGAACGGTACGGGCCGTGGAAAACGGTCTACAACCGGTTCTGGCGGTGGACCCGCAACGGGACGCTGGCGATGCTGGTCACGAACGTGCGGGTGATCGCTGAGGCGATCGACGAGCTCGACCGGGAAGTGTCGGTGGACTCGTCGATCGTGCGTGCCCACCAGCACGCCGCTGGCGGGCGTCGGCGTGTGATTCACACAGGGGGACAACGGATCCGGCGGCAGGTTAAAGTAGCGTCCGCTGCCGCACGTGATCCACACCACAGGCTTGGTGCGGCAGCCGTGGCATGGGCAAAGACGCCGGTGCCGCGAACGCGATCGGGCGCCGCCGCCGGGTCGATCGGGGTTCCAGGGTTCTGTGCTGCACCCCAGTGAAGGGACGAAACCGATGAAGAAGCCGAACACGATCGGCAGTGCCGCCACAGCGGTCCTCGCCGCAGCGCTGATGACCACCACCTCCGCGATGCTCGCACCGCAAGCGCATGCGAGCACGGACCCGTTCTACGAATACTCGGGGCAGCAACCGCTTTCCGAGATCACGCCGGGAACCGTGCTGGCGACCCGCACCGTGCCCTATCACCTATCCGGTGTGGCGACTCCGCTCACGGCCGTGCAGCTGCTGTATCGCACCACCGACGCCCAGCAGCGGCCGAGCGTCAACGTCACCTCGGTGCTGATACCGCCCGGCGCCGACCCGGCCGAGGCCGTGGCATACCAATCCGCTTACGACTCACTCGATCCCGACGACGGACCCTCGCGCGCGATCGCGGGAACCGCGACCCCCACAGGTGCGCTCGTCAACACCACGGATGGCGCGTTCGTCTCGCAGTTCCTCGCTCAGCGCCGGGCGGTCATCGTCGCCGACGTGGAAGGACCGCGGGCCACCCTCGGCACCGGCCCCGAATACGGCAGAGCCACACTGGATTCCATCCGCGCGGCGACCCGTTCCACCGCGACCGGACTGTCCCCCGACACCCGCATCGGATTGTTCGGCTACTCCGGCGGCGGGATCGCCACCACCTGGGCCTCGGCCCTGGCTCCGACCTACGCCCCCGATATCGATCAACGACTCGTCGGCGCGGCGGCCGGCGGCGTCATGGTCGACTTCCCCCGCACCGTGCACTACATCGACGGCAGCGGATTCTGGGCCGGCGTCATGGTGCCCACCGTCATCGGCCTTGCCCGCGCCTACGACATCGACCTCACCCCCTACCTCAGTGATTACGGTGCACAGCTGCTGACCCAACTCGACAACGCATCCATCAACGACGCACTCGGCCACTATCCCGGCCTGAAATGGGAGCAACTGGCCAAACCCGAATACCGCGACCCCGACTCCATCCCCTCGCTCGCCGAGGCCACCCGCCAGGCCGACCTCGAACTCGCCCCGACCCCGACCACCCCGATGTTCATCGGCCAAGGCACCGACGGCACCCTCGAAGGCACCGACAACACCAAACCCGGCATCGGCCCCGGGGACGGTGTGATGATCGCCGGCGACGTCCGCACCCTGGCCCGCCGATACTGCGACACCGGCAACCACGCCATCACCTACCGCCAGTACGGCGCGCTGTCACACGTTACCGCGTTACCGGTGTGGAGCGTCGACGCCTTCTCCTGGCTCAACGACCGATTCGCCGCAGTCCCCGCACCCACGAACTGCACCGAAATCGCCCCCGAAAACCCCCACACAGACGGCAATTGAGGCCCACCGAGCACCGCGAGCCTGCTATTCCCGACCATGCCTGCGCCCATCGCTCTACAACTGGAACGCGCTGTCATGGCGCCCCTACTTATCTTCGAACGGTTGATCAGGCAAGGCGAGATACCTCTGGCTCCCCTTGGTCGATGAGACCTCCCTAAAGGCGTGGCGTTCGCCTTGTC
>NZ_JBIWMX010000061.1:0-22614 GCF_044766925.1 Nocardia sp. NPDC101769 | reverse complement strand
AACACGACGAATGGATCGAAGGCCGACGCTACCTCGGCCTCGACGTCCTGGCCCGCTCCCGCGGGCTGACACCCACCGACGAACAGGAGGAGACCACACCAGCAGAACTCACCGCCTGACCGATATTTCGGATCACGCGGTGACCACCCCAGCTACACCACTCCCCGGGACTTGACCGCTAGGTTCGTCCGGTTCCACTCATTGACACCCGTACCCACCCACCATTTTTCGTGGGTGGGTGGTCGACAGGAGACGCATCGGTGAGCCCGACCACCGCCACATCGACAGTGACACAACCGATCCGCCCTGTCAGGACCACAACGACGGAACCAATGCCTGCACTGTGGCCACTGGACGATTTCACACACGCGGATCGGCAGGACGGGTAGCAGCACCAGTGGCCATCACGGACATCCGGGCATTCGCTCATCTGAGCGAGAACGACATCGAAGCGCTCGGACACGAGCTCGACCAGATCCGCACCGATATCGAGAATTCTCTCGGGCAATCGGACGCCGACTATATTCGGCGAGTCATCCGGGTCCAGCGTGGTCTCGAGGTAAGCGCCCGGCTGTTGCTGTTCGGCGGGCGCTACCGGGTGGCACGGATAGCGGGGACCGTGATCCTGGCAGCCGCGAAGGTCATCGAGATGATGGAGCTCGGCCATAACATCAGCCACGGTCAATGGGATTGGATGAACGACCCGGAAATCCATTCCACCCAGTGGGAGTGGGATTTCATCGGACCGTCCGCGCAGTGGAAGCGCGCACACAACTACATCCACCACACCTACACCAATGTCTATGGCAAAGACGAGGACCTGGGTTTCGTCGTCTCGCGGATGACCCGCGACGAGCCGTGGCGACCGATCCACTTGTTGCAGCCGGTGACGAATCTGCTGCTGGCCGCATCGTTCGAGTTGGCCATCGCAGTGCACGACCTGGCTCTCGAGCGACAGCTTCTGGGCATTCCCCGCGGTCAGTTGCGGTCGAAACCGAATACCGAGTTCGCCCGCAAACTCGCCCGCCAAGTCTGCAAGGACTTCCTGCTGTTCCCCGCGCTGAGCGGACGCAGGTTCAGACACACCCTCACCGCCAACGCACTGGCCTTGCTGCTGCGAAACCTCTGGTCCTATCTGGTGATCATGTGCGGGCACTTCCCCGACGGCGCAGAGAAATTCACCGCTGAACAACTCGAGGACGAAACCCCCGGCCACTGGTACCTGCGGCAGTTGCTGGGCTCGGCGAACTTCCACGCCGGCCCGACGCTCGGACTGCTGAGCGGCAACCTCTGCTACCAGATCGAGCACCACCTTTTCCCCGACCTACCCAGTAACCGCTACCCCGAGATCGCCGAGCGTGTTCGCGCCTTGTGCGACAAATACGACTTGCCCTACACCACAGGCTGGCTGCCTGCACAGTTCTGGCTGACCTACCGCACCGCCTGCAAACTCGCGCTGCCCGACTGGCTGCTGCGCCATACCTCCCACGACGCCACCGAAACCAGATCCGAACGCAAGTTCCATGGGATCTCACTGACCCCCGACGGTCTGACAATCCAGGAGCCGACCGACCGGATCACCGGTGCACGACAAGGGCTTCGCGCTGCTCTGGCCCTAACCGAGCGATCGAGGCAGCGAACCAACCAGCAGCGGGGCCGGTGGCTCCGGCGGCAGCGTTCATGACGACAGCGCACGCAAACCCGTCGACGGCCGAAGGGCCAGTGGTTCGGATACTCGCCGGCGTGGCTGGTCGCAGCCTTACCGTGATGGTTGCAATCGTATTCGAAGTCCCAGCACCATATATCCGGTGGATGTCGGCGGCGCCGATCGGAAGATGTTCGTATCGAATAATTTTGACGTCGTGATCTTTGCTGCAATGCAAGGATGCGTGTGCTTGATCCCAGTTCGCGTGCGCAAGAAGGGATCCCGCCCCTACCGGGGGCGCTCGGCGATCATGTCCATACCGTCAGCGTCGACCAGCAGCAGGCACGGAACCATGTCGGAGCCCGTGTCCGGCGAGGTGAGCACAGCTTCCCTGATCTGTTTGGCTCGGCCCGAGCCGGCGCCCGCGATAAAGATGTGGTCCGGGCTGACCAGTCCCACGATCAGCCGGTCTTCGCCGACCTGACTGGCGGCCTTCTCGTGGAAATCGTCGAGCATGATCGCCGATCCCGCACAGGGACCGTCACGCTCGATGGTGGCCATGGTCCCGAGCTCCTCATCCGGGAAAACCTTGAAGGTGAGCCCACGCAACAGGTTGTCGGAGAATTCTCCGGCCAGCTCCAGGAACTCCTCCTCGCTCATGGCCTCGAACCTGCTCCGCGTCAGATGGGACATGCCGACCCGGCCGTTGGGCATGGTCGCAACCTTGGCGAACCCGACGTACAGCTTGCCCTCCACCAACGGCAGGGAGGCAGAAAACGGCAACGGGGCGGAGGTGCTGTGCAGGACGGGCAGCCATTCACCATCCCGCTCGGCCCGCACGATAGTCTCCTGCCCCCTCTCCCGCAGGTCGACACCCTCGGCCTCCGCCATCACCCGCCGCGCGTGCTCGAGGGCATCGGTCCAATCGTCACCCTCGGGGCGCTCGAAGAGGTAGGTGTGCCCGGCCTCGGGGAAGGTCTCGGCCAGGAAAACCTGGTCCAGGCGGGAGGGCTGCCAAATGCTGTGCACCCTGGTCACATCGGAAGACTGGATCTGCTGCTCCCGCTGGCCCTGTCGCCATGCCTGCCGGACGGAGTCCAGGGCCTGAGCGGGTGCCGCCCCGGTGATGAGGTCATCGTCGCTGCCATTCAGTTGGAAGACAACGACATTCATGGTCATGTCCCGTTCCACGGGCCGTGACTCTACACAGCACCCGATGTCAGCACCCACGCACCACCATTGCCCAGCGTGGGAAGCACCCGAGCCGCGGGCTGACAGAGTTCTCGGACGCTCACTAAGGTCGCGATCAGCATCGGGGGCCCGAACGCGCCGGTTTGTGGGCGGATCGCGACAAACTGATCGGTCTGGTTTGCAGTCTGTGCGCTACCGCTGATCGCGGGAACCGTCCCGGCACCGCTCGCGATCAACAGGTTCGCGGAAGCGACCGATTCCCATCGCCGGGAAAAATTGATGCCGACTGCTACGGTCCGGACAACCGATCGAGAGGGGTTGTGGTGCATTCGGCTGTGACGCAATTGAGTTCGCTCATGCCACCCCCTCCCCTGCCGCCGGTGATCCCGCCGCCCTGGACAGAGATCGAGCACGCCATGGGGCTGGCGCTGCCCTCCGACTATCGTGATTTCATCGACCTCTACGGCGACGGCCGGATCAATGCGACGCTGTCGGTATTCTTCCCGGCTCGACGCGGCGGGTACCGTCGCTCGCTGACGGTTCTGGCCGATAACACAGCGGGGTTGCGGGCCAATGGCTTCTTCGATGAATTCGCCTGCCCGAGCAGCAATTCCGATCAGTCCAGTGATCTACTGCTGTGGGGACAGACCCTTGCCGGGGACCTGCTCTTCTGGTCGACCGCGACCGAGGACCCGGACGAATGGACAACCTGGGTGTTCCTGCAGCGGACCGGCGTCCGGGACTGCTGGCGCCACTTCGACGGCGGGATGGCCGAATTCATTGTCGGAGGCATCGACGGAAGGCTCGCGACAGCCGCGGAGTTGATCGGCCCCCGCTCCGGGGGACCACGCTGGACCCGACTGCGAGACTGGGAACACGACTACGGTCACCCACCCTCGGCGATGTTCGACGACTTCGTCCCGACCCGGGGACACTGGCCTATCGACGGACGCCACACCTCCAACGGCTCCCTCATACCGTTACGGAAACTCGGGCAGTCCGGCGGTGAGCAACTCCCGCTGGGGCCGAATGGTGTCCAACGCAGATTGATCGAACTCGATCAGTCATCCACAACGGTCCGGCTATCCGGCGGCAGCCGGCATCCCGGCATCTCCTACGAGGTCACGGCCGAACTCGGATCCGAAGCGCCACCGGGAACCGTTGGATTGGAACTGCTTCGCGACGGCCATCCCATCGCCTCCACCCTGGTCGACGCATCGAACCTGCGATCAGCGCGCCTCGAAACAGAGGTCCTGGTTACCGCCGGCACGCCAGCCGCGGCGGTCCAATTGCGAGTAGTCGCGAACGCCCCCGCCGAATCCGTCGTCATCAGCCACGTCTACCTGTCCGCGAAAGGGACCCTCGGCAGCTGACCCCGCGAGCACATCCCGCGGTGTGACATAAGTGCGGATCGGACTTCCCACCACTGGCAAACCCCCGGTCACATCCGCGGGCGCCTTCGATACCGTTGATCCGCGGCGCAACCTCGTCAGCGCTGTCCGCGCGCACCCGCATCGAGAGGGATGCCTCCCATGGATCAAACCCCGTTCACCGCAACACCATCCGCCGGAATCACCCTGGATGAATCGACTGAACGGCCCGACATGTCCTGTCTCCCAGACGGTTCACATGCTGCGGGCGTACAGATCGCGGCGCTCGCACGCGATCTGTATGCGCGCGGGTGGATGCCGGGCACCGCGGGCAATATCTCTGTTCGCCAAGGCGATACAGCGGTCATCACTGTCAGCGGGCTCTCGAAGGGAGAGCTCAGCGCCACCGACATGGTCCGCGTCAAGGTCCTCGACTCGCGACCGGTCCCCGACGATTCGCGGTCTCCCTCAGCCGAGACGGCCATCCACACCGCCATCTATCGCGCCGGTCGGGGTACGGCGGTGGTGCACGTGCATCCGCCATACGCCACCGCTCTGTCCATCTTCCGATACACGAATGACACTCGCTCCATAGAGTTTTCAGGCTACGAACTGATCAAGGGTCTGGGTGGAACACGGCCCGATGCCATCGAGATCCCGATGTTCCCCAACCATGCCGAGGTGGCGCGAATCGGCGCCGAGGTCGAGAAGCACCTGATCGACCACCCCGACGCCCCTCCGGTCCTGTTCATCGCCGGCCACGGCATCACCACGTGGGGCGAGAACCTGGCTCGGGCACGCGACCGCGCGGAGTGCCTCGAAGCGATCAGCGAACTGACGATCTTGACCGGACGACGCGAGATTCAGTGCGCCTAACGGCCGAGTGCATCGATGGGCCCGAACGGAGATTCATCTGTTCGGGCCCTTCGCATTTCGTAAGAATTCGCTGAACTGATGCCACCACTGGGAGTCGTACGCCTCATTGACCGTGCCGTTAGATAACGGTACGCTATGCAGGTCACTAAGGTGACACAGCACACGTTGGGGAATCGATGGGCGCCGGTAGCCCTCGAACATCACCGTCCCCGGCATCCATCCTGCTCACGCGGAGTCTCGTCATGGCTGCAATCGGTCTTGGGTTAATATTTCTGTTCATTCTCGCCGCAGGAGGCCTGCGTTCGGTCGAGGTCGGCTGCCAGAACACGCAGATGCTCCACGTGAAGAACGTGTGGATCTCCGCGGTGGCGTCGTATGCCGTTGCGCTATCGGGGTTTCTGATATTCCTGGCGGTATCTCGCCTGTTCTCGTCGGCACCGCTGCCGACGCTCGCGGACTTCGAGCACATGCCGTGGTGGGCGCCGTTCGGTGGGCTCATCGGTGGCGTCGCCGTCGTCGGCATGATCACCGTGGCGAAACACGTCGGTATCGCGACATTCAACGCCGTCGTCATCGTGAGCGAGATGCTGGTGGCCCTGGTGATGGACGACCTCGGGTTGATGGGATTCGCCGTGCGCCACGCGACGCCGATGCGATTGGTCGCCGCCGCACTGATCACCGTGGCCGTCGTCCTCATGGCCTCAGATACCGCCACCGACCGCGACAGTGGCGCAGATACCCTTGTCGCAGAGCGGATTTCATGATGGTCGACGTGATCAAGACAGCTCCCCGGAAGCTGTCATGCCCGGCGCTGGCCATGGTGTTCGCCTTCATGCTGCTCGGCGGCGCGCTGCGATCGGTGGAGGCCGGTTGCCAGAATTCTCTGAAACTGGCACTGGGGAACGTCTGGCTGTGCGGTGTCATATCCTATGCGGTCGCACTGACCGGTGTCGGCGTCATTCTTGTTGCCTCACTATTCTTTTCACCGAACAAGCCCCGAATCAGCCGGTCCGACCTTGCGGCCATGCCCAAGTGGGCGCCCTTCGGCGGCCTCATCGGCGGAGCGGCGATCTTCGCGATGATCACCGTGGCATCTGTCGTAGGAGTCAGCACCTTCAACGCCTTGATCATCGCCGGCCAGATGTTCCTCGCGGCCGCGATGGATCATGTCGGCGTGATGGGCTTTCCGCGACGAAAGATCAACCGGCAGCGCCTGCTCGCCTGCTTCCTGATCATCGTCGGCTCCTACCTGATGGCCAGGTATTGACCTCGCATGGTGCGACAGAGTGTTCGAAATGTCTGGGCGGCAGATCTATCAACCCCATACAACTTCGACCATGGGACCAGGATGACGAGGGGATTCTCGGCGCAGCTCCAAACCGTGGCGGGCTCGCACCACATATCGCCGATTCAGCAAGCCCATATCATCGACTATCTCGACAATCTGGCCGCCGACGCACCCTCGGTTCGGGCCCTGGTCGGCGCTGATCTCCCCTACCATCGGCCGTCGATGGTCGTCACGTCGAACGGCCGAACAGCTCCCGCAGGAACCGTCGCGATATCCGAATCGGCACGATGCCTGTGGCACGCTCTCGGCGCCTACGCCGCCGGGCTGCATGGATTCGCTCCCGGAATCCCGACCCCAGCCCTCGCGATCCAGGACCGGTGGCTGGAGGGAAATCTCGACGAACTCCTCACCTTCGACATCGCTTTCGAGCTGCCGACAGCGATGCGCGACCAATCCATCGCGCGCAGTAGGCAATTCGCGGCCTTGATGCGCGAATCCGCCATTCGCCCGGAGTTCGTCCTCGGTGAGCGAGTGCCCTGGGGCACCGAATCGGCCGAACCCCATGTGTCGATCTTCATGCTCTCGGCACCGCGGGGAATGATTCCGCTGCTGGCACACGCGCTCGACCACGTCGCGGCGGATATGGCCCCGATACCCGCGGTCGGTCATCACTACGGACACAACCCGCACGGTGCACCTGAGATCTACTTCGCGCATTCACCCGTTTGGCAAGCCGGACAAGACGCGATCGTCACCACCTTCGAGCCCTTTCGCCAAGGCCGAGTCCGTCCCGAAGGCCCCTTCGGAGAACCCCTCGCCGCCATGCTGACCGGCGCGGTCCCCGCGGAACCGGACCGTGTACAACAACTGCGCGCAACCGGTTACGACGAGATCGGCAACCGCTTCAACCCGCACGTAACAGAGTCCGCACCGAACGACCCCACCCACGAAGTATCACTGGATCGACTGCCTCCACCCCACCTGTTCAGGGGAACACTCACCAGCCTCGCCCTCTACGGCATGGGCCCCTTCGGCACCTGCCTGACCAACTTCCATCGCACCGAAATACGCACGCACCCAGGCTCGTGAGACAATAGTTCGCTTCGGGCCGCCGCTCGGACTCGGTTGCCATACTGGTTGATGCGGCGGATCGGTTCGTAGTGAAGTAACTGACGGCACCCGTGGCGTGATCAACGCCCAAGTTGGCGCGCGCAGTCCCTCTCCACCGGTAATGGTGGCGCTTGGGCTGCCCGTGGGCACTTTCAGCGGCGCCCAGTTCGATGCCGTCGGCCGATACCATCTGAAAACCCGGGTCCAACCGACCAGCGGACCGGGTCCATCCGGTATCGGTCGGCGGCAGTCGTAATACGACGCGCATCCAGTCAGGTTCTCGGATCTGTCCGGCCGACTTCGAGGGGATCGGCGACCTTGCCGGTAACACCCGTGCCCAGTGCTGAGAAGCCCCAAGTCATCGTCGCTGTCTGCTATCTGTTTGGATCACGTCGTGTCCGAACCCCGCGTCGTGCTCGAAAGAACGACCGCGATGTCCAGGGCATGGCGACCGAGCCTTCTGGACGCCGTGCGAGTCGGCTTGTTGGTGGTCGGATTGCTGTGTGTGGCAACCGGATTGCTGCCTGCACACGACGCGGCGGTGAACATGCGGCGGATTGCGCCGCTGTTGTTGTTTCTGGGCAGTGTGATCGTGCTGGCCAACCTTGCCCGGCGGGCCAAGGTTTTCGATGTGATCGCGCATCGGCTGGCGATCGTGGCCAACGGAAACTATGCCGGATTGTTTCTGCTCTGCGTGTTGTTCGCGTCGACCACCACGACTGTTCTGAACCTCGACACCACCGCCGTGTTGCTGACGCCGGTCATGCTCGCGTTGGCGGTGCCGGCGCGGATTCCACCGCTGCCGTTGGCCATGACAACGTTGTGGCTGGCGAATACGGCAAGTCTGTTGTTGCCGGTGTCGAATCTGACGAATCTGCTGGCGGCTGATCGGGTGGCGTTGAGCGCGACCGGGTTCGCGGCGAGAATGTGGTTGCCGCAGGGGCTTTCGATTCTGATCACCATGGCGTGCCTGTGGTGGTGGTATTGGCGGCGATCGCAGCGCGGGGGCGAGCGGTATGTGGTGCCGGAGCCGATACGGCCGGTGGATCTGCGGGAGCGGGTGTTGTTGTACGCGTCGGGGGGCGCGTGTGTGTTGTTCGTGGTGGCTATCCCGTTCGTCGGAGATCGGATCGGGATCGCGGCCACGGTCGCGGCGGCAATCGCGTTGGTGGCCTTCGCGATCTACGACCGGTCGGCGTTGCGGTGGTCACTGTTTCCCTGGCAGCTACTGGTCTTCGTATCCGGGTTGTTCCTTGTAGTGCCGACGCTGTCCCGGTACGGACTGTCCGACCTGGTGGACCGGCTCATCGGTACAGACACCAGTGGGCTGGGCGTATTCCGCGCGGTGGGTGCGGGCGCGGCGCTGTCGAACATCGTCAACAACCTGCCCGCGTACACCGCCGGGGAGGCCGTGATCGGCCCTGGTGAGCGAAATCAGCTGCTGGCCTTGCTGATCGGCGCGAATATCGGCCCGGTGGTGACGCCGTGGGCCTCGCTCGCCACCCTGCTGTGCCTGGAGTTCTGCCGGACCCACGAGGTGAAGGTCCCCATGCGCCGGTTCGTGCCGACCGGGCTGGTCCTGGCCATCGTCGCGACCACCGCCGCCACCGCAGGACTGCTGCTCACCAGCTAGAACGATTACGTCGCCGAGCTCGGCTCAGGATTCGATGACCAGTTGATCCACCTGAATGGCGATCAAAGACGCTTGTCCGGCCTCCTGAAAGTCGTCGTCGAAGTTAGCGATGACAACACGTCCGAAAACGAGATAGTCGCCGGCCGGGGCTTTGCCTCCGCCCACGGGAGCGACTGCTAGTCTGCTCAACGGTTCGTAATTGAAGTGGTGCAGGCCGGCCACACGCCCGCCCGGGTTCTGGGTCGCGAACGTAATGCCCATCGATGTCTCCGATCTCAGTCTGCCGCGCCCGTCGGGCTCCAGCCGCGAGTCCCAGCTGCCACCGCATGATTCGCCGGCAGCGAGAAGGAATCGCGACGTCCAGCCGGTGCGATACCCGGGATCTGCTGAAAGTCGTTGCACCGTAATCGGAATCGAAACCCGGCAAGATCACGTCTCTCTACCGACCCGGAATAAGCTGGCCCCGTGCCCGATACCGCAGATCTGACCTTCCCTGCCGCCCTCGCCGAAGTGTTCGCCATCGGTTTCGAATGGAACTGGGACGAGGACACCGACGAATCCACCGGCTGCGACTTCGAACCGTACGAGCAATTCGAAGCGCCCGAGCGCACCGCCTGGTGGTTCCGCCTCTGGACCGGCAACGACGAGGTCGACGGTGCCGAATTCCGCTTCTTCGGGTCCACCGGAGCGGGCGATTACGCGGGCTGCTGGCTGGTCCGACCCGATATGCCGCTCGCAGCCCAGCCCATCGTCTATGTCGGCTCCGAGGGCGAAACCGGCATGATCGCGAGGGACCTCGGTGACCTCCTCTGGATCTTCGCCAACGGCTCGGGGCCAGCGGAGGCCTTCGGTCAACCGACCATCGACACCGCGCCGAACGACGAATTCCGCGCCATCGCCGAGCGCCACGCACCGGGCCGGAACCGGTCGACAGCACAAATCGTGGCGGACGCCCGCAGCGAGTATCCCGGATTTTCCGCATTCATCGACTCCTTGTGCCGCTGAACGCGTCCGAGATCGTTGTTGATGCTGTAGATCATCTTCCCCCGGGCGGGAACGCGTACTTGCCCAGATATCGGGCGGGACCTAGCTTTTCGGCTAGCCCACGTGGATCACTAACGACGACTGAGGTTTTGGGTGCTGAATCCTCCCGGCGCGGTGCCGCGCACCGGCATTCCCTCGCGACTGGCTGCGAACCTGACGATGGCCGAGCAGTACGACTGGCACCGTGCATTCCGTAAGCGGCATCGGGTAAGCCGCCGGTCGTTCCTGCAGGGGGGTGCGGCCGCGGCGATGGTCGCCGGACTCGGTTTCTTCGGTCGGGTCGCCTACGCTGCGGACGCGCCGCTCGCGGTCGGCGGCCGACATGTCGGATTCGGCCCGGATGCAGCCAGTCAGTTGAGGTTCTCGGCGCAGTTGTCGCGTAATCCTCTCGGTGCCAAGGTGTTTCTCGACCATGGCCCCACTCCGGCCCTGGGCGCGACCACCGAGGCCGAGGTGCGCAACCTGTTGACGCAGATCCCCCGCACCGATGGGGGGATGCTCGCTGCCGAGCAGTTCTACGTCCACGGCCGAGTAGACGGGCTGCCCGGACGGTTGCCGCACTTCTACCGCTGGCGCACCTCCGACGGATTCACCACCGACGTCGTGGCGGCCCACACTGCGATGCCGAGTGCACGCCTCGCGCTACTGCCGTTCCGATTCACCATGATGGGGGATCAGGGAATCGACGACACTCCCGCAGAGCCGACCGGCATGCGTCCCGGCGCCTATCGCAACAGCCACAGCGACGGTGATGCACCCGATGCCCGCAACGCCGAGAACATCCAGCGTCAGATCGTCGCCTCCAACCCCGACTTCCACATCCTGGCCGGAGACATCTGCTACGCGGACAATTCACACGGCGGTGGCCCAGACTGGTTCGCGCCGAGCGGCAGAACCGACAATCCGGCAGTCGACGCCTACAACCCGTTCGTATGGGACAGCTACTTCCAAGCCATCGAATCCAGTGCTGCACGCGTGCCGTGGATGTTCACCACCGGCAACCACGACATGGAAGCAATTTATGGCACCCATGGCTACGGCGGGCTGACGAGGAGACTGGACCTGCCCGGCAACGGGCCGGACGGCTGCCCATCGGTGTATTCGTTCCGCTACGGCAATGTGGCGGTGCTGTCGCTGGATGCGAACGAGGTGAGCTGGCAGGTACGCGCCAACCTCGGCTATTCCGGTGGGGCACAGACGAGCTGGGTGGAGCACACCTTGGCCGCGTATCGAGGGGACCCCGCTATCGATTTCATCGTTTGTTTCTTCCACGAATGCGCGTACGCGACCGGCGTCGGTGCGGCCAGTGACGGCGGGGTGCGCTCAGCCTGGTCGGATCTGTTCGACCGGTATCGCGTCGATTTGGTGTTGCAGGGCCACAACCACAACTTCGAACGTACCGATCCGATGCGTGGTGGCCGGCCGACCAAGGCCGCGCCGGACAACTCGATCGTCTACCCCGAAACCGACGGCACGGTCTACTACGTCGTAGGTGGCGGCGGTGCGATCCACGCAACGTTTCCGGCCGATGAGAGCTACCGCGGCAACGAGTTGTCCGACACCACCGTCGCCAAGGCCACGTTGTGGACCAGCGACGGTGAGGATCAGGGCGAGACCGATATTGCCTGGTCGCGTGTCCGGTTCCGTCGGTATTCGTTCATTCGGGTAGATGTGCGTCCGGGCCTTTTCGTCAGCGAGATGGACGTGACCGCGGTGGACGAGTTCGGGCTCGAATTCGACAGGATCACCTATCGGCGTCCGGTCACGGAGAGGAAACTCCCATGAAGCGCAACATCGTTGGGTTAGTACTCCAGCCGGACTTCGTGATCGATGCTGCTGCTGTTCGGGGCGCTGGAAGTGGCGCGGCCACCGCGTGGTCATGTTGTGTTTGTGTGGGACACAACTGAATTGGCGGTGGCCGCGCCCGACAGCGTAGCCGTCCTGCGGTGGCGGCAACAGTTCGACGAACTGACCGGCAGGATCGGGGCGCGGTTCGTGCGGGTGGAGACTCGCCGGACCGCGGCAAGGATGCTGACCGCGATGATGTCGGAGCTGCCGGCCAAGAACTGCTGGACATTGGCAGAGCATTGCGGTGATCGGTCGCCGGATGCGATGCAGCATCTGCTGTCGGCGGCGGTCGTCGATGAGGACGGGCTGCGAGATGACCTGCGCGCCTACGTGATCGAGCATTTGGGTGAGGTCGATGCGACGCTTGTGGTGGACGAGACCGGCGACATCAAGAAAGGCGTGCAGACCGTCGGGGTGCAACGCCAGTACACCGGCACGGCGGGCAGAATCGAAAACAGCCAGGTCGCGGTGTATCTCACATATGCCACCCGCGCTGGGCACGCGTTCGTCGACCGCGCGCTCTATCTACCGAAGTCGTGGACGGGCGACCCGGACCGCTGTGAGCGGGCCGGTGTGCCCGCCGACGTGGGTTTCGCCACCAAACCCGCTCTGGCGAAACGATTGATCGTCGATGCACTCGACGCCGGTGTGCCCGCCCCCTGGGTGACCGGCGATGAGGTCTACGGCGGCGACCCGAAGCTGCGCGCTGCACTCGAATCCCGTGGCACCGGTTATGTTCTCGCGGTCAGCTGTGACCATCGCGTCACGACCGCGACCGGTCGCGTCCGCGCCGACGTCCTCGCCGGTGCACTGCCCAAGCGGGCATGGCAGCCGCTGACGGCCGGTGACGGCGCCAAAGGGCCTCGCGTCTATGACTGGGCCTGGATCGAGATCACCGCCGATGACGACAAGGCCGTGCCCGGGCATCGATGGCTGATGATCCGCCGCAATCAACGCAGCGGGGAACTGGCCTATTACCGCTGCTGGTCGCTGGTCCCGGTCACCTTGACCCGGCTGGTGAAAGTGGTCGGCCGCCGCTGGTCCACGGAGGAGAATTTCCAGACCGCCAAGACCCTGACCGGGCTCGATCAGCATCAAGTCCGAGGCTGGCGGTCCTGGCACCGCTGGACCCTGCTGGCCATGCTCGCCCACGCCTTCCTCACCGTCCTCGCCATCACCGACCACACCACAGAATCATCGACCGAACTGATTGCCTTGACCCGCAATGAAATCCGTCATCTGTTGGCCACCCTGGCGCACATGTCCGACCGCACCGTCGCCCACCGACTCGACTGGTCGCTCTGGCGACGTCGACACCAATACCGCGCCCGCCACAGCCACTACCAGCGACGATCCCGACTCACACCATGATCACGAAGTCCGACTGGAGTACTAGGCGGTCTCATTCGGGTGTTTCCGGTCCGGGGCAGTCGGCGGCCACACTGGATTCGGATGACCGCGGGTGTGTTCGCCGCGCCGCGCTGGCTGAACGTGTTCGGTTACGTCTTCGAGATGGGATTCTGACGGCCCTGGGTCACGGCGTTCAGTTGCCACGGTAAAGCGTCATACTTTACCGTGGTGACATGGCGAAACTGAACATCAGCCTCCCGGATGCGACCGCTGAGGCTCTGCGCGAGAGCGCGGGGGGCAACGTCAGTGCCGAGATCAACCGGGCCGTTCTCCAGCGGCTCGCGGACAAGGAGTTGCGGCGCATTGCCGCGCACGAGCAGGACAACCCGCCGAAGTACAGCGATGCCGACCTGGCGCGCATCGGCATGGGCATGCCCCTGTGAGGGAGCTGCGCCAAGGTGACATCTATACCCTCGCCGCCGGTGACGGCTATCTGACAGTGGTGATCGTCGACGGTCAGGCGCTGCTGCGCCACCGCGACGTGGCGCTGGCCGTGCCGGTGGTCGACGCCCGCGAGATGCCTGCGGATCTGCGGATCTTCTCGGTGGGCTGGGACGAGGGCCGTGTACTCGCGGTGCACCGGTTCATTCCCTGCGTGCGAGCGGTACTGGAGGCCGGGACCTACGACGGCACGGTGACCACTGAGATGCTCGACTTCATCAAGATGGTGCTCGCCGTCAGGTTCGACCTCTGACGGTCCGATCGGACAACCACGCCGCCCCTCGACATAGAGGGTCAAGTTCGGCCGATCCCGAAGCGCGGCAGGATGTTCCGGCGTTGCCTCCCTCACACCAACGCCGCCCGCCGATAGGCCGGGCACCGCCGGGCGGGAACCTAGGCCAATATGCCTCGACTTCCGCGACCGGCCGGTTGTCGATGATTTCACCGTCGGCGACGATGTCCTCGATTTGGCTCACCGACAGCCGGCGCGTGCGTTGCGGGCCGTTCTCGCAGACCAGGGTGTACGCCGAGATCCGTGCGGACTCAATCGGTTCGGCGCGTTCGAGCCACACGTAGTAGGCGGTGACCGCCGCCAGCGTGACGTTCCAGTGGTGGCCCTCCGCGTGGCCGGCAGAGGCGTCCGATACGCCTCCAAGCGCGGCGTCGCGCCCTTCCGGCGAGACCAGGGCATCGCGGAACGGGCTGGTGTGCAGCTATTCCGGGTAGAGCACGACGCGCTGGCAGTACCGGCCGATGGTGCGCACGGCCAGCCGGGCACCGGTTGGGTCGCACTGCCAGCCACAGCCGAAACCGCGGATCGAGGGCGTGCGGGTCGACGATGTCGCCAGCGGCCACAGACGACCAGTGAAGGAACATGTCACGCCGCGGACTTCAGTCCCCCAGCGTGCCTTTCGCCTGTAAATGGACGCGGTTGACGATAACAATGTCATCCCGGCCGCGCGCGACGACTCGAAGCTGGATCGAGGACCCGGGCCCCTCCGCGGGCACACAGACCTCGGCCGCCAGTTCGGCTTGCCGTGGGCGGCCGATTTCGACCAACGCCGTATCGATGGCATAGCCATCGCAAAGTAGCTGTACCCCGATGGTTTCCAGCTCACCGGCGGCCGAGAGGTCGGCGGTGCCGTACAGCGAGTAGGCGATGCCGGGAGGTTGGCTGCCCCCGCTGAGCCGGATCGAGGTACCTGTCTCATCGAGTTCGATGAGAGGTCGTGCCTGTCCGGTTCGCCACCAGTGGGCTTGATCGCCACCGTGTTGACCGTATTTGCGCAAGGGGATCACCGAACCGTGGGACGCGCGACGTCCCTCGACCGACCAGTCGCTGTCGAGGCGAACGCGGTCATCGAATACGGCGGCGGGTGGCCGGCCGTAGTCGTACTTCCAATCCCGCAGCCTGCTCCATCGCATGGCGCCGCGCGGATCGCCGATCAACCGGCTCGTCTGGGAGGAACCGCCATCACCGAGGCTGACCAGAAAATCGACCATGCCACCGTCGAATTCAACCCAATGATCGCGGGAGCCGTTGTCCTGGAAGTGAACGCGGACGGGCCAGGTGTCCGGGTCCTCGCCGTCGGTGGCCCAGAAGAGCAGACAACCGTTGAATGTCTGCCCCCACAGCAGAAGATTGTCCGATGTCAGCCGCTCCGCATCCGGATTCGGGCAGGCGGCATCGAGATCGTCGAAGAATCCACTCTCTCGGAGCGACCGGGTGTTGTCGAGCAGAACCGTCAGGGTGGGTCGGGGCCCACGTTGACGCGCCGGGAAGAACACGGAGAGCAGGTGGTTGATCTCCCCGTCCCCATAACAATCGATGAATTCGCGATAATCGGCGGGAAGCGCGAGGTGCATCGCCTGCTGGATCGCCGACCACGGCGGCGCCACAACCGGCGGCAGCGGCGGTGGCGGCATGAGCGACTTCAGAAGTGCCAGACCAGGATTCATGAAGGACCCCTCGATCGGATGTGCGGCACATTAGCGGCCCAACGGCAACTTTCCAGCGATGAGAATCCCCCGATGGTCGCGAGGGACACGGATATCACCCGGCCTTCCTGCCGCCCTTGGCATTTTGCTTTCGATCAGAGAGCGAAACTCAGCAGCGAGCTTCCCAGGCCGACCGCAGAACCGACGAAGGACAAGAAATTAGCCAGGTCGAGCGGGCCGGCTGAACCAGTATCGGGCACTGCAAACCTCTTCCATATGATTGTGCGATCAAGACGTGCGACGTCAGGATCGAGGGGGTAATCCGATCCGGTCGACAAAGTCCCCCGCCGCGAAGATCCACAGAACATCGCTGAGCGATCGTAAGCGTCAGGGGCTTCCAGTCTGAGCTATTCCCATTGGTGGCAATAAGTCCGCTCATCAGCGTAAGTCGTTCTGTGTCAAGCGTTTCGGTCGGTTGTCCTGGGATGTCGTCGTCCCGGCATAGCGGCAATGGGTTGGTGGCCCTGCAGCGTGTAATCGGGTCCACGTCAGCCCGGACGCCTGGATTCTGGACCAGTCCCGCCTGGATCGACCGAGCAACAAAGAGATCTTCGGCGCCGACGGCGCGCGAGCAAGCGCCCGCGACCTGCCCAACGCCGAGATCCACCTGCTCGACGCCGGCCACTCCGCACTCGAACCCACGGCACCGAGATCGCCGGATCAACTATGCCCGAAAGCGCGCACCACCCCGTTCCCAGCAACGGGAACAGCCGACAATGAAGGCCAGATCAAACGGAAGGCGGTGCCGAGGGACATGATGGTGGATGGGGCGATAACTCCGGATCCGTTCTTTCCAGATCCACCCCACTCCACCACGGTAACCCCGGATCCATCACAGCGTCGCCGACCTGAACACCCGGCTGTCCGCAGTGGTTGCTGCAGGTCAGGAATCAGCCGTTATCCAGGTGGTCGAGCGGTCAGTGGACACGGTGTACGCGAGGGTCACTCAGGCAACCGCCGACCACCGGCAGAGGGCAGGACCGGGCGGCTCGGGCGATGGACAGCACAACAGTTCCGCGGGGACGGCCGGCGTCGACGGCGGTAGCGAAATGATGTCGGGGCTGATCAGCCGGCCCACCGTCGCGACCTTCCTTCTCGCAACAGAACGCGTCTGTCCGAGCCGGCCACCGACGAGTGAGGACCGATGAGAGAGCTCCATCCCGACGTGCAGGCCGGATTCAGCATGAGGCGGGAATTGCGGCATCGCATCGCCGACATGCGGGAACGGGCCGATGCGATCGTGGCACGCCGTCCATCCCCGAGTGGCCTGGTCATTCCCGAGGTCGATGTGCGCGGACGACTTCGCGACCTGTACCTGGCGCCCGGAACCTGCGATCGATTCGACAACCGGGAACTGGCCGCGGAGATCATGGCGGCCATCGCCGAAAGCACCGAGGACGCCAAGCGGCAATACACCCTCGCAATGAGCGACCCGGCCCGCTTGCCTCGCCCGCTCGAGGAGGTCGTATGGGAATTACACCCCGATCCGGCGAGCAGCCGACAGAAGAAAGCAGACGAAAATGTCGGATAATCTAGACGCCCAGCCGGATGAGTTTCGCAGCATCGCTTCGTATCGAGATGCAGCCGCGGCAGACAACCGGAAAGCCAGAATTCCGCATGCCTATCTCGATGAGTACATTACACGCAACGGAACGATCCAGGCGCCCGTCCATGCCTACCTGGTCGAAGGCCACACCAGTCTGCACCACCAGAACCTCGGTATGGCCGCCGATCATGAGCGTGGGCGCGATCACTTGCTCGGTGGAGCCAGCGGCCTCGAGGAAGCCGATGTATTGCAGACGTCGGCGATCCTCGATGAAACCAGCCGCCAGAGGAACGCCTGATGGCCGACGCTGCTGTCAATGACGCCGTTAGTCACATCCTGAAAAGCTGGCGTCCCCCAGATTTCTACGATGTAGGTAGCTATGGATTCACCAACACCCAGATCAAGGATGCCCTCCAGAGGCTGACGTCCCTGAGCAGTCCAGCAGACCTCAAAGAGGCCTGGAGAAAACTCACCCACACGAGTAATTGGGATGATGGTCCTTGGAAGGATTTCAGAGGAGATTTTCTCGATGCTCTGAAAGGAACCCAACTCGCTGACGACCCCAAGTACAAGGATCTTATCGCGGCGGTCAAGAACAACGCCGTCGATGCCTATTGCGATGATATAGCGGCTGGACCACAGTTCGGCAGCTATGGTTGGACATCGTCCGGCGACGATAAGAAGCCGGATTTAGCAAATGTCCAGCTCTACAGGACGAAGGGGCGCAGCCCACAATTGGACAGCCTGCTGCAGGACACCGAGTTCGTGATGAAGTGGGACATGAAAACGCTCGGACACCGCAATCCTCAGGCTCACCCCGACTTCAGCCTGGAGCAATTCGGGTTGAAGGTTCCGGATGCGACCGGCTGGTCGAAAATCAGAGATGCGAACAGTGACCTCAGTAGGCAGCTGACGGCACGGCAAGATGCTTATGTGCAGGCACACACGGAACTTGCGAACACGGCGTACGACGCCGCGGTGACGGGTGACAAACTGTTCAAGGATCTGACCGAGATCTTGGACCGGATCAACCACCAACTCGCGTACGAGCCGAAGTACGATCCGCTGACTATAGGGCACGACTTCAACCAGGTCATGGAGAATCCGCGCGGCAGTGCAACCTATGACATGCAGGTCCCCGTACAGTACATGAAGGGCCCTGTATACCAGAGGGTCATCGACCCCAAGAACCCCTACTCCAACGAATATGTCCTGACCCCCGACGCCGAACAACTCTATTACATCGGGCCGCTCGAAAAAGCCGCCGCCGACTGGGATGCCAAATACGCGGAGGCGGCCAAGAAATTCCAGGCGACTCCACCACCCCCCCAACCCGATCCTGGCGCCGGCAAACCCGATCCTGGCGCCGGAAAACCCCGCGCCGGCACCGACACTCCCGGTCCTGGCGCCGCCACTCCCGGTCCCGGCGCCGCCAAACCCGGTCCCGGCGCCGCCAAACCCGGTCCCGGCGCCGCCACTCCCGATCCTGGCGCCGCCAAACCCGGTCCCGGCGCCGCCAAACCCGGTCCCGGCGCCGGAACGCCAGGCCAGGCCGGAACGACAGTGTCCACCATTATGGACGGCCTCACACCGGTCACTGGTGATCAGAACGCCGGCGCAACCGCCGACGCGGGTACGACCGCCGCCGGCGCCACGTCCGGCGTTCAGTCGACCGACGGCACCGGTGCGGTCAGCTCCGCCTACCCCACGACCACCGGTGATCAGACAGGGATCGGCCACAACTCGGCCAACGCCTCGCCCGCGGTGAACACGGGCGGCGGGACTTCACAGACCTCGAATCCCATGAATAACAACTTGCTTGACATGGCGTTGCTGTCGAGCGCGTTAGGTCAGAGCCGCAACGGTTACGGCAGTCCCTACGGCAATACCGGGCCCAACTACCGGCAAAACCAGTACCCGGGGCAGCCCACGACCGCTCAACCTGCGACGGTGACCACCCCGGCAAGCACCACTCCTGCTCCCGCCGTCACCGCTATCGGCGATCCCAAGACGCCGCCCGCGGTAACCGGACCGAGTTCGATGGTTCCCCTTTCGATAGACGGCGCGACCCAGCAGGTGACCTCGGTCGTACACGATGCGGTGACCCGTGAACGAAACAACCCCAACGGCAGTGACGCCCGCGAGGCGTACACCGGGACGCCGGGCGAAAACACACCGAGCAACCCGTGGGTGCAGGTGGACGAGCCCGCCCAGCTCTCTCACGGTCAAGACACGAAACTCAGCACCGGTGATGTGGCGCAGTGGGGTAACCGCACGGCATTGGTGGTCGTGGAGAACGGTATTCGAAAGATCATCATGAACAAGACCACGATGCCGCTGCCCGATGCCGAGAATCCCCCCGATTCCGGGCTCGGAGACTACGGCACGTTCACCGGCTTCTTCCGCCCCACCGGTGCCGGCATTACCAGTGCCCTGCCGGCGACTCCCCCCGCCACACTTTCCACCTGATGATGCGGACGGCCGAGAGTCGCCGCAGGGCTTTTGATCAATGCCACCGGGCCGCGCGCGGCAGAAGATCAACGCGATCAAGACCGAGACCCGGCTCATTCGCTGTGACGATCGGATGCCGCGGGGATTTCACATCCACGCCGGGAGGATTCGACTCGAAACGTGCGTTCGTTCCGCCTCGCAACTGGTCGTGCCGAGTTGTGAGATTTCCACCCGCACTCGTGTACGGCAATTCACTTCTGCATGACACTTCCGTAATTGCGGCGTTCGAGCGCGTTTATTCCGTGCTGCGCTGATGACGAATTCGTGCTGCCCCTGGACCGGTTCGGTCCACGGGTGGAAAGGACCTGCTTTGTCGAGCAAGAAATTCGCGCTGCCCGCTCGAGGGCTGCGCTCGGTACTCACCGTGGCGGCCACGGCATTGACCGGACTGCTGGTGCTGAGCACCGGTGTGGCCGACGCCCACGCCCACATCACCCACGCCGAACCCGCCGACGGCGAAGTGCTGCCGGTCGAACCGCCGCAGGTGAGCATGACGTTCAACGAGAAGGTCGACGACCCCGACGTATCGGTGACCGGACCCGACGGCGGCACCTGGTCTCCAGATGACGTCCACGTCGATGGCCGCACCCTGTCCATCGACCTGGTGCCGCAGGGTCCGGCCGGGGTGTACACCACCCACTTCACCGTGACCTCCAAGGACGGCCACCGCATCGAGGGGCAGCGCACCTTCACCGTGGCCCCAGTCGGCGATCCCGCTGCGCCGCAGCAGTAGTCCGCTCACCGCAAAACCTCACGCCCTTTTTGGCTTTACGTCTCGCGAACCACGCTTCGCGAGGAAGGACACCCCCTGATGAAGACCCTGAACAAGTTCACCGCCACCGCTGCCCTCGCCATCGCGGCCCTGGCCATCACCACCGGCACGGCCGCTGCGGACGTTCCCGCGCAGAAGCCGGGCTCCACCGTCAGCACCGACGTCGCCCCGGGCATCCACTACACCGCCAACGTGGTGGACCACTCCGTCGTGCTGCGCACCGACGCGGGCCGGATCAATGTGCGCGGCACCCAGTTCGAGGTTCTCGACAGTACCGGCAACCTCGTCGTCGGCATGCCGCTGACCTACCGCCTCGACCAGAAGGACTGGCCGATCGCCGCCCGGGTCGACGCCGACGGCCGCACCGTCACCCTCACCCCGTCCACCAACCCCGCCGAGGCCATCGCCGCCACCCCCACCCCCGAGGCGAAGCCGATCTTCTCCCAGGACGACCTCAACGACGCGATCGGTGTCGCGGCCAACCAGATCGGCATGGCCACCGCCATCGGCGGGATGGTCGGCGCGGCAATCGGACTCGTCGGCGGCTGCGTCGCCGGTGCCGTGGTCGGCACCGAACTGATGCCGCCCGCGTTCCTGGTCGGCGCGCCCGGCGGCTGCATCGCGGGCGCGGGTATCGGTGCGGGCCTGGGCACCGCCATCGGCACCCTCGCCGTCGGCGTGCCGGTGACCGTGGTCAGCCTCATTCAGATGATGAACACCCTCGACAACGCCGGAAAGTGATTTCGTGTCCCGAGTGTCCCGCCCGGGCGGGACACTCGGGACCGGACGCCGATCCGGTTCAGCTCGAACGGAATTCCGCCATGGCGCTCACCCCTTTGTCCCGCGGCGTCCTGACCGCCGCGATCAGCGCCGCCGCCCTGCTCGCCGGTGCGGGCACGGCCTCGGCACACGTCGAAGTCTCGGCACCCGACGCCACCCGGACAGGCGACGCCGTCCTCACCTTCCGCGTCCCCGACGAATCCGACACCAACAGCGCCACCACCGCACTGACCGTCCAGTTCCCCGCCTTGCTCGCTGTCGACACCCAAGCGATTCCCGGCTGGAAATCCACAGTCACCAAGGATTCCGGCGGCAAGATCACCGCCGTCACCTGGACCGCCGACCCCGGCGCGGGCATCGGCCCGGGCAATTTCGCTCAATTCCAGGTCCTCGTCGACGATCTACCCGACCAGGACGAAGTCACCTTCCCTGCGACCCAGACCTATGTCGACGGCGAAGTCGTCAAGTGGGACCAGCCGCCCAACGCCGACGGCACCGAACCCGAACGCCCGGTCCCCACACTGGAACTGGCTCCCAAAGGATCCGACCACTCCGGTACCCGGGCCACCGCGGCCTCTTCGGACACGACAGCCCGCTGGCTCGGCGGCATCGGCGTCGCACTGGGCGGGCTCGCCCTGATCGCCAGTATCGTCCCCGGTATGCGTCGCAGAAGCTGACCTCGTTCGCGAGGACGAGTCCGTGATCGACGTGTCGGCTGCCTCGGCACCGATTCAGTTCGTGGCGTTTTCCAGCACATTCCGCTCGGACGAGAGTGCGGCGACACCCGCGCGCGTTTCCCTGTTCGCCATTTCGACCGCGGTCAGCAGGATAAAGGCGAGAACAGCTGCGACAGTGCGGATGTCATGGAAGGTCTCCCAACGGTTCAGCTGGGCTTCGTAGTTCGCGGCCATGGAGCTGGCCGAGGCGAAGCTCCTCTCCACCGTCGCGACCCAGTCCGTTTTCGGCAACCTGGACGTAGAACAGGTAGCCGCACTATCGGACCTACTGTCCCGGATCGTCGATACGTCGGCGGACTGACCTACCGCGGCACGCGATGAGATATTGTCAAATCCTGTGGATGAGGTTGTTTCAGGCGACTTCCGTTGCGCCTGAACGGCCTCCGTCCTTTGGGGTGATGTCGATGGGTCGTT
>NZ_JBIWMX010000060.1:0-22765 GCF_044766925.1 Nocardia sp. NPDC101769 | reverse complement strand
GAGAACAGCTGGCGGGCACGGCTTTCGCCCCACTACGTCCCGATCCTGTGGCTTATCGCATTGGTCGCCGACGGCCTGGCGGCGGGCTACCTGTACGGGCAAAACCAGCAGCTGATCAACGTGCGCCTGTCCGCGGCAACCACCGTGCAGCTCACACGGCTCACGCACATCTTCCATCTGATCGCCTGGCCGCTGGCCATCCTGAGCTGGTCCTATGCGTCGCGAGATTTGATTGCGGTGCCCCACGGACTCCGCAAGGGCAGACGCTACGACGAGGCCATACTGGCCCGGACCCGGTCACGCACCCTGCTCTGGGGCGACCTCGACTCGATGATCATTCTTGTGTTCTGGACGATCGCCGCGGGGGCGTGGATGACCATGCTCGGCATGGAAGCCGGCCTTCCGCGGCGGCTGGTGGTCCATTCGGCGGCGATCGTGCTGGTGTGCGGCGCCATCTCGGTCTCCTACACATTCTTCCTTCAGACGTTCTACATCGTCCGCTGCGTGTACCCGATCTACCTGCGCTATGGCCACACGACGGCTCGCGATGCCGCCCACCTGCGCGCACTACGACGAAGATGCACGGTCTACCTCGGCATCGCCGCATCGGTGCCCATCGTCGGCGTGCTCACCGGATTCATCAACCTCGAGCCGGCCGAGCGTCCGCTCGTCCTGAATTCGGTGCTGTGGTTGTGCGCGGTCACCGGGCTCGCCTTCGTGGCCGCGTACTGGGTGTTCCGAAAGCTGGAGGCGGACCTGCGAGCCCTCGAACGGGTCGTGGAGAAGCGATCGGGTGTCGCGGTCGTATGAGAACTCTCGAGCTTACGGACACGCCTGGCTGAACGCTTCGGCGCGAGCGGACCGCCCAGTACTATTCCGTACGCCCACCCGCACGACATGGGAGTCGCCGTGGAGTTGGACCGCCAGGCCCCTCGCGGATTCTCGCGACGCACCGTGCTGGGCGGCGCACTGACGGCGGGGTTGTCGACAGTCATCGGAGTCTCACCAGCGCGGGCCGCACCGGTTTCCCAGCCACGCTCGCGTGTGGCAATTCTCGGCGGTGGGGTCGCCGGTCTCACCGCCGCGCACGAACTGATCGAACGCGGCTTCGAAGTGACCGTATACGAGCGCAGGGCGCTCGGCGGAAAAGCCCGCAGCATCGCCGTGCCCGGAACCGAGACGCCCGGTCGCGCGCCCCTGCCCGGTGAACACGGATTCCGATTCTTCCCGGGCTTCTACCACAACCTGCCCGACACCATGCGGCGCATCGCGTTTCCTGAAAACCCGAACGGAGTCTGGGACAACCTGGTCAACGCCCGACAGGTGAAGCTGTCGCGGCAAGGCGGCCCGGACATCACGGTGCCGGGACCCCGCGATCTGTCCTCGATCACACCCGACGATCTACGCGAGTCCCTCGCCGCCGCAGCCCGGGAAGCTGTCGAACTACCCGGATCAGAGTCGTCGTACTGGGCCGGGCGCATGCTGGTGTACCTCACCAGTTCCGAAGCCCGCCGCCTCGGGCAATGGGAGAAAATACCGTGGACGAGCTTCATCGGCGCGGACACCCGATCGCCGGAATACCGGACGCTGCTGTCCAGGCTGCCCACCAGAAGTCTGGTTGCTGCCAAGGCGGACCTGGCCAGTACCCGGACGATCGGCGGCATCAGCGAGGCGTTCTTCAACCTCACGCTGGGCCGGGGCAAGGACGGTGAGGCAGACCGGGTGCTGAATGGCCCGACCAACGAGGCGTGGATCGACCCGTGGGTGCGCCAGCTCACCGATCTCGGCGTCCGATTCGCGGTGCCGGCGACGGTGACCGGGTTGGATATGCGCGGCGGTCGGATCGCGACCGCCACTGTGGCCGATCAGACCGGTTACGAGACTCCGATCGAGGCGGACCATTTCATCTGCGCGCTGCCGGCGGAGAAAGCCCGCCGACTATGGACGCCGGAGATTCTGACCATCGATCCCGGGCTCGCCGCGATGGACAACCTGTTCGTCGATTGGATGAACGGGATCCAGTTCTACCTTCGGCGCCCGGCCACGCTGTGCGAGGGACACATCGCCTTCGTCGATTCACCGTGGGCACTGACCGCGCTGTCGCAAAACCAATTCTGGGCTCGCAGTCTCGGCGACCACTACGGCGATGGCGCAGTACAAGATTGCCTGTCGGTCGACATCTCGGACTGGGAAACCCCCGGGATGCTGTACGGCAAACCTGCCAAGCAATGCAACCCCGACGAGGTCGCCCGGGAGGCATGGGCGCAGATCGGCGCGCACGTCAACGACACGCGGATGCTACTGCCAGACGACGACCTGCATTCCTGGTTCCTCGACCCGGGTATCGCCTGGCATCCCGACCCCGGACTCAACACCAACGATGATCCGCTGCTCATCAACACCGCCGGCTCCTGGCAGGACCGGCCGAACCCGCGGACAGCGATTGCGAACCTCTTCCTCGCCGGGGACTACGTGCGGACGAACGTCGATCTGGCGACCATGGAGGGCGCCAACGAATCCGCCCGGGCGGCAGTGAATTCCCTGCTGGACGCCACGGGATCAAATGCCGAGCGCTGTGACATCCACCCCCTCTATCAGGCCCCCGAGCTCGAGCCGCTGCGTGGGATCGACGAACAGCGCTACCGCGAAGGACTACCCAACGTGTTCGATATCGGGTAACCAGGTCGGCAGCATCGCCGCCCGCCTATCCAGATGCATTGCCTCAGGAGGCCGGTGCGCCAGACAAGACCCAATTATCTGCGTGTCGACCTGGGCAAATGTCGTGCTACCAGGCCGCTGACCCCGCGAATTATCTGCAGGAGCGGCGGAACACGCGCCCTACCGTGACTTTTCGGCCAGGTGGACCTCATGGGCCTGGTCCGTGCGGGATCAGTCGGTTGGACGCGGTGGTTGGTGGTCGGCGGGGTGTTGGTGTCCGGTCACCGGAACCGTTTGAGGTAGTCCTGCCAGTTCCAGGTCGACAGGAAGGTAAGCGCGGCCTGGTAGCCGTTGGTGTAGAGCGCCCGGGTTTCGGCCGGGGTGATCTCGAAGTCGACGACGCCGACCTCGGTCGAGTCGACCCGGATAGCGCGGGCAGCGACCCAGGGCTGGTTGAGGTAGGTCTGATCCCGGCCGACCAGGATGGTGGAGATCATCTGCTCCAGTAGGTGCAGTGCCCCTGGTTGCGGCAACCGCAGCAGCGGTATGACCTTGTCGTCACCGGCGGGCAGGTTGGGCAGCAGCGTGACACCGAAGGTGGGCCAGCGCGGGGGCTTTCCGTCGGTGCGGTCGAGCGAGTCGATCGGGAAGTTCGACAGCAGTCCACCGTCCAGCAGCGTCGAGGTCACCTTCGTCGTGGTGTTTTCCAGCGGGACCGATCGGAAGAAGAAGGGGATGGACATCGACGCGCGGACGGCGTCTGCCACCGACTGCTCGTCGGGGTCCAGGCCGTAGACGGATCGGTAGTCCCAGGGCAGCCGCACCAGCTGGCCCAGCGTGACATCGGAAACGGTGACGACCAGCTTGTATCGGCGCTCGGGCGGCAGGTCCTCATCTTTGATCTTCAGGTCACCGAAGGTGTGGATGTTCAGATCGGCCAGCTGACTGCGGACCCAGTCGTGGGCGTAGTCGCCCTTGAAGATGCCATTGCCCAGGAGCAGTTCCAGCCCCGGTCCGGCGAATGGGATCCGCCCCAGCGGCGTCGGGTCGAGGAACTTTCGGTAGTCCATGCCCAGCGCGACCTCTTTCAGCGCCTGGCCGGTCAGCCCGGCGGCAACGATCGACCCGACGACCGCGCCGGCTGAGGTGCCCGACACCCTGTTCAGGGTGTATCCGGCCTCGGTCAGCGCCACGGCAGCCCCGACGAGTCCGATGCCCTTGACTCCGCCACCCTCGAGGACAAGGTCAGCCCGCAGCACCTGATCGGCCTCGGTCACAGGCTGATCGCGTCATCCAGACGCAGCATCTGCGTGTCGCCGCTGATCCCGCCGAGTATCCGGCTGCCCAGTCCGAACACCGCAATCACGATGCCGTCGAATTCAGCCGCCAGGTGCACCTGCCCTTCGAAGCCGCAGCGCTGCTGTACTCAGTGCACGCGCCCCGGCCCAGGGTGCCCGGACCCGGCGCACAGGTGGCGATCGCGGCCGACATGCAGCGGTAACTCATAGCGGTTCAGGGTGATGCCGAACGCCTCGTTCATCTGCGCCGCAGTGCATGTGACTACCACGATCGCGCTCGCGGCATTGCTCTCCTCGACGCTGATTCCGTGTGCGACCGTGAACGACTCGACTGCGGAGATGTCGGCGGGATCAGCACCATGAATGGCCGCGAACTCCTCGACGGTTGGACGCCTGCACTGACCTGGAGACGTGCGACCCCAGTAGTCAAGGCTCGGCACCGGCTGGCCGTCCGGCCGCGTGCGCAACACGAAAGTGACAGAAAGCAGCTGGTCAGGGCCGAGTTCTCCAAGGAGCCTAGCTTCAGGAGGAAGCACCCGATCACTGTTAGCGAGAGCCATACGGTTGGACCGAGGTGGCATTTATTGAACCTCCCTGCGAAAGCCAACAGGTCCATCGTGCGCAGCGCGTCGCCATCGACGCCCTATCCAGGCTTCGCAACGACCTCCCCATCGCCTTCTGCATCCTGCTGCTCTGCCTCGGTGGGTGGGTCGGCGTGGTTGACGATAGCGAGGATCTTGTCGGTCGGGGCGTATCGAGCGGTCACGATTTGGAGGCAGCGGTGCAGATCGGGGGCCCTCCTGCTGGAAGGCCCGTGAGGTCCACCTGGTCGAAAGGTCACAGTAGGCCGGGTGTTCCGCCGCACCGCAGATAATTCGCGGAATCAACGGCCTGGTGGCACGACATTTCCCAGGTCGACACCGCAGATACCGCAGGTAATTAGGTCTTGTCTGCGGTAACGCACTACCGAGACTTTCTCGAATGCGGGCACTCCAATCGCGAAAACTATTGCCTTGCAGGCAGTTCGACTGCGGCAGCACCGCTACCGTGACTTTTCGGCCGTATGGACCTCGCGGGCCGACTCCCCCGAAACCTGGCCCCCGATCCCCCACCCAGACCCGCTGCGGCAGCTCCCAAGACATCGCCGCAGCCTATGGACCTGAGCCCTTCATATTCCCCCCGTAGGGCCACGCAGCGGTCGCTGCGTGCACCGGGGCGGACACCCGGACGCCGGTCCCTGGTTCCCTCCGCTGGACCGTGATCGACGTCTTGTCTCCCTCCTCGCTGAACACAAGGTGTTCACCACCGACCAGATCGCCGCCCTCGAATTCGCCTCCGTCCGCCGCGCTCGTGTTCCATAGCAACCGTGGTTACATTCCCGGAGTGGATTGGACCCGTCAGTGCAGGAGTGGACCCAGAATCCCCGCTGCGACTACGACATACGGTTCCTTGATCTTGAAGCGCCACAGTATTGCGAGCGTGACAAGGGCGATGGCGGCGGTGATCCAGTCGGTGACTGCTTGGCGGGTGAGTACGACGACTGCTCCGGAGAGCGCGCCCGCAGCAGCCGACGTGGCACCGGTGACGAAGGCGCGGATCTGCGGGTTGTCGCGGTGGCGGATGAACCAGCGGCCGGGAACCACGACGCCGAGGTAGATCGGGATGAAGATGGCGATGGTCGAGACGATCGCGCCCGTTGTGCCGCCGACGAGGTAGCCGATGAATCCGGCGGTGATGACGACCGGGCCGGGGGTGATCAGGCCCATGGCGACGGCGTCGAGGAATTGACCGTCGGTGAGCCAATGGTGTTGGTGGACAACGCCGTCGCGCAGGAAGGGCACGATGGCGAGACCGGAGCCGAAGACCACGGCACCGGTCTTGAGGAAGAACAGGCCGAGGGCGGTCAAGGTTCCGCCGCCGACGAGTGCTCCGAGGCCGATCAGCATTGGCATCGGGTGGGATCGACCTTCGTCCGCACGGTCTTCGGGCGGTGATTCGGGGTCGCCGGCGGTGGATCGCGATTTGCGGCGGCGCAGCGCCTTCAGGTCGGGGCGAGCGTCGAGCGCGATCATCATCAGGCCCGCGCCGATGATGACGAGGATCGGTTCGGTGCCGGTGATCGCGGTGAGCGCGAAGACCAATGCGCTGATCGACCACAACCGCCAGTCCTTGCGGTCGGTCATTTTCACCAGATTGATCGCTGCCAGGGTGATGATGGCCATGACCGCGGGGGCGATGCCGTAGAACAGCGACTGCACCACCGGGAGGCCGGAGTAGCGGGAGTAGATCGCACCGACGGCTACCACCATCGCGAAGGACGGGGCGACGAACGCTCCGGCCACGGCGGCGGCCCCCAACGCGCCCCGTCGCAGGAACCCGACCCACATCGCGACCTGGGCGGCGAGCGGGCTGGGCATGGCCTGCCCGAGCGCGACGCCGTCGAGGAAGTCCTTTCGATCCATCCAGCCGCGCTTCTCCACCAGGTCGCGCTGCATGTAGCCGACAACGGCGATCGGCCCGCCGAAGCCCACCGTGCCCAGTTTCAGGAAGTAGGCCAGAACCCGGCCGAATCCAACCCTGTCCATCCTCGCGGCCTCGGTACCACCGTCCTGGTCCGCCCGCGATCCCGCTTCATCCACATCGGGAATGTAACCACGGTTTCAATGGAATACAACCGTGGTTACATTCACAGCAGCCGATTGATCCGGGGGGGTTCCCATGGAACGGACTGTGCTCTTCGTTTGCTCGCACGGGGCGGCCAAGAATCACCTCGCTGCCGCGTTCTTTACCAGCGCCGTCGGGGCGGACTGGCTCGCCATATCTGCCGGGCTTGAGCCGCGAGAGAACGTCAGCGAACACGCCGTGCGTCTAATGGACGCCGATCCTGCGGGCGTGCTGCTGGATCGGGCCGTCCCGCGGTCACTGGCCGGGTTGTCCGTCGACCTTGTCGTGGCGATCGACTGCGATGTACCGGGAGCGCGGCGGTGGGATCTGGCCGCATTGCGGCCCAGAGAACAGGCTCGGGACGAATAACGTACGCGGAGCATCGAACTCGTCCGTGACCTGTCGGATCGCTCCGGCTCACGGTAGGTCGGCGAACCATCAGTCGTCGTCGGTGCCCGGGGCTTCGGTCCCGAAGGAATGGAAATCCTTGCCCAAGTGGACTTCCAGCTTGGTGCCGTCGGATTTGGTGACGGTCACCCCGTAGACAGCGTTGCCTTCGCCGGTTTCCTTTTCGCCCTTTCCGGCGGTTCCCGGGACGACTATGAGAGCGGCGGCGCGGGTGTGGTCGGCGTCCGGGCCGCTGACGGTGTCATCGTCATTGTCGCCGCCGAGGGCGTATCCGATGCCGACTCCCGCTGCGGCCAGCACAGCGACGGTGGCGACACCGATGCCGATCTTCTGCTTGACGTTCATCGGACCTCCCTTTCAGGCCGTAACCGTGGTTTCCGAGCGGCACGGTACGAGCGGCAGTTGAAGCCTCGATGAAGACATGTCAGGCGGGTTCGCGGCCGAGCAGGGTGGCGCGGCGGTGGAATTCGTAGAGGCCGTCGAACATCGGCCCGGTGAGTTCGAGGATGCGGTCGTCGTCGCAGATCATCGACAGCCCACGCAGCACGGTATCCAGGCCGGGAGCTTCCGGGGCGTCGTAGCGCTCGTCGTCGACGTCGGCCTCGTGCACGATCGCGGCCAGCTTCCACAGCACCGGATCCTGCAGGTCGTAGCGGCGCAGGATGGTCTCGAAGCTGCAATCCCCGTCGTGGTGGGACAGGTCGACCCCACGCATGTCGAAGCCGGTCGCGTCGGAGGGCAGCTCGCTCGGGTCGCCGATGAAGATGAACTCGGCGTCTGCGTCGATATGGCGGCGAATCAGCCAGGCGCAGGCAGCGCGGTCGATATGTATGCCCGCGCGGGTGGCCCACTTCACGAGGTCACTCGCTTCGAGCGGGAAACTTCCTGCACGGCAAGGGCTTCGACGGCGCTCACGGCCTTCTCTCGTTCGGCGGGCGGGAAGTAGTCGCGACGTTGGATGCGCCGCAGCTCGGTGCGCAGACGCCGCGCCAGTGACTGCCGCCCCGTTGTCGAAGCAGGAGCGGCGGCGGCTTCGGCGGTGATCGCGGTGTATTCAGCGGCTCGCGCGGCGGCCATGCCGGCGGCGAGCTCGCGTTCGGCAGCGAAGGTGGCGGGGCGTGCCATCCAGATCGACGCGGTCCCCCCGGCTTCGATGACTTCCTCGGCAATCCATTCGAGATGCTCACGAGTGCGCGCGTCGGCGGGTAGTGCGACGAGGCCGTCGGAGATCTGGCCGACCCCGAGGGCTTTGACTTTTCGCCAGATCGCGATGCGCCGGGTCGAGGGTTCGCGGGGGACGCGGTAGGACAGCAGCACCCACTCGCCCGGCGTGGCGGGTCTTCGGTCGAGCATCGAACCTCCCATAAGTCTCGCCGCAGGCGCGATCGACATTCTATCGTAGGTACGCAACCACGGTTTCAAGGCTCAGGGAGAGGTGGGCACAATGCGATCGATGCACATGCTGGCAATGCTGTGCGGAATCGCGCTGGTGGCCGGATGCTCCTCATCGCAAGCCCCTACACAGACCGGAGGCGACCTCCCGCTAAGAAAGGTCGGCGAAACAGCGCTGACCGGTGGCGCGGTGCGGTTCGACTACACCAGCCTCGACGCCGGCCGTGGCCTGCTGTTCCTCGCGCACATGGGAGCGGGCCAGGTGATCGAGGTCGATATCCACTCGCACACGGTGGTTCGCACCATCCCTGACACTCCGGACGTGCACGGGGTGCTCGTCGTGCCGGACAAGCATCGCGTGTACGCCACGGCGACCGGCCGCAATCAGCTGGTCGCCTTCGACGAGGACACCGGCGCGGTGCTGTTCACCGCGCCGACCGACACCTATCCCGACGGCCTGGCCTACGACCCGGTCCGCAATGCGGTCTGGACCACCAACGAACACGCGGGTACCGAGACCGTCATCGACGCCGACACCGGAAACGTCCGTGCCACAGTGCAAATGGGCGGAGAAGTCGGCAACGTCGTCTACAACCCAACCACCGACAAGATGGTCGTCGCCGTGCAAGGCCACGGCGATCTCGCCGTCGTCGCTCCCGATACGTTCACCATCACCGACCGCATCCTCACCCCCGGTTGCGACGCGCCACATGGACAAGCTCTCGATACCGCCGATCAGCTGATGTTCGTCGGTTGTGGGGGCAACGCCACCGCCGTGACGGTCGATCTCGCCAAACGCGCTGTCCTCGACCACAACAGCGTCGGGGAGACACCCGACGTGCTCGTATACGACGCCACCGCCCAACGTCTCTACGTGGCCGCCGAAAGCGGCTGGGTGTCGGTGTTCGATCGCCGTGACGGCCACACGACGGCCGCCGGAGCCAAACAACTCGCCGACGGCGCGCACACCCTCGCCGTCGACCCGAACGACCATCACAGCTTCTTCCCGATTCCCGAAGGGACCCCCGACGGCGGGCCCGCGCTGTGGGAGTTCGAACCCACCCGATAGCCGGGAAGCATCTTCATCTCGGCTCCATGAACTGCCGATAGACCTTGCCTTGCAGTCCGTCTCGGCCCGGGCGAACTGTCTCCTTCTACGACGGGAATTCTCATGCGCGCTTCTGCTGGCCGATCCGCCCGACGGATGGCGATCCTGACCGCATTGCTGGCCGTCACGGTGGCGGCGGGGTGCTCGAGCAACAGCAGCACCGGCTCCAGCACCACATCCATGAACATGCCGATGGGCGGCACCCACAAGCCGGTCGCCACCACCGACGCCGATTGGAAGCCGGTCACCGACGCCCTCGGCCGCACCGGCAAGTTCGGCGACAACAACACCGTCTACCGCATCCCGCTCGTCCGCACCGATTTGCAGGTGCAGTCCAAGAGCGTGGCCGTCAAACCCGGCCTGTCCCTGGGCGGCTACGCCGCGTTCGGCAAATACGACGACGGCACGATGGTGATGGGCGATCTGGTCGTCACCGAGGACGAGCTGGCGAAGGTCACCGACGCCCTGCACGCCAACGGTTTACAGCAGACCGCCCTGCACAAGCACCTGCTCGAGCAGTCCCCACAGATCTGGTGGACCCACATCGAAGGCATGGGCGACCCCGCCCAGCTCGGCAAGGCGCTCAAAGCTGTTCTCGACACGACCGCCATCGCGCCCGCGTCGGCTCCGCCTGCCCAGCAGCCGCCGGTCGACATCGACACCGCCGGTGTGGATGCGGCTCTGGAGCGCAAGGGAACCGCCGACGGCGGCTTGTTCAAGTACAACCTCGCCCGCGCCGAAACCATCAGCGACGACGGGCATGTCCTGCCACCGACCTTCGGTGTCACCACAGTCATCAACTTCCAGCCCGTCGGCGACGGCAAGGCCGCCATCAACGGTGACTTCGCCCTGACCGGAACCGAAGTCAACAAGGTCATCGAGGCGCTGCGCAAGGGCGGCATCGAGGTCGTCGAGGTGCACAACCACATGCTCGTCGACGACCCGCACCTGTTCTACCTGCACTACTGGGCCGTCGACGACGCGGTCACCCTCACCAAAGCATTGCGGCCTGCCCTGGACGCGACCAACCTTGCGCCCGCGAAATGATCTGCGGCCGAGCCATTTCCGGTATCTCGTGAAGTGAGGACATCGTGACAACCTTGGCCGGACCCGTGTTCAGCCATGCCCATATCCTGCTCACCGCGGCGATCACGACGGTGCTCACCGCCGGACTCGCCGCATGGCGGCTGGGCCGCGGCGCCTGGATCGACATACTCGGCACCGGCGTCGCGGCCGGTGCCGCGGTCTGGCTGTGGCGGACCAGCGCGAACATGCCGCAACTCAACGACGACGGCCTGCCAGGGTTCTCCGCCAACGATTGGCTCGCCCCGGTCCTCACCTACGTCTTCGTCTCGCTGTACGGAGTTCTGCGGCCCCCGGCCGATCGAAGGCGCTTCGAACAAACTCGAGCGCTCGCTGTCCAGACCAGCCTGGCAGTCAACGTAATCACGATCTGAGTCCGCGCCCGGCCGGGTTCGCCCGTGTGTCCGCATCGATGAACCCGGAAGCCCGACGGCCCGAGTGGCCAACGCCGTCAGGTGCCGCGCGCGACCAGTGAGACTGTGACAGCCAGCCAGCCGTCCGGATGATTGGCAGCGCTCACGCTCCCATGGTTGCGTAATGCCAGCGTGTTCACGATCGCCAGGCCGAGACCGCTGCCACCAGGGGCGCGCGCGGTATCCGCGCGGGTGCCCGCTCGAAAGCATGTGGAAGCACGCCGGATCGATGCCGGGTCCGTGATTCTCGGACAGTGATTCTCGCGGTGGAGGCGTCCACGGTGTCGACATGGATCTCGACCGGCGGACCGCCGTGCTCGAGCGCATTGTCGAGCAGATTGGTCATGATGCGATCCACGTCATCCGGGTCGGCTGCGACTGTGGCTCCCGGCGGACAGTCAAGGGTGATGTCGCTTGCCGCGATACCGTGCCGGGCGATCACCGCGCCGAGCAGTGGCCCAATTCGACCACCGCCAGCGGCGGTGGCGTGAGCATCGCCTCGAGGTCGGTGGGGGTGATGTTCGCGCGGTGGGCTGAGTCGGAGCTCAGATACTGCATCGTGGCCAGCAGAGCATTGGGTTCGACGCTGAACCAGTTGACAGGCAACCGCCATTTGCTGTCGGGGTTGGTCGATCTCGCCTGTAATCCTGGGCAGCCCCGACCTGTCGTCACCTCAACCCGATTACACGCTGCAGGGCTTCAACCCCATTACTGCTATGCCGGGACGACGACAGACCAGGGCACCGACCGAACCGCTTGACACAAAACGCCTTACGCTGATTACAGCACACTCTAGCTCATGGGTTTACCAGCGTTGATTGGCTTGACCGTTGCATGGGTATGTGACGACCGGTGCCGGATCAGGGTTCGCTCCCTGAATATCGAGGCAAAGGTTGTTCAAATAACTGCGGATCTCCGTGCCATTCCGGTACCAGGCTTGGTTGGACTGACCGTTACACGGATATGAGACGACCGGTGCCGGATCAGGGTTCGCTCCCTGAATATCGAGACAGAAACCGTTCATTCCACTACGGATCTGCTGGCCGTCCCAATACCAGGCTTGATTGGGCTGACCGTTACACGGATATGAGACAACCGGTGCCGGATCAGGGTTCGCTCCCTGAATATCGAGACAGAAACCGTTCATTCCACTACGGATCTGCACGCTGTCAGCTGACGCCGTAGACGCCACGGTCAATGCGGCAATAGCCATCAGCAATAGAATGACGGATCTACGAATGCCCTTCAGCACGTTATATTTCCCCTCCAGCTGCAGCCCCGCTGGCGACAACTCTGGAGGGAGGCTAACACAGCCACCCGGTGCCGTCTCGGCATTATCTCCTAGCCTGTGAATTGACGAAAAGTCTTGCTGCGGTATACTTTCCGCCCCTCGGAGCTGAGCGTCGAGGAACCGTCCCCGCATCACGGCGTCGAACGTGGACACATCCTCGAGGGAGTCCCACGGTGGAACTGGCCGCGCTGCAGATACCACCGCATCAACGATGTCGCCGCCTGCGCCCGGCAGTCCGGCACGCGCAGTACGACAGCTCCGCGCAGCAGCATCGGTGTCACTTTCGAGTCAATCGTGGTCGAGGTGCAGCGTACGTGGCGAGGACTGCCATCGCTCAACCGAGGCGGCGGGGCGATTCATAGCCCAGCATGCTCTTTGCTCGGCTACGTGGATGTCGAGGATCAGTGGTCGATCGATGGGAGCAGCGCTGGTCTGCTGGGTCGGCCGCGGTGTCAGGACTCGGGTTGTTCAGCATCGCAAGCACCGGACAGCGAGGTCACGATCTGCCGCTGCAGTGTCGAGGTGAGCGGCGGCGACAGTACGAAGGCGCGGCATTCGGCAAAAGCGGACGCTCCGCCGGCCTCGGATCGGCACGGCCAGTTGATCTTTGCCTGCCCCGCGCTGGCCAGTTCGGTCAGCACGGTATGCGGATGTTCTGGCACCCGGCAGTACCACCGGCCGCAGTCCCACGATCATTCTGATATCCGGGTTGCCCCACCAACCTCATCTGGCAAGGCATTAGTGTGGCCCAGGCTGAGTCTTGGTGGCGGGCGGAGCTTGAATATTGAGCGACTCGCCCCAGTCGCGGTAGGTCGTGGTGATGGTGTCAATAGCATCGCCGGACGTTGTGCGGATGACGATCCGTACGGGTAGGTCCCGCGCTCCGATCCAGATCTGTACGGTTTCTGTGACACTTTTGCCAGTTCGCGGGGCCAGGTGAACGGGCAGTGCTCGAGGCGCTTGGGTGTTGATGTCGAGGTCGTACCGCGTGGCGTCTCTGCCGTCGACGTGGTCTGCATGGGTGGCCGCGATCGTGGCGATACCGGGTAGGAAGTAGAAGTCGGTACCCAGATCGGCGAGCGGGTATTTGAAGGTGTTCGCCAACTCGGGGGAGTCCGTGGCTGCATATCTGTACCACGATCCGTCGCCGACCTGTTCTGCGTTCGTGGTCGCGAGGTACTCCGCATCTGGGAGGGTGATCGTGCGTGTGTCCCCAACGGTGGGGTTGACGCTGGAGATGCAATCCGACGCTTTGATCGGGTTCACCTGCACCTTGCAGGTCATCGTGTTCGGCTCGCCGTTGCTGTCTTGGTCCTGAACAACGGTCCAGGTCTGTTGCGAGGATGCGGCGTGGGTGAACAGCCTGTGCAGTTCGTCCATCGAGGTCACTGGTGCGGACAGGGGCGGGCTGCTGGGTCCGCATCCCGCCACCATGGCGATTGCCGCGACACCCGCAGGGCCGATGACAACCCGACGCATTTCATCTCCTCAGATCAATGTTGGGACAACCTATCTGAAGCTGTGTCGGGTCGGTTGAGGTCACCCGATCGGCGGAGCCGCGCCAGTTCCCGGCCTTCTTGCGGGGTCATCGCACGCGCCAACACCCTGGCTTCCTCGCCACGGGCACTCCCGGCAGCATCACCGGCCGAGGGGCCCACGATCAACCCGACGCCCGGATTACCCCACCAACATCATCTGATAAGGCACTGGCATCGGCAGTAGCGGACGTCCTGTGCCGCACCAGGTTCCGGGCGCCGGCGCCCCGCGCGGGCCGGTTCGGTCAGCGCGGTATGCGGCAATAGCGGACGGGCACGGGTAGGCCGTCTCGGCGAGCCCATACACGGACTATGCGGGCCATCGCTGTTCGTCTTCCGATTTGGCCCGCACAGCCGCAATTGCCTCAGGCCGGATACCAAGAGCGACAAAGGCGTGATGGCCTTGTACCCCAGGTTATGGTCCACAGGCCCGACCGGCGAACGTCAGTTGCCTTCGTTGATGATCCACTGAGCCTTTTTCATCCTTGTTCGGTCTGAAGTTCGCGGTCCTGTAGGACGTGGATGGCCTTGACGGCCTTATGCGGGCAGCAGCGCAGCTTGTGCAGCACCTTCCAGCTCTCGAGCTGCGCGTTGGCGCGCGCCGCGGCCACGCAACTTCGCGTGAGCCCGGTTGGCCTGCTTCTGCGATTCCGGCTTGTTACGCCCCTTGTAGGGCGTGTGCAGACCCTCGACACCCTGATAGCCCTTGTCCGCCAACACGATCACCCCCGCGGATCCGCTACATCAGTATCGATGTGACAGACCGGCTCGGTGAGCAAGAGGCTGCGACCAGCACGCTCCCGGGGATATGGTTCACCCAGCTCTGCGACCGTCTCCGGGCGCACTTGCATGCACCGAATCAACGCAAAGACGGCCGATTTCGCGAACTGCGGTGGGACCTACCGACCGTCGTAGTCAGTGAGCCTTTCCGAGTAGCGGTGTGTCGTGGTCAGGTGGTTCGCCGGTGTCGGTGGTGCAGCAACACCAGAGCAGCCGCGACGATCGCGCCGATGCGCCAGGGACACAGGCTGATTCGGCGTAAGGCTTTGAACCCTTTGAGCAGGGCGTTGCCGCGTTCGGCGACCGCGCGGGTTCAGTTGTGAGCCTTGTTGGCGTCGTGCTGTTGGGCGGACAACTCGCCGGCGGCCGGTTTCTTGATCGGTACTGTGATCAGGCCGGATTCGCCCTCGTAGCCCAGGTCGCCGAGCACGGCCAGATCGTCGGCGGTCCAGGTGCGCAGCGCGGGCAGCATGTCGGGGTCTCCGCGCAGGGCGGTGATGTCGTGGGTGCGGCCCGGCGTCACCGGGGAGGTCCACAGGGGCCAGCCGTCGGGGGCGGTGACGACCTGCACGTTCCCGCCATGGCAGTGATGTTTTCCCGACCACCACAGATCCACTCGTTCCCGCTTGCGTGAGGTGGCCTTCTTCGTCGCGGTGGGGCCGGGCTCGCTGCTGCGGTCGGTGCGGATGAGGGTGCCGTCCACCGAAACATGCTGGTGGCCCGCAGCTTTCGCGGCCAGCAGCGCATTGGCCAGCGAGGGTGCTTGCGTGGCGAGTACGTCGATGACTTCGTGTAGCGCGTCGTAGGCGGTGGTGCGGCCGATCGCGTTGTCCAGGGCGAGTTGTTCGACTCGGGTGCCGTCGATGAACCACCGCGGCGCCAGCACCGCCTGTTCGGTGCAGGTCAGCGCCCGCCAGCGGGTGCCCCGGTCGCGGCGGCGGGCTTCGAGCAGGCCCGAGACGTAGAACACGGTCGACTCGGGCATCGGAAGGACGGCGGTGTATGACACACTCATCGGGCGCGGAACCCCTGCGAAGTTGATCTTTGGTAGGAACAACTTCATAGCAGGGGCTCCGCGTTTCTCGTTGCGCCCCAGCGGCATTCCGCCCGTCCCACCCTCGCAGTCAACAGCCGGCTACGCCATGGCCTGACCCACTACCCGGAAAGGCTCAGTGCGTGCGGCTCAGCGCGTGCGTGCCATGTGCAGTTGGCCAGTCCCTCATATCAAGCCGAGCAGAATTACATCGACGAATACATCATCGCTCAACGCGACCCCGACCCAGATGCTCTGTGACGTCGTTGCGCGGCCTGACGCTCTCGCCACGATGCCGACCCCCGCTCGCAACCTTCGGCTCCTCACCGTCACATAATCGGCAGTTGCGGACGTTCTGCACCGCACCAGGTTTCGGCCGCCGGCGCCTCGCGCTGGCCGGTTCGGTCAGCGTGATATGCGGCAGATTAGTGCGTTCGTCGGGTGAGGTACGGATGCGTGAGCACGCCTAGGGCTCTCAGTGATCCGGTTCAGCATACAGAGAAAGAGCAGTCCACATCGATGCGAATAGATTCCGACCGGGCCATCGAGGTCATCCAGGCCGCCTTGGAATTCGACTGGAGTTGGACCGTCGCCGACCTGCCGGCCTTCGCCGAACGAGTCGGATGGCACTTGGAAGACCCCGAGCAGAATGGCCCGTCCTCACCACCAACCTCGACGTTAACCGCACCGACACCGCGGTGTATCTCGATAACGTCGGAGGGCCACGAATGTCGCGGTCTCTGTGGGGGATCTGGTTCTACAGCAGCGACGTCATCCTCGACGACCCGAGTGCGGCGCCATTGTTCGACAGCGCGTTCGACGAACTCGCCCAGCGAGTGTTCGAACTCCTGGGGCAGCGACCGACCCGGTGGTCGCAGCGCGAATCGAACCGCAGTCTGGGATGGGACTTGGAGAAAGTTCTCCTGGAACTGGCCACCGGCGGCAAGTCTGTCCGTGTCAGGCTCATCAGTCCTGCGTATCAAGCGTGGCAGGACGAGATCGACCGGCGGATCGATCCGGAACTCACTCCCGACCTCGACCCTGTCTGGCGACCGCACTGAGTGCCCTTCATGCGATGAGCGAAGACCACATGCCTGCCGACCTCAGATGGCCACGGCCAGTTGAGCTTCCGTTGCTCCGCGCTGGCCGGTTCGGTCAGCGCGGTATGCGGCAGTAGCGTGCGTTCGTCGGCATGTGTTCATGTTGCTCGATATGTGCCGCGACAGCCCTCGAACGGCCATGTGTGTCTGAGGGTGCAGGGAAGGGCTTGACCCTGACGCTGCGTCGGGGTTGCAACCTTGCTTCATGACGAAGAACAGCGCTTCCGCAGCTCGGCCCGCTCCGCCGATCGGAGGGTTCGAGGAGGTCGACAGCCGCCGGGTTTTCGTGCATCGGTTGGGCAGTGGCGGACCGGCGGTTGCGTTCCTGCCAGGGGCGGGCGCGGTGGGTCTGGATTATTTCGCTGTTCAGCAAGGGGTTTCGCGGTTCGGCACCGCCGTGGTGTACGACCGTGGGGGCAGCGGGTACAGCGATCCCGTCCCGCTGCCGCGCACCGCCGCCGCGGTCGCGACGGAACTGCACGAGTTGCTGCACGCCCAAGACCTCGTCGCCCCGTACGTCCTGGTCGCGCACTCCCTCGGCGGCGCCTACGCGCATCGGTTCACGCAGTTGTACCCGCAGGAGGTGGCCGGGCTGGTCTGGTTGGACGGCTTCCACCGCGATTGGGAAGACATCATGCCCGCTGCGGCGAGCCCGGCTGCCGACCAGCAGGCCGCACCCGGTCCCGAGCAGATCCGGCAGATGCGCCCAGCCCTACACGAGATGTTCACCGAACTGGTGGCGGACTACCCGCAACACATGCGGCAGCCGCTGACCGAGGCCCACGTCAGCGACGAATGGCTCCGGGTCGGCATCGCCGAGCGGGGCAGCTTGGTCGCACTCGCCGACGAACTGCGCGCCGGGCCGGACATTCCCGACGTACCCGTGGTCGCGCTCACCACCGAAGGCACCGACCCCGGCCCTCAGGAATCGATGCCGGAGCAGACGGTACGTGCGATACACGAGGGCATGAGGAGCATGGCCGCGGCCGTGGTGAGCACAGTGTCGTTCGGGGAACATCGCGTCGTCTCCGACGCTGGCCACCACCAACTGTGCTTCACACGCCCCGATGTCGTGGTCCAGGCGATCCGCGACGTCGTCGACCGGGTGGCTCGCACCTAAACTCGGCTACGTCACGTTTCCCGAAGACCGGAGGCAGACGGTGCTCACGATCGGCCAGCTCGCGACGATCGCCCGGGTGACCGTGCGCACCGTCCATCATTACCATCAGGTCGGCCTGTTGCCCGAGCCTGAACGTGATGCCTCCGGCTACCGCCGCTACAGCGCGCAGACGGCAGTAGATCTCGTCCGAATCAGGACTCTCGCCGCTGCCGGAGTGCCACTGGCCCGCATCGACGCGCTGCTGCACGCACAACCAACCGAATTCGCAGCTGCCATCACCGATATCGACACCGCATTACAGGCCAAGATCGATCAGCTCACCGAGCGTCGCCGCCGCATCACCGAATTGGCAAGCGGTGAAGAGCTTGTCCTGCCCCCCGAGATGATCGCCATACTGAACCGGCTGCGCAGTCTCGGAGTCAGCGAACGGACGGTCCGACTCGAGCGCGACTGGTCGATCCTGATGCAGGCATCGGACCCAAACGCGGTGCCGCAATGGATACGCGACAAGAACGCCGCCTTCGACGACCCCGAGAAGATGCGCCTGTATCTCGCATGCGATCAATCAGTCGACTGGGATCCGCACGATCCACGCGTGGATCGGCTCATCAACGACCTGGAAATCTGGGAGATCAAACACGAAGGCAACAGCAGCAGGCCAGACAACCCGACGCCAGTCTTTTCCTTGATCCTCAAGGAATCACCGGCATGGCGTCGAATCCTCGATACGCTTGCCCACCGCGCCGCGCGGCGCCGAACCGCCATGCTCGACATTTGACCGTTGATCCCGTCAGGCCCTGGCGTCACGAAGCTGCGGGTCGCTCAGGCACCTCCTACTCCGTCAGATCCGACAAGGTCGAAGTTGATCTGGGTGGACACGGCTTCGTATCCACCGAATATGGCAGACCCGGGACCGAGGACGATCAATCCGTGGCCCCTAGGCATGGGCGGTGGACACACTCAATTCGGCAATAGCGGACGTTCTGCACCGCAACAGGTTTCGGCCGCCGACGCCTCGCGCTGCCGGTTCGGTCAGCGCGGTATGCGGCCGTCCAGTGCGCTCGGCCGGCCGAGATGATCTCGGCGCGTTGATCTTCGGGCTTGCCGCGTGGCCGCTTCGAACCGCGCGACATGCGGCATTACCGTGCACTGGCGACGTTCGCTCGGCAGGCTCAGATGACGTCTGCCAGTTGATAATCCACGCACCCGCGCTGGCCGGTTCCCCTGCGCGATCAGCGGTATACGGCGTGCGATCCGCTGTGTCCGACGCGGGATCAGAGCCATCCCGAGGGTGTACCGCGACCACCGTGACCGCCAGCGGGAGCGATTGCGGAGATCCGCGCGAGATCCTCGGAGGTGAGGGTGAGATCGGCGGCGGCGATGTTCTGCGCGACCCGATAGGGATTGCGGGACCCAGGGATCGGCACGATGTAGTCACGCTGTGCGAGCACCCACGCCAAGGACAGTTGGGATAGGGTCGCGCCCTTGCGCACGGCCAGTTCGGTGAGCCGGTCGACGATTTGACTGTTGGCGTCGTAGTTGTCCGGCTTCCACCAGGGCATGTGGGCGCGGAAGTCGGTCGGGGCATAGTCACCGGCCGGTTGTGCGGTGCCGGTTAGGAACCCGCGGGCCAGTGGCGAGTAGGCGACGAACCCGATGCCGAGTTCCTCGAGCAGTTCGAAGAGTGGTTCGGCGTCGAGGGCGAAGATCGAGTATTCGGTTTGCAGCACCGAAATCGGATGCACGGCATGAGCTTTGCGGAGTATATCGGGTCCGGCTTCGGACAGGCCGAGGTATTTCACCATGCCCGCGTCGACGAACTCCGCCATGGTGCCGACCACGTCCTCGATCGGTACTGCGGGATCGACCCGGTGCTGGTAGAGCACGTCGATGTGGTCCACGCCCAGGTTGCGCAGACTGGCCTCGACCACGTCGCGGATGTGTTCGGGACGGGAGTCGGTACCGAAATCGGGAGTGAAGCCGAACTTGGTGGCGATGACGACCTCGTCGCGGAACGGTGCCAGCGCACGGCCGAGCAGCTTCTCGCCCTCGCCCCACCCGTACATCTCGGCGGTGTCGAAGAAGGTCACGCCCAGCTCATGGGCGCGGCGGATCGCGGCGATCGACTGGTCGTCGTCGCTGGCCCCATAACCGACGACGGTGCCCATCGATCCGTATCCCATCGCCGACACCGTCAGGCCCTGGTTGCCGAGTGTCCGGTGCTGCATGGCTGGCTCCTCTACATGTCAAACCAAACTGTTTGGTTTGACCATATGGCCATCGACCCCACGCGTCAAACCAAACAGTTCGGTTTTGGTAGAGTCGGCGAATGACTCCGCGCGCCGATTCGACCCGTGACCGCATCGTCGAGGCGGCCAAGGCCGAATTCGCTCGACACGGGATCGCCGGGGCCCGCATCGATCGGATCGCGAAGTCCGCCAAGACCAGCAAAGAACGCGTCTACGCCTACTTCCGCAGCAAGGAAGAGTTGTACCGATTCGTCGCAGCCCGCGAGTTGGACGCGGTCGCCGAAGCCACTCGGATGGACCCCACCGACCTACCCGGCTACGCCGGGCGAGTCCACGACTACTTCACCAGCCACCCCGACAACCTGCGCCTGATGCGGTGGGGCCAACTCGAATTCGCCGACAACGCCCCCGACGACGCCACCCGCGACATCGTGTCCCGCAAGACCGAACAGCTCCGCCAGGCTCAGCACGACGGCCACCTCGACCGATCCTGGAACCCGCTCGACATACTCATGTTCGTCAACCAACTCGCCATGGCCTGGGCCGACCACCCCGACCTCGCCACCACCCCGGCACGGCAGGCGGTATTCCTGGCCGAACGCCGCGCAGCCATCATCACAGCAGTCGAAAGACTCTTCCCCGCAACCTCTTCCGCGGACAAACGGGCGAACCCTCTCGACTAGCCCGCACGCGCCCATTTTCGGCCACATCGAACTACCCGCTCATCGGCAATAGCAGACGTTCTGCGCCGCACCAGGTTCCGGGCGCCGGCCCCACCTGAGGGTGCGACAACATCGCCATCTGCCGCTGCGAGTCACACTTTTCGGCGCACGCCGGAGTGTGATGCTGGGGTGTACCCCAAACAGACACCCTGTCATCTGAATCACCGACGCGGCCTGCGCGCGATCCGGGCGACACGCCGCCGCCAGCCCCGGCCATGCTGGCCTACCCACCCTCCCGAAACAGGATTTCCAAACTGTGCATGGCGCCGACGTGGCCGGCCTCGGCGGCGCGGCGCCACCAGGTTTCGGCCTCGGCGAGCTCACCACGGTCCTCGAGCAGGACACCGAGGTCGAACATGGCGGAGGTGTGGCCGGCGTCGGCGGCGCGACGGAAGAGCCCCTCGGCCATGCCGTGCAGGCCGCGGTCGTACGCCGCGACACCCGCTGCGACGGTCCCGCTCTCGGCATCTGTGGTTGCTTGCTGCCGGTACGTCTCCGGTATCGGTCGTGGTGGGTTGGTGTCGTCGACGGCGACGAGGTCGATCTCGGCGGCGCCCTTGCTCGGATCGACCGGGGTGATCCGGCGCAGAAGTCTGTCGGCGGTGTACGCCACGATCAGGCCGCCGCACAACGCCAACGCGACCGAGCAGAACAACCCGATTCGCCCCGCGAAGCGACCAACTGCTTTGCTGCGCTTCCTCACCCATACGAGCACCGCTCGATTGTGCTGGAAACACCGCCCTCATCGTCCGAAGATTCGCACGCGTCGCCCACCCGGTTGACCGACGAGCTTCCGAACACCGATACCTGCGATGCCGCGGACGTCCCGGCGGAAGTGCGGGCGTTCGTCAGATCATCGTTTTTCGAACGCTTCGATGCGGTGAAACGCGTGCTCGACCGATGGCCACGGTCGGTGGCTTCTGGGAGATGCCGTTGTCCCAGTCGAAGGCGGGCTTCGGATCCCACTGCCGGGGCCGCTCGAAAGAGACAGCGCTGGTGCCGAAGTCAGCGTCGTGGAAGTCCATGGCACTGCCAACGGCGCCCCGCGCCGGGCGGGGCAGGCCCCGGGAGTACTGCAGCGCCCGCTGCCGGCAGCGGGCCTACCGCAAACGGAAACGCGCGCAGCTCATGGGGCTTCGTTCCGATTCGCGCTGAACGCTTCTCGCTCTTCTGCGGAATTCCGGAGTCGCCCGCGCGGGCGAGCCCTTCGCGCGACGGAATCGCCTGGCGGCCCACCTCTGCGGCACCGGCATTAGCGCTACTTTTCACGCCGATGTTCCTCATGCCCCGTCTCTCGTGGCTGGCCCAACGGACCTTCACATGCAGATGGACCAGGGCTGAGCCATCCAGCGAAAGCCCTGTGATCAGCCTGATCCGGGCACAGGCTTGACATGGATAGCTAATCTGATTAGCTTTTTGGCTATCAGCTTTAGCTACTCACTCCGCAGGAGTTTGGACATGACCGAGTACCTGACCGTCGACGGTGGACAGATCGCCTACGATGTGGCCGGCGAGGGCCCACTGGTGGTGTTGTCGCACGGCATCGGCGACCGCCGGCAGGCCTACCGGGCCCTGGTGCCGCAACTGGTCGCCGCGGGCTACCGGGTCGCGAACGCCGATATCCGTGGCCACGGCGAATCGAGCATGAACTGGACCTCACACGACGGCAGCACCGCCATCTCCCGCACCGATGTCGCAGGCGACCTACTCGCCCTCATCCGCCACCTGGGCGGGCCCGCTGTGATCGTCGGACACTCGATCTCCGGCGGTGCGGCCACCATCGCCGCCGCGCGGGCACCCGAACTCGTCAGCGGCGTCGTCGAGCTCAACCCGTTCACCAAGTTGCAGACCATGGCCGTGGGCGCCATGTTCACCGTCGCCCGCTACCGCCGCGGGATGACCCGTTTGATG